>JAWOBZ010000054.1:0-5595 GCA_046484045.1 Thermoplasmata archaeon | reverse complement strand
CATTCGTAAACGAGCTCGACGGCGGAGTGAGCCATCATCAGATTCCTGTGTTTCTTGTTCCTGTATCCCTCCCAGCTGAACACCGTATCACCTTCGACAAAAGGGTGCTTAACCCCTTCGAGATCAGGAAACGTTTTCCTGAAATGATCATAAATCAATCCGGACCATTCGATCGCCTGCTTGAACGCCTTCCTACGAGAACCCTTGGTGGAAGCGATTATCTTCACAGTGGTTTCGTGCTTAAAAGTCCTCTCGGTAACCTTCTCAAAACTGTCTGATACCGGATAGATGTGAACGCATGGGAAATTACCCTTGCGTATCTCGTCTGCCTCGGCGAGAGAGTTGATGTAAACGCTGACGGACTGTGACCCCGTATAACACAATTTTTCAACCTCGGATTTCATCCACTCTAACAGCCCCTTCTTACCATCTTCAGTTCCGTAGATCACTTCGTAGTAACCCATCTCTCACCTACTCCGGAAAAACGTACAGCTCGTCGCCGTATTTCGCCCTGAAGATACCTTCCAACATCTCGTCGGATTCCGTCTTCCACCGCTTCATCTTAACCAAGATGCTCGACGGCTCGGAAGCCCACTCCATCTTATCTCGCAAGTAATAGTAAGACGCTCGGTCAGCCTCGACGTCCTTCAAAGTTTCCTCAACAACATCCAAAGAACCAACGGCGGGAGCTTTCCTCCCCACCTGTCCGTACCTGTACCGTATCCACCGGTAAGCCCTCTGCCTGACATCCCTGATAAGATCCAAACATTCGTCGGAATTCTCGCCGAGGTTCAACCTCATCTCGACGTCCTCGTTGGTGCAGTAAGTTTCAACAAGCTCGGTCATCACCTGTCCCCCTTTCTCTCTATTACGAAATCGGTAATCTCATGACCTTCGTGCCCCTCCGGAACCCAATCTTCATCTACCGCATCTACCTGCACTGTCCTCTCGTAGGTCCCGCAGGTCTCACATCTAACCCTAACGTGATAATTCACCATTCTATGGTCACCTCCGATATGTTCGCATAAGTCATTCCACCCGAATCACTGGCGATCTGAACTTCCCAGATGGCTTCCCCGGTCGGAATATTAGAAAGAACACCGAGGTCGTAGATATCCCTGTCCGCATCAGCTGGGATGTCCGTTTTCTCAGCGATCATCAAAGAATTCGTCCTGTCGTAGATCTTAACCTTCATACCGTCACCGTCTCCACCGGCGATCACCTTGATAGAACTCGGTTCCTTCCCCATGGAATCGCTCCCGGGGAACTTGATCAGACCGACCACGAGATAAGCTGTATTCCTCGTGTACGCCTCCGGATAGGTTCCCATCCGAAGGAGCCAGTGCATCTCCTTCGGCTTCTGAGGGTCCGCCAGCTCGCCCGACAGCCCTTGAACGTTAAGCTCGTCCGGACCGCCTTCCTGGTGCTCATCCTTGTGAAGTTTCTTGTGACCCGGCATCATTATTCTCCGTTACCTCTTCCACGCTCTCTTCTTCCTTTCTCCTGTACTGTATATACTCCAGCTTGGCATTCACGTTGATCAGATTGCCCTTCAACTGTTCCAGCATCTGACTCGCCTGCTGTATCCTCTGAGTGAGTTTTTTCCTCTCTTCGAGGAGCGTCTTCTCGTCCTTTTCATATCGATCTTCCATGTTTCTCACCTCCTTCAAGCAAGTTCAACCCTGTACTGATTCCCACCGATGTTCAACAACAGCCAGTTATGACCGTCGATATCGTCCTCCCAAACGGCAAATTCACCTGAAGTGAGCGACGGCTCGGCGTCCTGCGTGATAACCTTGGGCTTGAGCACACCGGCGGTGAAATCGATGACATCGTTGGACACCAATTTGGTGCCGTCGATCTTAAACTCCGCAGCATTTGTGACCATGATCTTTTCCGTATCAAACCCACAGCGTATGTATAGGTCGGAACCCTGCTCGGATCTAAGCCTGTTGGTGAAAACTGAACCAAATGCCTCGCTTATGTTACCGATATTCGACATCGCACTCGCCGGCTGGGCGTTCATGATGTTTAAGATGTAATTACCGTTCATATCCAGATGACCGCTCATCGCCCTGCTGCCGTCGTGAAGTAGATACTGCGTGTGGTCATCGTCCTGAAGACCCACAAGGTTGCCGTGATCCACCATGGTACCCCACTCGGACCAAACACTACCGTCGTAAGCGTACCACTGGTTCTCGTCCTCAACCACGGTAACAAAACCCTCGTCCGGAACGGTCTCTATCCAGGAACTGCCGTCCCACTCGTAGATACTGTCGGCGTTCCAGCCGTTAGCCGTACCCGTGGACAGATACCGGTCTCCCTCGCTCGGATCCGTGGGGATACCGTTGTTCGGGTCGTGCATCGACAGCACGCTCTCCTGCCAGTCGAGACCCTGAACCGCACTGTCCAACTGGTCTTTCGTCACCAGCTCCGACGCCGTATTCACACCGTCCAGCATATAGTACTCGCCGTTCGTGACCCTTCCGTCGCCTATCTGCGTGGCGTCCAGCCCGCTAATCGCATCGGGTCCACCTAGTACATGATCCGCCTGGTGTGCGGTTGGGTCCTGCGGTAGGAGGGAACCCTGCGGGATCTCGTCGATACCTCCAGCCTGATGTTCGGTCTGATGTAGTTTCGTGTGTCCGTCTACCATAATCTTACCTCTTTTGGTCAGATTTGGTGACGGTGGATATTTAACGGTTTATCACGTCAGAAAAATAAGAATTTAATAGGAAAAGAGCAAATTTAGAAATAAAAAAAGAAAAAAGGTTACTAATTTTTTTCCTGATATATTAGAACTAAGAAAAGGCTCACTAACATTATCAGGAATGAGAAACCAGGCGTATCTCCTCCACTGTCATCTTTTTCAGTGACTTTTATGTGAACGCTTGAGGTCATGTTATTACCGGCCTCGTCAGTGGCTTTAACCTCTATAGTGTGTGTATCCACCGTAAGGTTTTCAAAAGTATAATCAGTGCTATTCCCTACGTCATTCCATTTACCATGGTCTATTTTTACCTCGTAATGATCAATATTTGTTGTCTCATCGGTTCCATTCCATTCTACAGATATGCTAGAATTATACATTTCCGCATCATCGGGAGGTGAAGTGATCTCTACTGCAGGAGAGGTCGTATCAACTGTGAAGTTTACAGTAACGATCTTCATATTATCAACATTATCTATGGCTTTGACCTTGAAGGTATATTTGCCGTCAAAAGATGAGTTGTAGCTGTAGTTCGTATTAGACCCTACATCATCCCATTCACCATCATCTAGTTGTACTTCGTAACTTCTTATACCAACCTCATCGTCGCTTCCACTCCACTCAACAAGGATATCTGTATTCGATATAATATCTCCCTCTAAAGGTGACTCTATAGATACCGATGGTGACCCACAGATTGCATACAGGTTATTGTCCTTTGAACCGAAATATACTGTTCCGTCACTACCGATGACTGGTGATGATACTATACTTCTATCTGTTGAGAAGGTCCACTTTTTAGTCCCATCCGGATTTAAAGCATAAAGGTTATTATCATCAGAGCCAAAGTATATTGTACCCTCAGATCCAATAGTGGGTGAAGATTCTATCTGGTCATCGGTTTGGAAACTCCATTTTTCTGAGCCATTAGGACGGACCGCATACAGTTTATTATCTCTAGAGCCGAAGTATATCGTGCCACCGCTACCGATAGCTGGACTAGATCTCACTGTAGCATCTGTGGTGAAGCTCCATTTCTGTGTACCATTTGGATTGATAGCATAGAGCCTATTATTATAGGATCCAACATAGATCGTGCCATCGCTACCAATGGCAGGACTGGAATAAACATATTCACCGGTAGAGAACTTCCACTTCTCTGTACCATTTGGATTGATTGCATATAGATTACTGTCCTTTGACCCAACATAAATCGTACCGTTATCATCAATAGCAGGACTTGAAGCAACGATATCCCCTGTTTTAAAGCTCCACTTTTTTGTTCCATTTGGATAAATCGCATGAAGTTTGTCATCATTACAGCCGAAATATATGGTGCCATCTCCCCCAATCGCGGGGGAGGAATTTAGAGAATTATTAACGGAATAATTCCATTTTTCCGTACCATCCGGATTCAATGCGTACATCTTTTTCGAGTAGGATCCCATATATATCGTCCCGTCGTTTCCTATGGCGGCACTGGGTCTCACCGCATCACCTGTGTAGAAGTTCCATTTCTCCGTACCATCTGGATTTATGGCATATAGGTTATAATCCCAAGAGCCGATATATATTGTACCATCCTCACCCACCACGGGACTGGATAATAGATCGTGATCGGCTGAGAAGTTCCACTTCTCCGTCCCATCCACGTGACTGGTGTCGTAAGGGCTCCTCCCGGTGTGCCTCAAATCTCCGCGGAACATCGGCCATGGTGAATCTGCAGAACTTCTCACATCCTCAATTCCACTAGGAGATTTCGAATCAATATTATCATTATCCAAAGTATGAGATGTATCCAATTCATCAGATCCTCCTACCCAATTAACACTCTCATCACTCATGGAAACTAAAGCAACGGTGAAAGCAGTCACTATCAATAACATCATAAAGCACAAACATAGAGGCTTTTTAAATCTCATTAATTTCTCTCCTATAGGTTTCTAAAGTCTAGAATGAATTTTGTCGGTAATAAATAAAATTAACGGTGGATGAATTTAAACTAACTAATTGTGTTGAAAAGAGGTTCTACTCTATCTTCCTACGACTTCAACTCAACCCGATGCGTCTCAGCTCCCTTCCTCAGCACGATCCAATACTGCCCCGTTCCGGTATCATGCCAGATACCCCACTCGCCGTCTTCCATCGACGGCAATACACTCCCTTCATAGATCCTAGGGAATCCCTTCCCCGAAGACCAGTCCAATTTATCCTGCTCTCCCATCACCAGGTCCCGATTGACCTCCATGGGTTCTATACAAGCACCGATACTCAACTTCCCGAAGGGATTGATCTCCATGTGATACTGTGGAAACCTTGAATCCCCGTCGGTATCTATGATCAGAGTGTTTTCGTAAGTCGTTACCCTCTCGGTCCATATCTCGGAAAATTCCCTGTCCACTCTTCCGAGAGATACAGCTCCATCTACATCGGGGATCAAGTTACCGGTGATCTCCCGCTGTCCGTCGTGTCTCAGATACAGCGGGTGGTCGTCGTCTGTGAGACCATCCAATAGATGATGGTCCTTTGGATCCAAGTCACCGATTCCGGGTTGATAGAACTCCAGACCGTCCTCCGTTCCCGTCACTCTCGGGATGAGCCTAGCCTGACCGACGTAGCTCTCGGGAGTGTCGATCAGATCTAAAAATTCTATTTCATGGTGTATCGGGAAGCCCTGTCCCATGTCTATAGTGTAGTGTTCGTCGCCTAGTTCTATGATGATGTCGGTCATTGGATGGGGGGATGTGGGGGCGAGGGATATTTAACGGTTGTTCAGGGCAGAAAAATAGAAATTAAAATTCAAGGTTACAGAAGTTATCGTAACTAGCAATATAAAGTTAATTCAACCCATATTTTTTCATTTATCCTAAATCTTATTAAAAATC
>JAWOBZ010000012.1:0-3919 GCA_046484045.1 Thermoplasmata archaeon | reverse complement strand
GATGGAGACAAGGAAGTATATCCCCATTTACATCTATCCAAAACCGCCTCCATAATCTAGGACATCTCCTATCGTCAAAAAGGGGTCTATCCCCCTCCTTCAAGAAAGGTCGTGCGAGATGTAGATCAACATCATACCGATTCTCCATACCCTTACATTTATAGAAAATCTTGTTGTATAGATCTTTATTTTTCAGCATAGAATCTTCTTCAAATCCTGGTCTAAAAACGAACATGTGATATCCTTTTACACAATCAACACCAACATCGTCAGCTAGTTTAATTAGGTCGGGAAGTTGCTCTACATTTTGCCTCATTATAGTAAATTCAAAAGAAATACAGATATCTTTTTCAAGATTGTTTTCATCCCTAATCCTCACTAAATTCCGTACATTATTAATTACCGGACTAAATTTTGCTCCTTTTCTGATTTTCTCAAAAACACTCTTTTTAGTACCATCAATTGAAATCTTTACATCAGTCAATAAATCAATATTTCTTTCAATCCATTCTTCTGTCATTAATGTTCCATTAGTATTGATATCAGCTTTTACTCCGTATTGTCTACACAAATCTAATATTCCTTGAAGATTTGGATCGACAAATAACTCTCCTCTTCTAGTAAGGTTGAGTGTTTTTAACGCTGGGAAAAAAGTTTCCGCTAATTTTTCCAATCTATCTAAAGGTAAATCCGAGTGGTTTTTTGTTAAAGTTCTGTTTATGGGACATCTTTTACAAAACAAATTACATCGGATTGTATTAGTCCAGGTTATTTTTTCCGGTAATCCCAAACAAATAGGGCTTTGATTTTTTTCATCATCTTGAATCAATTTTTCATTTTCGGTTTTTATATTGCGATAATCCACATTCTCCATATTTACATCTCCAGACGATAATTGTTACTCTCCATTTCGATTATCGTTTACTTCGGAGTTAAGAGTATAGAGGTGATAACAGGATATCCCTGACATGGTCACCTAATACTTATAGATGTCACCCAAACCATAACGATATGGCCAAACAGACCATGCAACTCGATTATTGAGTATGCTTGATATTAAGGTGCATCTATTTTCCTAAAATAATGGGGTATATTAATTATTTACCTATTTTTTTCAACAGTAATATTAGGATGATTTTACTTAAAAAATCCTCATTTATTTGCACCTATTCTTGTCTAATAGACGGAAAATAAAATGTTCTGGACACGTTACAAGAACAATTGTTTTTGACCTATAAGACATAGACATAGGGAATTCTAAACAAAAATAAATTAGTCAAATACGTTACCCGTCCAGCACTTCTTCCCCATTAACCCGCATTACCATCCCATAGTCCTCTAGAGCAACTTCCGCAGCGACGGGAAGCATATCACCAAGACCACGAACGTAATAGATCATTATCTGGCCTTTACCTCGACCTAGACCTTTCAAACGAGACGTTATCAGGCCTTGGTTCTCCAGCTTGGGCATAACGTATCTTCTTACGTAGGAATAGGCTCTTGATTCAGTTCCTAAAGACCTGCAGATCTTCTCGAATTTTTCGTAAAAATCCTCACTGTTAACTCCGCTCGCTCCTTCTTTATCCCTAATGATCAAAGAAATCAAAGCAGCAAATTGGACCTCGTTCAAACCTTTGATGTTGGACTTCACATGGTTGAATTCTATCTGCTCGATAGCATCTTCCAAGTCCTTGACGGTCATCTTATCATTTCTCCCTCGTATAAGCGCCTTTCCAGCGTATTTTAGCGCCATCAAACCGTAGCGTATATCAGAATGACCCTTGTATATGGTTGCGGACAGCCATCCGACCACGCTGTCAGGAACTACTCCGGGCAGAAAGGCTTTTTCTACCCTATCCGAGATGATCTTTTCGATCTGGTTGGCATCGTAAACTGAAAAATGGATGTGTTCAGGTTGAAAAGTTGACAAAGAATAACCGTTGATCTTTTCTTTTACAGCGGGATCGTTCGTTACCATTATATTCATTAGCTCTAGTTCATCATTTCCTCTGTATTCCCCTAGCCTGGTGATATGATAGACCAGCTTGTCGAATGGATCACTCCCTGTGTCCCTAGTATCGCTGATCTTGTCAACCTCGTCAAAAACTAGGATCACTTTCTCGTCGATCTCCGATAAGAACTCCGCAAAGTCAGTGACCACTTTGTTGAACGAAAAACCGCTGAACGGGTAATCCCGAAGATTTTGGTTCAACATAACAAAGATATCGTAAACCGATCTTCCGTTCACTTTAACGTAGAGCATCCTCCCGTCTTCAAACACATCATCTTCCCTCTTATTAACGTCATCACAGATCTTCTTCAAACAGTGTGTCTTTCCCGTTCCCGCAGGTCCCGATATCAGCAAGTTAGCACCGATCTTGTCTTCGAATTGAAACTCTACTTCTTCCATTATCCTGTTGACTTCTTCGTCCCTGTAGATGAACCTGTTCGGTATGTGGTTCCTAGATAAGTAGGAAGTATCCCTGAACACCTTTTTCCTTCTAGCCGACAAATCAAACACCGTTATTACTAGCTACCGGAGGACCCCCGCCCCCGTGTATCCACTCGTAACGCCGAAAACACACCTTAACTATCATGGAAGATCAACGCTAATTCTCTGATTCTCCCTTCTGTAAAATAGCCAACGCCATCGCTCGAACGATATCGCTGCCGCTTTCTGCCATAGATTCTAAACTCTCTTTATTTTCCTCTATAAAAGCTTCTATTTCTTCATCATCTTTCATATTTATCCTTCCGTTTTTTCCGTATCCAGATATTCTCTGTGTCATCTTGTAGAGAATTAATCTGTTGGGGATACTACATAAGTCTAACGCAGTTCAGAAAATTTATTTTTTAGATTTCACGTCTTCGACCTATTGTCCTCTAAGATACTTTGGAAGGTGTTCATCATGGCATCGCTGTTCCTGATCATCTTTACCATCTTCAGGAACTGCTGCATATCTTCCATCACTTCCGGGTCATTCTTGACCATCTCGGTGAATTTCTCAGTCACGATCTCTTCTTGTTCCCTTATCTCTTCCGATGCTTCCAAACTCAAAGCCATCCCGCACTTGTAGCAGAACTTCGCATCCGGCGGTACGCTGTTCCCGCATCGTGGACATTCCTCCGGAGCTAGAGTGGATTCCTCGGAGGTTTCCTCGTCCTTTATTCCGTGTATCCTCGCATAGGAACTGTCCATGTCACGACCAGAGAGATGTACATATCTCTGCGGTTGATCGCTCCCTTGCACCCATCCGAACCATTCGTTCATCTGTGCTTCTGTGAACTTGGAAGCCAGATATGTCGCCCTAGAGTGTCGGAAATGATGTGGATTAGACGGTTTATCGATGCCAGCTTTTTCCATTGTGGTCTTGAGCATCTTCAAGATGGTCCTGTACCTCATCTCACTGCCAAAGTTGGTGTTCCCTATGTTGACCCAAAGGGGTGCTTTTGAATCCTCGCTGTCAGGATGAGAATTTATCCATGAATTTATGTGTGGTACGCTGCTTATGAGCAGGATCCTTCTCGGACCGGTTTTTCCGTTGATCACTACCTTCAAACCGTGCCTGTGATCTTCTAACGAACCGACTTCAAGGTCCATGAGCTCGCCTATCCTTGCACCTGTTTCCCACAGCATGCTGATGAAGGCTCTATCCCGCGGATGATTCGTCGATTTCAAGAGAGTTTTGATATCATCCTCGGTAAGCATATTTTCAGGGAGTGAACCGTTCTGTTTTTTGTTGGTGGTTTTTATCCATGAGACACATTCTGGATATCCGTTGTTTTCACCGTTGATCCATTTGTAGAATCGTTTCAAAACGACTCTGTAATCTCTCTTCGTAGTGTCGGCTAGATCTCTATCTTTGATCCAAACCACAACGTCTTTTATGTCGTCTTCACCTGCCTCATCGAAAATAAA
>JAWOBZ010000109.1:0-6438 GCA_046484045.1 Thermoplasmata archaeon | reverse complement strand
GAAGCGTTAAACAAGATAAAATCATTGGATTCCATGGAAGAACTTCTTGTAAGGGTCCACACCAATGTGGATATCGATGAATTGATCAAAAACACCGACGGAAAGATTGACATCGAGGGCGAAAAGGGTAAGCCTTTGAAGAAACTGAGAAAAAAACCGAAGAAAGAGGATATAGAAAAGGAAGAAGAGGTCGAAGAGGTTAAAAAAGAGATCCAGAGGAAGACCGTTGAGAAGGAGCTTAAAGAAAAAGAGATAGAAGAAAAAGAGATGGGTGTTTACGACCTATTGGCCAAAGAGGGTTCGGGGAAGAAAAAGATAGTTGGTGAAGAGGAAAAATATTCTTTCCATAACTTTGTAGTGGGTCCCAATAACAAATTCGCCTTTGCGGCATCCAAAGAAGTGGCTAGGTTCCCCGGTGAGCGATATAATCCCCTGTTCATCACCAGCTCTGCAGGACTTGGGAAGACACACCTCTTGAAAAGCATCTATAATTACATCAAAAAGAATCACGAAGGATCCAATGTTGAATACATTACAACGGCCAAATTCTCATCAGATCTCTCACAAGCTATCTCCTCGGGTGAAGTGAGAGAGCTCCGAGAGAACTATGAAAAAATCGACGTATTTCTGATAGATGACATACAATTTTTAGCGGGTAGAGACGAGGTTCAGGAAGAGATATTCTACCTATTCAATGAAATAAAAGACAGGGGCGGGCAGATAGTCCTCACATGCGATAGGGCCCCGGATAAGATACCCTCGATAGAGGACAGACTCATATCTAGATTCAAATCTGGATTGATCGTGGACATCCAGGCCCCGGGGTTGGAAACCAGATTGCATATCGTCGGAAATATATTGGAAGAGAACGAAACCGTTCTCTCAGAAGAAATCCAGCGCTATATCGCGGAAAACGTTACCACCAACGTAAGAGAGCTGGAAGGTGCGCTTAACAGGATACTAGCCTTTTCCACCCTTTTGAAACAAGACATAACCTTGGAAAGTGTACGTGAAACCATCAAACATCATGTCGGTGCAGAGGAAAAAAAGTCCAAGATGAAAGAACCCAAGGTTAACTTTTTACCCGGTAGAAGTTACCTGCTGGAAGGGGATGCGATAGAAGGCGGTTTCGAGGTACTGAAAGGCATATCTGAGAAGGGGCGGAGATTGTTCATCTTCTCGAGGATGAATCCTTTGAGGATAAAGAAGGATTTCGACCTTGAAGAAGCAGAGATCTATTGGTTGACCGGCAGGGAGAGTGAAGGCATAAACACGGTTTCACCCAACCTTGAAGCGTTGACTTGGCAGCTTGAAGAGCTCATCTCGAAGAACAGTGTTGTATTTTTGGATGGGTTAGAGTATCTTATCAGCAATACGAATTTTGATGCATGTATACAATTCGTCAGGCACATCATAGACTCAATCTCGGAAACCGATACAATCCTACTAATCACCATCAGTCCTGGAGCCCTGGAGAAAAGACAGGTTAGGATCCTAGAACGGGAGATGGAAGTCGTGGAGATCTAATGGAAAGACCGCTGTCTTTCCAAATACCCTTCGAAGCAAGCTCTCAATATTGTTCTCAATATTTAAGGATAAAACTTTATATTTAGTCCCCGTATTATGTATTTAAATATACAAGGCGGTGATGGGCATAACTGAAAAAGAGATAAAAAAGAAGGTGAATCTTCTAGGTGCGCCTGGAGTTGGAAAGACATCTTTGATTTTACAGTTCGTTAAGAGTGTTTTTGGAGATGAATATCTCAAAACTATCGGAACGAATATTTACACAAAAAACATAGAACTTGAGGACGGTGACGTTAAGTTAGTTATCCATGATATAATGGGTGAGGAGATGTACAACACCGTAAGGGAAGGTGCATTCCTCGGATCTACTGGTGCTATCGCGGTAGCCGACATCACAAGACCCGAAACCCTGGATGCACTGCTAAATGACTGGGTTCCCATGTATTATGAGAGATGTTCTCGAGACAATCCGATCATACTAGCCGTAAATAAATTTGACCTAGATAATAAAATGATAGATAGCGATGATCTAAAATCAAAGGCCGACGAATTCGGGATGACATTTTACACATCGGCGAAGGACGGGAAAAACGTAGATGTGGCCTTCAAGATATTGGCATCCAAGGTTGCCGGGAATCTTCAATTATCGATACAAGATATCGAAGATATTGTTGAAAATCGTGAGATATCTAGTCCACGCGAACTCCTGGACGTAATATTCGCATATATCTCCGAGATAGGTCAGATGCCGTACTCGGAAAGAGAGAAGATATTGGCTGAAAGCGGGATCCAGAAATTCGACTTGGAAGAAGAGATCGAAGGGATAAAGGAAGAAGATGTCCTCGATTATGCGGACAAATTGATGGATTGGTTCGAAAAAGAAGGCAAAGATTATCCAAAGGAAATAATTCAGGACGCCGTAGATAAGTACAAGTCTTCCTGACATGGGTGAAATCGATGAGCAATGGTTCGGATGACCGGAGTTTACTGGAGAAACAGGGTGAGGCGATCAAGCGATTCGAAGCAGGTAAAAAGCCATCGGACGTCGTAAAAAGCGGAGTTTGTGATATGGATGAAGCCGAGTTTCTATACCAGCAGTATAAAGAATTGAAGAGATTTTCGGAGGGCAGTGGGGGAGACAACATCTCACCGGATTTAGAAAATATGGTTGAGAAACTCTCCACCCAGATCGGCCTTTTAGGTTCCAGACTGGCCAGGATCGAACTCAAGATTATGAATTCTAATCTTCTTCCAAAAACGAGAAAATGCTCAAAATGTGGTAAAGAAGGTGCTTACGGAGTAGGGGCCATATGTACGGATTGTGGTAATGTAGATGCACATCTACCCGACGATATTCATCAATTGTCCATTCAAGATGTAGATATAAAAGGATATCGACCATGGGAAAAAAAGTAAAAATATATAGTTGGGGTGGTTATTGCACCTTAATTACATGCAATGATTTTGAGTGATATCATGGTGTTCACTGATGCGTTGATAGACGCTAAAAAGAAGGTCAACCTTCTCGGAGATTCGTCCGTGGGAAAAACATCGCTGATCATGAGATTTGTTAACTCTGTGTTCGGGGACCAGTACCTAAAAACCATAGGAACAAACGTTTACACGAAAACAGTAGAGATACCCGGAGCTAACATCAAATTGATAATCAACGACATAATGGGCGAAAAAGCCTATAGGTCCGTACAGCAGGGTGCCTTTTTAGGGTCCACTGGAGCGATAGCAGTCGCCGACATAACCAGAATGGAAACATTGGATAATATCATTGATGATTGGTTGCCCAGGTACCAGGAGATGTCAAATGACAGCAATCCCATAGTGCTCGCCGTCAATAAGTTCGATCTAGATGATAAAGAGATCACACCTGAGATATTAGATGAGAAAGGAGAATATTTCTCAGGATATTTTTTCACATCTGCAAAGACGGGTAGAAACGTTGAAGAGTGTTTTAAAAAATTAGCCGGTGACGTGGCACCGAACCTGCAGCTGGAGGTCGAGGATATAGAAGATATCGTACTTTCGAAGACGATATGTACGACAAAAGATTTGATCGACGGTCTGCTAGCATACGCATCTGAGATCGGTGAAATGCCCTACGAGACCAGAGAGGAAATATTATCGAGCAGCGGGATCGATAAATACTCTTTAGATCAAAAAGACGAGCTAGATCTTGAAATATACGGCGATATAGATGAAGAGGATGCGATCAATTTCGCTGAGGGATTGAAAAGATGGTACTCAGAACATGATGACGAATACACTGCACAAGCGATAGATAAATTGGTTAAAAAATATGAGACGGACTCAGAAGAAGCTATAGACTCTGAGTGACATAAAAAATTAATATCTGAAAGTCATTAAAGTTATGGGATGCACATGATCGAAGAAATGAAACAATCAACGTTCATGGATTTTGAAGATAAAGAGATTGTTATCGATCCGTATGCAGATAAGATGAGCGAAGCAGAACGTATCGATTTCATCCGTGAACACGGTACGGAAAGTATGCAGAGAGGGTTGAACTCAGTATTTCAATCCAACAAGTATAAACCCATCAAAGGACATATGTGGAAGGGGAGACTCCACAAGGGGAAAAAGATGGTTAGAACGATAATCGAAAAGAAACCACATCTCGTTGAAAACGATTAAAAAACGATATTAGGGGAAGTCTTAAATATTCTAAAACCAATCTGCTTTTGCAAGTTGGGTACGTGTTGATGGATGATAGATGTATCCATAACTTAAATGGAGGATAGGTTATGGCACGGGACGAAAAAGAAGTCTATGGATTAGCTCTAATAGGGAGGTTGACCCAAGCAGAGATAATGCACGGGAGAGATGGTAAGGAGGACGTCATAAAGAAAATGATCTCGAAAGGATATGATGGCCCCATCCACATAACCGATATAGCAAAAGAAAAAAAATATCCTCTATCGTACCACATATTATTCTTAGAGAGCTACATGGAACTTTATGGACCCGAATCATTCGATATGCTGTCACAAAAGGCCCCTATGATGGAAGAAGTAATGGGTTGGTTCGACAAGTTGACAAAGAAACCTGAACGCATTATATCAAAAGTCGAGGATTATTGGGAAAAATTCTTCGATTTTGGAAGGGTAGAGGGAAAAACAATCAGGTATAACGAAGGAGTTATAACAGGTTACGAAGTCTGTACGAGAACACCTCTTTTTTGCCGGGCTATAACACATTACTTCGAAGGCGTATGTGCGGTAATAGACGTAGAGGCGAAATGTGAACATACACGTTGTCAGTTGAAAAACAATTATTATTCTGAATGGCATATCGCATGGAAAAAATGATATAAAAACAAAACGTTATTATAAGGTAAGGAGGTTTTCGCTAGTAAATCAAGGCATGAAGGGTAATTAGATGTATGGAAGAGAGATAAAAAAGAAGATAAATTTAATGGGTGATCCATCGGTTGGCAAAACGTCTTTGGTACTTCGTTATGTAAAAAACGTATTCGGAGAAGGATATCTGAAAACCATCGGAACAAACATCTATAAAAAAGAGGTTCCAGTTATCGGGGCAGAAATAAAGATGCTGATACAAGATATTATGGGAGAGAGGGGTTATGAATCGGTCCAAGAAGCAGCCTTTAGAAATTCTAACGGTGCCATCGCAGTTGCAGACGCGACGCGGATGGAAACTTTGGACAGCCTCATCGATGAATGGCTGCCAAAGTACAAAGGATTTGCCGGACGAAACGCATCCATAGTCTTGGCCGTTAACAAAGACGACCTGGATAATAAGGAGATAACAGAAGAATTCGTAGTTGCAGAAGTCGCTTCTCATTTCGATTATATGTTCTTCACATCTGCTAAGACCGGGAAAGGTGTAGAGGACGCCTTTACAGAAATCGCTAGTAGAGTGCTTTTCCACACCCAATTAGCCGGAGAAGACATAGAAAACAGTCTCTTGAGCAAAGATATCGATAACCCTTCGGACCTTGTTGGTGCATTGTTCGCATACTCTTCAGATCGCGGTGAGATGCCTTATTCGACCATGGAGCACCTTCTGAAAAAAAGCGATATAGACAAATACAAGTTGGACGAACCGATAAAAGAGAAAAATGCCCTTCTATTCGCCAAAAAGGTCATGGACTGGCTTGATAAATCTGGTAAGAAGGAATCGAGTGAGTTCGTTCACAAGCTGATCCAGAATTATAAGGGTAGTTCTGATATTGGATATTATTAGATTTTTTCAAATGCTCCCCTCTCCGAAAAATTAACAAGCGATTTTTCCCACTGGGTCGCATTTTTAGAAAAAACATAAAAGTGCTCCCGTCGGGATTCTATTCGGAATATTCGCTTCGCTCATATTCCAAATGCTCATCTATAAAAAATAGATTCGCGAACCGAGGTTCTCACCCCTCCGTCCGCACTTTTTAAAAAACGAAAAGTGCTCCCGTCGGGCATCGTACTTCGGGTTCATATTCCCACCATAAATTATATTAGTAATATCCCTTTTTTGCAATAAAGTGAGTAAAATGCCGTCTTTAGATTATGCTGTGAGAATCCCGCAGTTATTGAGCAGTATCGAGGAATCCGAGATGATCAATAGTGAGAACAAGAAATTCTTGAAAGATTTTTATCGAGATCTAAAGGTGATGGATTACTCCGATGCTAGGATCTATAAACTTCTTTCTCACCTGAAGAAGGTAGGTGAAGAGATAGATTTTATTTTCGATGAGGCAGGTGAAGACGACATAAAAGACGTTGTGGTTTGGATCAAAGATAGAGATCTAGCCGACACTACGAAGAGAGATTACAGAGTCGTTTTGAAACGATTCTACAAATGGATCAACGGTGAAAACAACGGATATCCAGAATGTGTCTCATGGATAAAAACCACCAACAAAAAACAGAA
>JAWOBZ010000040.1:0-26714 GCA_046484045.1 Thermoplasmata archaeon | reverse complement strand
CAACTTCTTAATCAGCGAGCATGCCAAGGAGCACGGCGTCGAGGTTCTACTGTCCGGCGAGGGCGGCGATGAAGTCTTTTGCGGATATATGTATCTGAAAGATTTCGATTCGGATGAACTTCGCAAACGGCAGGTGGAATGTTTGCAGTTCCTTCATAATAATGCGTCACTCAGGCTAGACCGCATGAATGCATGTCATTCGATTCGGGTGGTGGCGCCATTGGTATCCGGCGAACTATTGAACTATTCCCTGGGAATCCCGCCAGAATACAAGCAGCGCCCGGAAGGCGACAAAAAGGTTGAAAAGTGGATCTTCCGCAAAGCGTTTGAGAACCACCTGCCGCATGAAATAACGTGGCGGTTAAAACAGGAATTCTCACAAGGCTCCGGGTCGGCCGGTTTACTCCCGGGATATTTTGAAGATAAATTCAGTGATCAGGAGCTTAAGGAAGCGCAGGCAGAATTCCCGATTGTCCGCAGCAAAGAAGAGCTTTATTACTTCAACCTGTTCACAGAATTCTTCGGGCGCGGCAAAGCCATCGACACCGTCGGCCAATGGTGCTGCCTGTAACATCGTTTCGGCGCTTTTGCCCCCCCAGCTCCGCCTTGGAAGACAGAGCTACGGGAACACGCGCCGGCTAAGGATTCCCCGTCCCGAAGGGACATGGTTGTGTAGCCGGGGTGTTTCAACCCCCGGATAAACGTGTTGCAAAAAAACATTACGCCCCGAAGGGGCATCAGAACTCACATTTAAGCGCAAATAGGACGCCCTGTTTTTAAGGCGGTGTAGAGATTCACAGCATGATGCCGCCGAGCGGACGCGATCAACCTGGAAAGCGAGCCGACCCGACCTGAGCAGCGCGGCGTTGGAAGGCTTGCAGGGTGGACCGGCGCATGGTGGCCTGGACGGTCCCAATATCGTCGGACCTCGACGCGGACGCGGGGTGAAAGATGGTGTTGATCACTATGACAGCAAGTATGGCGATACCTTCGATCACCTGATTGAAAAGGAATGAGACCGCTACTGCGGCCGTTAAAAGTATCACCAATACGCTTTTGAACTGCTCGATGAAAACGGAAAAAGCACTCTTCTTCTCGGCCTTTTTCAATTCGTTGGGGCCGTATCTTCTTTTTCTCTTTTCCTTCTCCTCTATAGAGAGACCTTCCTTAGGGTCGACTTCTATCTTTTTCAAAATCTCTTCGACTTTCACGGCCCACGGTCGTTGGATCATGAGAAAATCATCTGGGTCTCTCTTACTTTTGGAATCGACGCACATCTGATATCTAACTACTGAATATACGGATGATTTTAAATATTTTCATTCAAATCTTAGCTCCACACTTCCAACAGGTATGGGAACCCATGATGACTTTTTCACCGCAGTTGTTGCAGGTGAATATCTCCCTGCACTCCTTCAACCACTGCTCTACACCGAAATCCGCCCTTCTCCTCAAACTCACCCTGAGATCGAAATCCGCTTTGTCCATGTACCTTTCGTGCACTTCCTTGAATATCTCGCATTCGCCGTTGTGGAATCTATCGCAGTCGTGACAGCTCTCATACCCGTTCTCGTTGATGCAGGCTACTATCTTGCAGTCGTTGCCCCAACTTTCATCGTCCAGGGCTCCACATCCTGTACATCTTATCTTCTCTGGGTCACACTTAAAGGACTCTGCCAGTTTTTTACGGGCTTTTTCATTCCCCTGTGCGATGTATATCACACAAGCTCCGCAGTAAAGCCCGCACTTACCTATCAATTCCTCATCCTGCATGCAAGTTATATATTGATTTAATCCATATTAAATCTTACTGAAGGGAAATCTTTTTGAATAGAAAGGGATTCACGTCATGATGAAAGGGACCTACAGAGGCGTGGTTTTACTCACCATAGACTCGCTGAGAGCCGACCACATGAGCGGGTACGGTTATCACAGAAGAACCACTCCCTTCATGGATAGGTTTTCCAGGGACAATATCATGTTCACCAATGCGGTCTCCGCCGGTCCCACCACATCGAAAACGTTTCCAAGTTTACTCTCTTCCACTTATCCATCGACCTATCACGATCCGGATGCGTACGACAAACACCTGTCTGAAAATAGGAAGATCATACCCGAAGTTTTACCCGAAGACGTTTCTTCCGCGGCCTTCCACTCCAACCCCTTCATCTCGAGTTATTACGGTTACGACAGAGGGTTCGACAGGTTCGAAGATTTCCTTATCACGGATCAAACGATCAACGCCGGCAGTTTGAGGAAGGTAAGGAGGTTGGGTGAGATAATCTTGGGGAAGCCTCCTTTCACCTCCGGCGAGGAGATAAACAGACGCTCTTTAGAGTGGGTGAAGAACACAGAAGGGAGGTTCTTCCTATGGAATCACTACATGGAACCTCACATGCCCTACCTCCCACCTAAAAGATACCTGAAAGCTCTTGGCATCAGCGGACCGAACCACATCAAGAAGATGCTGCTGAACCGCGACTTGGACCGGAACAACGGTGAGACTCTCAACGAGGATGAGATACAGACCCTGATGGACCTCTACGACTGCTGTATTAGGCACCTAGACGATATCATCAAGGAGATGGTGAACGCTTTACCTGAAAAAGCGGCGGTGATAATAACAGCGGATCACGGCGAGGGTTTCCGTGAACACGGATTCATGTCTCATACGGGTTTCCTTTACGACGAGATAGTGCACGTACCATTGATCGTTTCCGGTGAACTGAAGGTAGATCCCAGACCCGTTGGACATGTTGACATAGCGTCTACCGTTCTATCCATGTACGGCGAAGATATACCTGACTTTTACCAGGGCAGAGACCTCAGAAGTGATCTCGACAGCGATTTCTCTATTACAGAATCTCCATCGAAAAGCAAATGGATAACCTCTTTAAGGGGTAAAAGGTGGAAGTACATCCAAGATAACAAGAGGGGACGGGAGGAGTTCTACAACCTGGAAAAAGACCCTGGAGAGAAGAAGAATCTGATCAAAAAAGTAAACCTCTCCCGATATCGTGAAGCGGTTGAAAAACATAGAAGTGAACAGAAGAGCATCACGTCTGATTCAGAAAAGCAAAAGATATCATCTACGCTGAAGAAAATAAAAATTTGACCTAAAATTTCACGTTGCCCGATTCCAGCTGTTTCATTATCTGTTTTCTCATCTTACGGTTACCGGTGAATCCCTTGATAGCTCTCTTCGCCCTTTTGTAGTGCGACAAGAGTTCCCTGACATCCTTGGGAGTTCTCCCGCTGCCTCTTGCGATCCTTTTCACTCGATCTCTTTTGATCACATCCGGGTTCTCCATCTCGTACTCTGTCATGGAATCCATCATGACTCTGAACACTTTCAGTTTTGCCTGGGTATCCAACATCTCATCTTCGGATATGGAACTCGGGCCTATGGGTAGCATGTCCATTATCTTCTGGAGCGGCCCTACTCCAGCCAGCATCTCCATCTGTTCGTACATGTCCTTGAGGTCGAACTCTCCGGAGAGCATCTTCTTTGCCGTCTTCTGGGCCTTCTCCTCGTCCATCACCTCTTCCGCTTTTTCGAGCAGTCCTTCGATATCACCCATACCCAACAAGCGTGAGATGAACCTGTTCGGATCGAATTTCTCCAGGTCCTGTACTCTCTCACCGGTACCTACGAAAACCACGGGTGCCTCGGTTTCAGCCACGGCGCTCAATGCACCTCCTCCCTTGGCACTGCCGTCTATCTTGGTGATTATCGTCTTGGTCACACCCACGGCATCGTGGAACGCCTTCGCCTGTGGACCGGCCTGCTGACCCACCGATGCGTCGATGGTCAATATTATCTCGTCTGGATCGGCAACGTTTTTGATCAACTTGATCTCCTTGATCAGGTCTTTCTCGAGGGAGTGTCTACCGGAGGTGTCTATTATCACTATATCGTAGTCTTTGAACTTCTTCATCCCCTCTCTCACGACCTTGGGAGCCTTCTCGGCATCTGGATCACCGTACACGGGAACTCCCGCGTCATGTGCGATCTGCTCCAGCTGCTCGTAAGCCGCTGGTCTGTGTGTATCTCCAGCGATCAAAGCGGTGTTCAGTCCCCGCTTCTGGAAATAGGCAGCTAATTTTCCGCAGGTGGTGGTCTTACCCATACCGTAGAGACCCACCATCATGATGGTCTGCGGTTTCAACTCAAGCTCCACGCCCTGTCCCACTATCCCTACGAATTCTTCGTATATCAGCTTGATCACGTGTTCTCTAGAGCTCATCCCAGCCGGAGGTTTTTCCGTGAGAGATCTATGTTTAAGGTCCTTGGTGAGCTCTAGTGCCAACTGGACGTTCATATCGGCTTCTATCATCGCCCTCTGTATGTCCTTGACGACCTCGTCAACAAGTTTCTTATCGACGTGGCTGGCGTTAGCCACCCTTTTGACCGCGTTCCTGAGTCCGTCCTTGAGCTTATCTAGAGCCATCTAACTAAGGACTAAGGGATATAGATAATAAATCTTTTCGTTTCTATCGGTCCAACACACTGATATATTCTGGAGGTACGTTCTCCGAGAGAAAAATATCGCCACGTTCGAAGAATCTAACACCGTCGTTGTACGCTCTTTTACCGTCGATCAAAAGGACTACGGGATCCGGGTGGTGCCTTACACCAACACTTTCAGCTTCATCGACCGTCTTCGACAAGTGTACGTACTGCCTACCCATGGATTTGAGTCCATCTCTCATTATGCGGTCGATCTTCTTCGGGGATGTACCGTGGTAAAGCCTAGATGGAGGCTCGCATTCTTCTTCTAACTCCACGTCAACCGAGTGACCGTACAGGGCACGTATCGTCGCACCCTGGATCTCGAATCTGGTTTTATGACTTTCGGATATCAACTTCTCTATATCCTCGATACTTGCCCAGGAATGCCTGGTTCTATCGACAGCCGAAAGCACGTCGTCAATAGATGCAAACCCCTTCTCGTCAAGCTCTATACCCGCTTGACCCGGGTCGTGCCTAAGTATGTAACTCAGGTACCTACTCAGGCTCTCGTACTTCGGAGGTAGATCGCTCATGGTCTATTCTTCACCTCGATATACTTATTCTTTTGCAGTATATTAGATAAAGATTATGTAGCGTGATGATTATATACAGTCGATAACCATGAAATTGGCGTTAGATTCACTCCTTTTGGGTGTTATGCTCGTGTCTGCAGCAGCGGGGTTTATCATCACGTTTTTGGCATACTGGCGTGTGAGGTCCAAGAGGCTGCTTTCACTTTGGGCGGTGATGATGGTATTCTTGATCAAATCAGTCATACTTCTGATCCCGCTGTTCATCTCGGACATGGACTACCTCTCTCAGGGTAATTACACCGTGGTATTCGATATCGTGATAATCGCGTTGATATTGTTATCTGGATTTTTGGAGTGATCCGAAGTGGCCGATAAACCCTTGGAACTGGAACCCCGTAAAAAGACCTATAATGCGATAGACGAGAATCCAGGAGTTCATCTGAGAGAGCTTGATCGATTGATCGACGTACCGTTGGGCACTATTCGCTACCATCTGCGGGTTCTAGAGAAAAGGGGTTTGATAGTTGCCAGAAAAGAGGGAAAGTACAAAAGGTACTATGTCAAGGGCACCGTAGACAAGACGGATAAAGATAAACTAGCCGTGCTGAGAAAAGAACTTCCAAGAACCATCATACTCTTTTTACTGGAATACCCCGGTTCAACACACGGCGATATAGCCGAGGTCATGGATGTTGCTCCGTCTACTATCTCGTACCATCTCGGTAAACTAAGTGACGGGAATATAGTGGAAAAGGTCGACGGCCGTTACGTGGTGAAGGAAGAAGAAAAGGTTGCCGACCTGCTGATACAGTACCAGCAGACCTTCCTAGACAGCTTGGTGGACAGGTTCGTTAGATTGTGGACCAAGGAGTAGGACAACATTTAAAAACATCATATGATTAATCGAATTGGAGATAAATATGGATGAAAAAACATCTGACGGGAGGACCACTTTCAGCAGGATTAAAGGTACCAAAGTGTACGATGCCGAAGGGGACGTTTTCGGCCACGTTTCGGATATAGAGTTGAATCAAGCCACGTTGAGCCCCACGCATCTGATAGTACACAAAGGATTCTTCGGGGAATACGTCAAGATCAATCTGAAATATATCGACCGGATCACTCGAGATAAGATCCAACTCTGGATAAGCCCCGTTAAGAACCTTGTCGGGAACGGGGTTTTCGATTCCGAGGGCACCGAGATGGGGATAATCAAAGAAGCGGAGAAGGGGAAAGACGGTAATCTGGAATATATCCGAGTGGAAACCAGGTTCTTGAGGACGAGGGACGAGGAGGAGGAGTTGGAGACCTATATCGCACCTATGATACCCTTCGAGGACATGAGCATAACGCTACCCTCGGCTCCTATACAAGGGGGCTCCATGGCAACACACATGGACCTGAACATGGAAGAGATAATCGTCCATGCCGAGGATATCATATCGATCCATAAGGACAGGGTCATACTGAAGAATAAAAAAGAGGATTACATAAAAAAATAGAAAAAAAGAAGGGAGTTCAGTAGGTCACGTCCCAGACAACCGCTGAGCTCGTCGGGTTGTGGATCCAGTAGCCTTCTCCTGGATTGAACGTGAAGCTTGCCGGACTATAATCGTAAGCTAGATTGTAGGTTGCCGCTCCGTCGAAGTATCCGATCTTATCGACTTCAGCGGGCAGTCCGTTGTTCTCCTCCACATGGCTTGGATATCCCACTAGATTCCATCCCGGTTGGAGCGTGATATTTCGCTGTTGTACCACCCTGCCCGCCACATACATATCAGCCTGCGCATCTAGATTCACCCAGAGACCCATCTCCGTGTTCCAAACGTCGATGCTGTTGTAGTGCTCTAACCTCTCCCTGAGATACGTTTTCCAAACACCTTGAGATGGATCGAAATACATTGCTTTCTCAGGGTCCAGACCTGAAGAACCGAGCACACCATCGAAAGACGTGTCTTTCATCTCCACGGGAATGGAAACGAGATTCCACCCTTCGTTCAAAGAAAATACCTGTTTGACCGCTTTCCACTCGTTCTTCTCTTCGTTCCATCCGCAGTCCACGGCTCGAACAACATAGTAGTAAGTGTTCATATCCCCCTCTCCAGCACCTGTATCCGTCCAGCCCGTTTGAAGCGGATTCATATCTCCGCTGGTATTGTGATAAGGAGTGGAGAAATCGAAGCCGTTCAGCGTGGTCGATCTGTATATATGGTAGTGATGGACGTCGTTGGTCCTGGGTTCATCCCAGTCCAGTGCAACGTCGGTCCCGTTCATAACGGCATATAGATCCGTCACGTTGCCTGGAGGGTTCACGTCCTTTCTAAGCGGTGAGAGAGTCGGGTCGCCTATGGTGGTCATCCCGTAGAACCAGCTCCTATCTGATTCGGCTACCTCTATCCACCATTCTTTCATGGATTGCCCTATGCATTTTCCCTCTGAGAGCGGATTGTGGAAATAATCGAAATAAAGCATGGAGCCCGGCTTCGAAGATCCCACCGTAGCCAGTCCGTAATCGCTGGTCATGGTGTACCATCCACACAGATAGTCATCGACGGTGTAGTTCGCCGAACCACAGGTGAAAACGTTGACGAAGAGTCCTTTGTAGCTGTCGTTGAACAGGTCGTTAGAAGTGAAATTTCCGCCGCTGCCCTTCACACCGTCGTCCAGCATGAAAGCGTGCCTCGTTGCTTTGTGGTTTGCGTGGCAGTGGACCTGTGTCCACTCGTAGCCTTGATGAACTCTTTTCGTGTAATCAGTCGCGTTGGTGGTTATATTGTCGGAAACGGTGGTAACGTCTGAATAGATGATGTTCAGGTCGCTCTCCCATCCTGAAGCATAACTTGACCAATCATCGTCAACGTACAACAGCGACTTATGAGGAAGAGATATGTTCCCGACCTTGTATTCGTGGATCTTGTGGAAATATCCCTGGTAAAGGTCTATTTCAGTGGTCCAATCCGTGTTCATCAGTATCCTCCCGAACCATATCTCTGGATCTTCGGGACTGCTGATCCATCCCGTCTCGTGATCGTCGTAGACCCCGTTTCCATCGTTGTCGTACCAATCACCGGTGAGATCCGTGTAGAAGTGGTCGATGGGGAAGCGTGAATAGACGCCCTCTTCACCGAAGTCGTCTTGTATCTCGAACTCCGCATAGGGAAGGTTGCCCACGAAAACGGCACCCACAAGAGTGGGATTCGCGTTGTTGTAGCCATCGATCAGGAAGTTACGGACTTCTTCCGCAGTGTTGTAAGTGTTCTCGAATATACTGACCGTCCACCCTCTGTTCTCCAGATCCGATTTGTATACCTGTAGGGATTGACTTAATTCCGGATAGATGGTCGAGTTCACAAGAACGTAGACCGTTCCGGTGACCGCTGGTAGATCGATATCACCTCTTGGGATCGCGGATTCTTTTTCTTGTAAGATATCGTTCTCCTCGTGGGTCTTGGAACCGATCAATCCGGCGGAAGAGGTTATCAATAAACAAAAGATCATAAAACACGACAGTACTCTGAGAGAATTTTTCCTCCTCATGATTATTACCGCTTAATCATGAACGAAAATATATTTAACGGTTTTCCCGACCAAATAAATCTTATATCATCCCTTGTATTCACCATCGATAACATGAAAGTTCTTACCGTAGGTGGAGGCGCTAGAGAGCACGCGATAGTAAAGGCACTCGCCCGAGGTGGAGCGGAGATTTACGCCGCCATGGGCAACAACAATCCTGGCATAGCCGAGTTGGCGAAAGAAACACTGTTAGAGAAGGGAACGAAGATCAGGGCGGTTGTCGATTGGGCAGTAAAAAAGGCAGTCGAGCTGGCCGTAGTAGGACCCGAAGCCCCGTTAGGCGAAGGGATCGTTGACGAGTTGGAGAAGAAAGGTATCAGATGTGCAAGCCCCGAGAAAGGGGCTGCACAGATAGAGATCTCCAAGGAATTCATGCGGGACCTGATGGCCAAGCACGACCTCCCCGGTAGAGTGGAGTACCAGATCTTTGAAAGCATAGAAGATGTGGAAGACTTTCTTTCTCATTATCAGGGCGATCTAGCTGTCAAGCCGGTGGGACTCACGGGAGGTAAAGGTGTAAAGGTCATGGGTGAACACCTTGAAAGCAAGGAAGACGTAATCGACTACTGCCGGAAGGTGCTCAACGAGGAGATCGGAGGTACGTCCAAAGTCATACTTGAAGAGAAGCTCGAGGGCGAAGAGTTCACTTTACAAGTGCTCACAGACGGGGAGAACGTGATACCGTGCCCCCTGGTCCAAGATCACAAAAGGCTTTTCGAAGGGGACGAAGGACCGAACACCGGCGGCATGGGTTCGTACTCCCAGGCGAACGGTCTCCTGCCCTTTGTGGATCAAGAAATTTATGACGAGAGTTTGAAAATCATCCAGGCAACATTGGATGCCATGAAAAAAGAAGGTAGGCCCTACAAAGGCGTGCTGTACGGACAGTTCATGCTCACAAAAAAGGGCCCGAAGATAATTGAGTATAACTGCCGATGGGGTGACCCAGAAGCCATGAACGTCTTACCCCTTCTGAAGAGCGATTATGTGGAGATATGCAGTAAGATAGCCGAAGGGGATATATCCGGTCTTGATGCAGAGTTCGAAAGAAAAGCCAGTGTATGTAAATACATAGTACCGGAAGGGTACGGTATAGACCCGGTGCCGGGGAGCGAATTGGACATAGACGAAGAGGCCATCGAGAATGAAGGGGCGGAACTGTTCTACGCGTCGGTCGATAAAAAAGACGGCAAGATATACACGACGACTTCACGCTCCCTTGCTGTGGTGGGGTTCTCCGAGGATATGGAGGAGGCCGAAAGGAAGAGTGAAAGAGCACTGGCACACGTCAAGGGGACGAAGATACACATGAGGCACGACATCGGAAAGCCGGAGAGCATACAGAGAAAACTAGAAAATATAAAGAAGAATAATGGGGGAGTAAGATGAAGGACATGGAATTTTTAGAGGATATAGTTTCGGATATAGATTCAAAGATGGATGATAAAGACACCGTGAGAGAACTAGCTATCAAATCATCCAGAGCCATAGAGAGGCTTTCCAGGCAGATGATACAGCAGATCCACAACGGAGAAGATCCACGGGAAACCTTCAACGAGGCCCTACAGGAGGTCTCCAAGGTCAAGAGCATAATCGAAGACCACCCTGAGTTGTTTCATTCCGGATTCTTGAGAAACGGATTCCAGGAATTGGCGGAAGCACACATAATCTGGTGGATAAGTAAAGAGGAAGAACCGATGTCACCGGAAGAACTAGGGATCACCGAGAGCTCGTACCTCGTTGGCATGGGTGACGTCGTAGGAGAACTGCGCAGAATGGTTTTGGACAGCCTTTCAAAGGGTGAAAACGAAAAGGCGAAAAACTATCTGATTAAGATGGAGCGGATCAAGGACATGCTGATGAGGTTCGATTATCCAAAAGCCATCGTTCCTCTGAAGCACAAACAGGACGTAGCCAGGGATCTGGTGGAGAAGACCCGTAGAGACCTTACTCTTTCGATCCAAAATACGGAGTTAAGGGGCAAAATAAACGAACTCTTGGATAAACTATGACCTGTCCCTGGATAAAAGGACTTCCCCGTTTTTTACTATCTGGAAGATCCGATGATAGGGTATATGACCGCCGTCTTCCAGTTCCATAAAGGAACGACCTAGATTTACGACCTCATCTCCCTTGATTATCTTGTAATCCCCCTCGGCACCCCTGTGGACGTAGAATATCTCCACGCCTTTTAGCGACCTATCGTCCCTCCATTTTATCTCGTTGAGCACCTCTCTGGGATCGGTCATGTTTGTTTATGATTTTGTGTACTTTTAAAGTTTACTATTCCTCTATTTATATATAAATCTGAAAAAGCAAAAGATTATATTTGAATAGTTTTTGATATACATCGAAAACATGGAGATACTTTACCGTCAGGGAGATGAAGACGTAGCCGAAGCCTACCTGGCCAAGTTCGAGGGAGAGAACGAGTACGTGGAGTTCGTGGACTCCCTCGGCTCGGCAGGATCCAGAAAAGACAAGTGGGTGATAATCATCTCCAGCATGTTCGGCTGTCCGGTGAAGTGCAAGTTCTGCGACGGGGGTCATTTTTACGAGGGGACGCTCACCAAGGAGCAGATGATGGAGCAGGTGGATTACGTTGTGAAAAAACGCTCTCCATCGGGGAAGATAGACTCGGATAAATTCAAGGTACAGTTCGCCAGGATCGGTGAACCCTCTTTCAACGATGCGGTTCTGGATACCATCGTAGAGATAAAGGAAAGGTACGAACCGAAAACGTACATGCCCTGTATATCGACGGTGGCACCGGCGGGAAGGGACGAATGGTTCGATGCCGTGGCGGATCTAAACAACGATATATTCCAGGGAGAATTCCAACTCCAGTTCTCCGTTCACTCCACTGACGAGGACTACAGAGACTTTTTGATACCGATAAAAAAGATGTCGCTTGAGGAGATATCCGAATACGGAGAGAGATACTACTCGGGTGGAAGGAAAGCGACTCTGAACTTCGCCTTGGATGGAAAGGCCCCCATAGATGTCGGAATCCTTTCAGATATCTTCGATAAAAGGTACTTCGCCGTCAAGATAACACCCATGAATCCTACTCGACAGGCTGAGAAGAATAAGTTGATAAACGTGTTCTCAGAGGGCGAAACCGACAGGTATCCAGTGATCAAAGAATTGGGGGGCGAAGGATTCGACGTTTACTTGAGCATCGGTGAGCTGAGAGAGAACGAAATCAAGAGCAACTGCGGTCAAGTTCTGCTCGCGTACATCGATCCTTCAGAACTGTAGGGAACAAAATCCTTAAATTTTAAATCCATGCACTCAATCACCATACGATGTCAGGAGAAAAGTACGTCGACAAGTCCAACTTGGAAGAGAAGACCCGGGAGTGGATGGAACAATTACCCTACAACAAGACCTGGAACTGCAGTGTTGAGATGGACAAGAGTGCTCTAATAGTCGTTGATATGCAGGAATTCTTTTTGAACCCGTCATCCCATGCCTATATACCTGCTGGAGAGGTGATAATAGATAACATCAACGAGATGGTGGATTACTTCGCGGAGAGCTGCGGTATGGTGCTCTATACCAGACACGTAACTTGTGAGGGCCAGGAGGGAAATATGGGTCAGTGGTGGATAGACGTTTTGTACGAGGGAGAGGACGCTCAGATAGACGAAAGGATCGATATCCGTGGGGACACGATAACCAAAAAAACATATTCGGCGTTCTTGGATACGAACATAGAGGGCAGGTTGAACGGCATCGAGAATATATTCATAAGCGGTATGATGACGGACATCTGCTGCAACTACTTGGCTAGGGACGCATTCGTCAGGGGCTACCGTGTGTTCTTCCTGGCGGATGCCACCGCCGCCGTGAACGAAGACCTTCATCTTTCATCGTTAAAATCACTGTCTTATGGAGTAGCGGAGATATTATCATGTCAGAGAGCGAAGTCAAGGTGTCGGTGATCGGGGCTGGGCCTGCTGGGATAGCAGCTGCTCAACAGTGCATAAGAGACGGGATCGACGACGTCGTATTGTTTGAAAAGAAGAGACCGGGAGGACTGATATACTACGCCAATAGGATCGAGAACTTCCCAGGGTTCATCGGCAAGACCGGTAAGACCATGGCGGAGGAACTTGAATACGTGATCACTGATTACGGTATAGATCTTCTGGATCGTGGAGTGAAAAGTATAGGGAGAGAAGATGGATCTTTCATGATTCACGACGGCAGGAAAGAGATCTCTTCAGAGTACCTGGTGCTGGCCACGGGTACGAAACCGAAACCCCTCGGTATAGACGGGGAGATATATGAACCGAAACTAGGTGATTACTCGGAGAGAAACGTCGTGGTCATCGGGGGCGGAGACGTCGCCTATGATTACGCCCTGCGTCTAAAGGATTCAGGTGCGGAAGTTACCATGATAAGGAGAAGCGAACCCAAAGCTCTCAAGACCCTGGTGGAGGAAGTCGAGGCAGAGGGGATACCCGACATCAAAGACGATCTAGAGGGTTGGAAAAAGACCGAAGAGGGCTATCTATTGAGATGCAAAGGAACGGAGCTGGAGTGTGATACCGTTATCACGGCAGTAGGGAGAGAGCCATCCCTACCGGAGATGGACTTTTCTTTTTCTTATATCAAATATCCAATGGGGGCCACCGATGTAGAAAATCTTTATGCCGTCGGCTCTCTGATGCTGGGCGTGTACCGTCAAGCCTCTCTTTCGTGGGGGATGGGTATCGCCGCCGGCATGCAC
Source organism: Thermoplasmata archaeon (assembly GCA_046484045.1). GTDB lineage: Archaea > Thermoplasmatota > Thermoplasmata > Halarchaeoplasmatales > Halarchaeoplasmataceae > CAZHUM01. The sequence goes on along the minus strand of JAWOBZ010000040.1, from coordinate 13,354 downwards.
ATCGCTTCGAAGATTCAAAAAATCTAATAAGCCCTTTTTCTTTATTTAAAACATGCAAGAGAAGATATTTTGGGGTGAGATGACACGCTGGGAACTAAAAAATAGAGCACGGCTGGTGAAAACCGCCCTTCTTCCTGTCGGAAGTTTGGAACAGCACGGGCCGCACCTACCCTTGGACACTGACGCCTTCGATGCTAGATACATACTTGAAGAAGCGGTAAAGCAGATATCTGGTCCGAAGCCGCCGATACTGCCGACTATTCCCTACGGTATAAGCCATCATCACATGTCGTTCCCGGGGACCGTGACTCTCAGGAACGAAACCTTAGAGAGCTTGATAATCGATATAGGACGCTCAATAATCACAAGCGGTTTTCAGAAGCTGTTCATCTACAACGGGCACGGTGGTAATACCGATACGATCAAGATAGCTGCAAAAAAGCTGAAGAGAGAGACAGGACTGCTGGTTTTCATCGATTCCGGCGAGAGCATGAAACCCGCTCGGGACGAGCTGGTCGAAAGCGACAACGACGTTCACGCCGGCGAGTACGAAACCTCCACGTCTATGGCTAACCGGGGTGAACTGGTGATGATGGACGAGATACCTGAAAAGAGTTCTAAATATCCACACGAGTCCATGGAATTCGACAGCGAGCCCCCGTTCCACTTCGCCTGGGATACACATGAACTCACAGATACGGGTGTCTTGGGGGATCCGAAGAAAGCCACGAAAGAGAAGGGTGAAGAACTTTGGAAACGAGGGATAGCGAAGTTAGCGGAGCGTATCAAGATCGTGATCGAGCTCCCCCCTCATCTCTGATGTCGAAGAAAAATAGTATATTAACCCTACATATTACCGGTAGATGATGATCCATATCTTGGTAGCGATATTGGCTTACATCCCGGCACTATCTGCAAACTCACTGGCAGTCGTGTTCGGCGGTGGGCCTCCCATAGATTCGGGAAAAAGTTGGGGTGATGAGCGTATCCTTGGAGATGGAAAAACATGGAGAGGTCTTTTGGGAGGCGGACTATCGGCTGGAGCGGTAGGACTGTTACTTTACGTTGTAATGTCGCCCTTTTTTCATATCTATCCGACTTTCGGGCAGGCCGTTGTCATCGCGTTCTCGTTCTCATTCGGTTCGCTGCTGGGTGATATAGGAGCTAGTTTTGTGAAAAGGCGTATGGGTAAAAAGAGGGGGGAAAAAGCGCACATGTTGGACCAGTACGATTTCGTGGTGGGTTCGCTGCTGTTAGCTTTGATCTTCTCACCCCGATGGTTACTCAGCACTTATTTCTACGGAAAAGGTATCTATGCTTTGATTTTGATCTTGATAATGACGCCCTTCTTACACAGGGCAATCAATATATTAGGTTACAAACTCGGTATGAAAAAAGAACCATGGTGAAACGTATGAATTTAAAAGATATGTTGGAAAGATGCGGAGCGGTCAAGTACGGCGATTTCACCCTGACTTCGGGGAAGAAGAGCAAGTACTACGTGGACATCAAATTAGCGAGCACGCAGCCTGACATACTGATGAAGATATCGGAGATGATGGCAGAGCATATGGATAAGGATGCACGAAGGATAGCCGGTATGGAGCTCGGAGCCGTGCCCATAGCGACCGCGCTTTCTCTCAAAACCGGGATACCCTACGTGATGATGAGAAAGAAGAAGAAGGGACACGGCACCGGCGGAAGGATCGAAGGAGAGATAAAAAAGGGGGAGAAAGTCGTGATCGTGGAAGACGTGACCACAACGGGGGGTTCATCGGTTGAGACCGTGAAAGTTCTCAGGGATTTCGGAGCCGTTGTAGATAAAGTGCTCGTAGTCGTCGATAGGCAGGAAGGCGGTAAGGAAGCTCTAGATGAGATCGGGGTGGAATTGATACCCCTGTTGACCGCTGATGATATCCTGTCACAAAGCTAAGGGAACTCTTTGTATCTGAACAACAAAGCGCCTGTGAACAGCATGAAGACGGTGAACCAGAAGAGCACCAATATGGAACCGCTGAGATTGGTAGCATCGTAATCCACAATACTTCCATAACTCATCCATTCAGAGCCGATGCTTCGGATATAGTGCTTTATTGCGATCTTCCTGATGTTCCCGGGCAATGAACCTATGAACCCCTCCCAGATGAATGCATAGAACAGACCGAAATAGATCGATTTGTCGGTTATCACACTCACCAATAGGAACAATGATGAATACGCGAAGACCCCTATGATATTAAGATATAGGATATTGAGAAAGATCCCAACGGCATCACTGTCTATATACAGGTTACCGAAATAAACCACGAATCCTGTAAACAGGATCCATACTATTATCAAAGAGAGGGAGATCACCAATGCCAGATAGTAACCTAGGTAAGCTATACTTCTATCTAAAGGTGAAACCAGGACCTGTGTGATACTCCTATCTTCGATCTCATCTCTGATCAACGAAGACCCGTATATCATGGATATGACCGGTAAAAAGAAGAACAATATCAGCATGTCGAATAGGTTCGCCCCTCCGTCGAGTCTGCTGACGTTCTGGGAAGATACATATCCCATTACTCCTGCTATGAATATGGTGATGAGAACAGCGATGATTATCCTCTTGCTGAATAGGATCTTCTTCGTAGAGTATTTGACCAAAGCGAATAAACCGATCAAGTTCTTCCTCATGTTTTCCCTCCTACGAGGTACTTGAAAACCGCCTCCAGATTGTCGTCCAGACTGTACATCATATCGATCTCAGTGTCCATCTCAGCGATCATCGCTGGGATATCTGTGAAGAAATCGTCCGGTTTGGTGACCTCTACTTTAAGATTTTTCTTCTTCCCCGTTCTATCCCCTTCGAATCTCACGGAAACGACGTATTCTTCGTCTATCAACCTCTTGGCTAGAGATCCCATCCCAGTACCCTTGATTATTATATTGTGGGGATGTTTGTCTATCAGCCCTCTGATCTCAGAAATATCTCCAGAGGCTACCGCCCTTCCTTTGTAGATAAGTGCTACATCTCTGGTCATCCTCTCGATCTCGTAGAGTACGTGTGAAGTAACGATGATATCGTGACCCTGCTTCGTGTTGAGTTCTTTGATCACGTTGATCAATCCCTTCCTTACCTTCGGATCCGCCCCACTCAGCGGTTCGTCCAGAAACAGTAAATCAGGATCATGTAGCAGAGCTCCAGCTAGTTTGATCCTCTGCCTCATACCCTTGCTGTAACCTCCGATTTTCCTGCCCAAAGCCTTCTTCATCCCGACGGTGGAAACTACCTCTTCTATCCTAGATTCCAGATGACCCCCTTCCATCCCCTTCAGACCCCCCGTTAATCGGAGGAAATCGTAGCCGGTTGAATCATCCGGAAGATTGTCATAATCAGGACAGAAACCTATCTTTGAGTACAATCTATTGTTGAGCCAGGGTTTCTCTCCAAGGATTTTTATGTCTCCAGTATTGGGCTTGATCATACCGGTGGAGAGTTTGAAAAGGGTGCTCTTACCCGCACCGTTGGGACCCACTATACCGGTGATGCCCGGTTTTACCTCTAGATTGAACGTGTTAAGGCCGATGACCTCTCCGTACCACTTGGATAGATTTACTGCCTTTAGAATATTATCCGCCATTTTATCAGGCCCTCCTGTAGGTTTGCAGATACAGAACAACTAAAGGAACTATGAGCACGGCGGCTATTACGATAGAGTGGAGTCCTTCATCAACGCCGTTCGGGATGTTGTATCCGAATATCCTGTCGTAGGAATAATTCAATAGATTCAAAGGACTCAACAGTTTCCAATTCTCATCGAACTCGGCGAAGACCTCGGCTACGATCGTAAGAACGAAGAACGACATGAACGTACCCACACCGGCATACGCCTTTCTCTTGGTAAATGACGAGAGCATCACACCGTAGAAGAGGAAGAAACTCTGTGTAAGCAGACCGGCAGATGCGGCTTTACCAAGTATCTCGAAGCTGTGTCCGTAATCAGAGCCGGTCTGGGTCGCTATGATAGCCAGCCCCACCGCGATCAAAGGCAGGGTACAGAACATCCCCATCACTGTGAATCCACCGCTCACTTTTCCTAAAAGATAATCCACAGGGGTTATGGATCTGGAGAAGTAGAGAACGAAAGAATTGTCTTTGAGGTCCTGGGAGATGATATCCGAGGTAACTACAGAAGCCAAAAGTAGTGAGAATATCACGTACAAACCACCTTTAAGATACGATCCCATGAAACCATGTCCTATCATCATATCCGCTGTGAACTTCTTGTGCGGTATCAAAGACTGAAAGATGGCGGGGAAGACGTGTACCAAGATCATGCCTATTATGAGGACGGCCAGTACACCCTTTGATTTCATCTTATTCATAAGGACGTCCTTGGCGATAACGTAAGCTCTCTCGTGTTCTGCCGTTCTTTCTCCCTTCCAAGGCTTGTATTCTATGGGACTAATCCCCATCTACCTTCACCCCCTCGAAGGCATCCATGAAGACATCTTCCAGGCTCAACATGTGTGGCCTGTATGATCGTATTTGAATGTTAGAAACTTCAGCAAGTTTGAATAATTCATTACTGCTTTCGACACCGTCTAGAACCACCGATAACTGCCCTCCTTCATTGACCATATTGAGCACATCGTATCCTTCCTTCAGCTCGGCTACGAATGCTGACATGTCATCCGGCTCCCCCCTGATCTTTATCTTTAGTATACCTTCCTTCCCCATGAGGATCTCATCCATGTCACCGGCCCTTAGGAGTCTTCCCCGATTGATGATCACTACGTGCTCAGCTATCTGTTCAACTTCATGAAGGAGGTGAGAGCACATTATTATGGTCTTCCCCGTATCACCTATCTTCTTGATCAATTCAAGCATCTCTTCCTTACCTTCTGGGTCCATGCCGTTGGTCGGTTCGTCCAGGAACAGTATCTCAGGATCATGAACGATGGCTTGGGCGAGCTTGACCCGTTGTTTCATGCCGGTGGAATAAGAATCTATCTTTCTGTACCTCTCTTCACCGATCCCGACGAAATCCAAGACTTCATGACCCCTTTGCACAGCGTCGCTTGGCCCCATACCGGAGATACGACCCATGAAAGATACGAGTTCGAAGGCATTTTTCGCCTCTATCAAGCATTCATCTTCTGGCATGTATCCGACCATGTCCCGTAAAGCCCTTAGATCACCGGTTTTTCTCAATCCTTTAATGTATATCTTCCCTCTTTCGGGTTGGACCAAGCCGAGTAAGGTTTTGATGAACGTCGTTTTCCCCGCACCATTCGGCCCTAAAAGTCCAACGACATCGCTTGGGATATCCACCGAGAAAGAATCTAGGGCGGTCACATCTCCAAATCTTACGACGATATCATCCGCTTTTATCATGGACTTCTTTTTTCCATTATCACTGTTCATCTTATTTCACATATCAATAAAAATCTAACTATTAATCGTTTCCCTACAGCCCTATCTGTTTGTTTGTTTCAGCATCAAGGCCAACGGTATGGACACGAATGCGAACAATGCCATAACCATGAACGGAACGGCCATCCCGATGTTCTCCGCGGTGAAACCAACCATTATCATCGCCAGGGACGACAGTCCAAAACGAGTGAAGAAAGTGATCCCGTAGAATGCACCTCTTATCCTCTCCGGCGTGTACTCCGCTATGATCGAATTTACCGCGGGTTGAGCGCCGAAGAAAGCGAACCCGAAAAGAACCACGCCGATCAAGAAGGGTCCGAACATGATCCCCATAGGTCCCTCGAACCCGGGGTAGAGATTATGTGTGCTCAGGAGAAGCAGCGACACGGTGGACAGTCCAGATCGCCTTACGCTCTTCCATGAAAGCTCAAAAATCAAAGTATTATTTATCGATGAGGAATCAACCTCAAATACGTTTCATCATCTTGATCCCATCTTCACCGTCCGTGTAAAAATCCCCTATCTTAGAAACCACATGGAATCCCCTTTTTCTGTAAAACTCGAGAGCATCGTTATTGGATTCACGTACTTCGAGCTGTATGTTACCGACTCCGTTCATGACCGCTACGTTGGTGAACTGCTCTAGAAGGTTCCCACCGACGCCGATGTTCCTGAAGTTGGGATGGACGGCCAACATAAGTATCCTACCGCCCTGCTCGGGATCCGTGATACCGTTGATGAATCCGATCACTTTACCTCTCGTGATAGCTACCAAAAAACACGAATTCCACGCTTTGTATATCGATAAGAATATGTTCATTTCATATTCTTCTCTTAGCGATATTTTAGATATGTATACGACGCCGTCTAGATCATCTGGTCTAAAAGGACGTACTATAACCATTCTAATTGTGTTATGTATTATGTGAGAAATATATCTTACTATCGGTTTGTTTGGATATTCACCGTAACATTAATATATTATTACCAAAACCTTTATGTATGTGTGCATCGATATACAAGTGTACATAGAAGCAAATAATGGGGATGTATAATGCTGGACCATGATACGGTTGCAGAACAGACCGAGGGCTCTCCCGAGCCATCAATTCAGGAGAAGTATTTTATACAGTGTCTTCAGCGCGTGAAAGGGGTATGTGACGACAAGGATTTCAATATAGTAGTTGAAAGAACGTTGGATATTTTAGATTAATATTTTTGATACCTTTTCAAAAATTTTTTAACGGTGGAAGAAAATGTCTTTGGAAAATGGATGTAAAACGGCGGTCAATACGTGCATGAACATCAGGCCGGATGATAGAGTTCTGATAGTATCGGATAAAGAGACACTTAAGATCGGACAGAAGCTGAAAGATATTATATTGGATATAACCCCTCAGATGCGATTTTTCAACCTTGATATATACGGGAACAGACCTCTAAAGAAATTACCTGATCAGATAGAAAGCGAGGCAAGGGCTTCGACAGCTACATTTTGGACCGCACAGTCTATAGACGGGGAGCTCGAATCCGTTAGGATGCCCTTTTTCCAAGCCGCAGTATACAAAGGAAGACATGCTCACATGGTCAATATCACCGAGGAGATAGTCGAAAAAGGATTAGGCGGTGACTACAGAGAGATAGAGCGGTTCACGAATAAAGTACACTCTATGGCTGTTGAATCCAAGGAAGTCCGTATGACCTCTGAAAAAGGGACGGACCTCACTGCAAAAGTCGGAAAATACAAGTGGATAGCTTCCACAGGTATCATACAGCAGATAGGTCAATGGCACAACCTCCCAGACGGTGAGATATTCACAACACCCTACGAGATGGAAGGCACTTTGGTAGTGGATGGGACCTTGGGTGATTACTTCGACGGCAAATATCCCCTGGATACGACCTTAGAAGATCCCTTGTATATCGAGATCGAAAATAAAGAAAAACCCCAAGCGGTAAAAGTCGAATGTGATAACGATACGCTGGAGCATGAGATACAAGATTATCTTAACCGCAATAGATGTTCGAGTTATATAGGCGAACTCGGGATAGGCACTAACTTACTTGTTGATGAACTAATAGGGAACATGCTGTTGGACGAAAAGCACCCCGGCATCCATATCGCCTTCGGAGACCCTCTCAACAACATGACCTTTGCCGGATGGTCCTGCCCGACACATCTCGATATGATCGTTAGAGATTCCAACATCTGGTTCGACGATAAACAGATCATTGAGAAGGGGAAATACCTTATTTGATATTGCATAATCATTTCGATGGAAATTTTAATTTTTAGCGCAAAACCTTAAATACATTATCGTATTTTATTTAATTGGGTCTTTAGCATGAGGAAAGTTGCAACCATCATAGTAGTAGTATTTCTGTTGTCAGTCGGATTTATGAATATCTCCGTAGAAGGGCAAGAAGCTTATGCGCAGGTCGTCAAGGGTGTTGCTTATGACAGCTATGACGAGAATGCTACCCTTATAAACAAAGAAACAGGTCTATGGAATGGGAACGTCTCCGTTATCGAGTTGAACGATGTAGATACTCCTGACCAGAAGGCGGATGACGCTTGGAACGATGGGGAAACAGCGGAGTACTGGGAGGAGGAAGGATTTGCTTACTTTAACTGGGACGCTTACACAGAAGAACCCAATGAAAAAGACCCATACTATTGGTACGATAACCCCGAAGAGCCGGAAGAGAACATATTGTTCCTAGCAGAGTATCAACACACGGACAAAGAGAGCGGTAAGACGGTGAATTACACGTGGATATCTAATGTTCCAGCGCAGGAACATACCCCACCAGAAGAAAAAGAAAATGTTGTCAAGTATGAACCCATCCCAAAACCCGTGCTGAATGAAAAGGCTGACGAACCTGTTGGACCCACTTGGATAAATATATCCATCCCTTACTTCAAATATACAGATTTTAACGAAAATACAGGAAAACCTGATGAGAAGGGCAATTTCCACTGTTTACAGAGTTACGCCGTATTCGTAAGGGACATCAAGGGTGAGCAGTTTCCAGAATGGACATACATAGGCAACTCTAAACACGATCCGAGATGGGATGAAGATGCTAAGCCACCCCTACCTGCAACGGATACGGGCACCAATCCGAACGAATACAACACGGGAAGAGCTTATTTTAACACACAAAAATATGTAGAATTGGAACCCGAAACAGAATACAGTTTCATGGTCCGAGTGAATTTCCAATCCCCCAGGGGTGACGATATGGGTCCAGTCTGGGGTTATGGAGGCGGTCTGGGTGACAAACCGAAAGCGGATACAGACGGCAGAGCGAACAGCGGAGGCAGCGGTACGACCTACGGGAGCAGCGGAGGAGGCAGTGTGTTTCCGACCGAGCCAGACGATCAGCCGCCGACAGTTTCCATCACATCACCAACAAACGGTGACGACATCGACTCAACCTCAGTAACTATCCAATGGTCTGGAAGCGACGATAACGGGATCGATCACTACGAGATCAGGAGGGACAGTGGAGCTTGGTTGGACGTAGGGACATCAACTAGTCACACCTACAGCGGATTATCGGAAGGGGATCACACGGTCGACGTAATGGCTTACGATACCATAGGTCAAACTGACATGGACAGCGTGACCTTCGAAGTCGATATTACCGATCCATCTATAACGATCACATCACCCAGCGAGGGAGAACATATCGCGAGTTCAACGGTCACGGTCTATTGGTCCGGAAGCGATTCGGGAAGCGGGATCGATTACTATTACTCACGCTTGGACTCCGGAAGCTGGACTTACCAGGGAACTGCTACGAGTGAAACTTACAGTTCTCTCGCAGAATCGGATCACACAGTTGATATAAGAGCCTATGACAACGCTGGAAATTACAACACCGATACCGTGACTTTCACCGTGGATCTGACGGGTCCGTCTGTATCTATTTCAAGTCCAACAGAGGGAGATTACTTATCCAGCACATCCGTGACCGTTGAATGGTCCGGAAGCGATACCAACGGCATAGATTATTACGAGACCCGTGTAGACAGCGGTAGTTGGATAAACAAAGGGACGTCTACCAGTCATACTTACAACAGCCTGTCAGAGGGATCTCATTCATCGGATGTTAGAGCCTATGACTTTGCCGGGAATTACAACACCGACACCGTTAACTTCCACATCGATATAACGGACCCGGTCGTAACTATCGATACACCAACCGAAGGCGAATATATCGGCAGCACGTCTGTAAACGTAACGTGGACAGGTAGTGACAGCGGTGGAAGCGGAATCTACGGCTACTACGTACGTCTAGACGGGGGAAGTTGGGTATTTAAAGGTTCGACTACTTATCACGACTACACCGGTCTATCCGAGGGAAGTCACACCATAGACGTTTTTGTATATGATAATGCGTTCAATTCCGATATGGACACGGTACACATAACCGTTGATATAACAAATCCGACGGTCTCCATATCGAGTCCAACTGATGGAGATCACATCGCCAGTACTTCCGTAACTGTTGAATGGTCCGGCAGTGATGCCAACGGTATAGATTATTACGAAACACGTATCGACGGCGGCACTTGGATTTACAAAGGGACTTCAGTGAGCCATATTTACTCTAGCTTATCTGAAGCAGAACACTATGTGGAAGTAAGAGGTTACGATTATGCTGGGAATTATCATACAGACAGTGTTACTTTCACCGTTGATATCACGAATCCAAGTGTTTCTATTACAACACCCAATGATGGAGATTACATATCCGATACATTGGTGACCGTTGAATGGACCGGCAGCGATACAAACGGTATAGATTATTATGAAACGCGTATAGACGGTGGAGGCTGGATCAATACAGGGATATCGACGAGTCATGATTTTTCCGGATTATCCGAAGACGGACATACTGTTGATGTACGTGCATATGATCCTGCGGGAAATTACAACACCGACACCGTTAACTTCACCACAGATATATCCGACCCCACTGTGACAATAACATCGCCTTCAAATTTGGATGTGATCGAAGAATACGACGTTACGGTGTATTGGACGGGACATGACGACACCGGTGGAAGCGGTGTACTCACATATTACATACGTATAGACGGAGGTAGTTGGGTAAATAAAGAATTATCTACAAATCATACATATTACGGATTGTCTGAAGGAGATCACAACGTCGATGTATTGATTTACGATATGGCGTATAACTCCGATCTAGATAGTGTCACTTTTACGATAGCTCATTCAAACAACATATCGTTGACCTCGACCGGTAGTTCAAACGGATGGAACTTCCTATCAACCAAACTCATACCTTTGGATACGTCTCTTACTGCCATACTAGACGACCCTGAGAACGGCATCCTGAACAACTACTCGAAGGTCATGTACTACGACGCTTCCACAGGTGACTGGAAAACATACGTGCCTGGAAGAGCGGCACAATACAACGACCTTACTACATGGAACAGAAACATGGGCATTTGGATACAGATGATCAACGACGATTCATTGACCATAAGAGGAACAGAACCGAGCACCACTAATATCGACCTATATCCAGGATGGAACATGGTGGGCTACCCGAGTACGATAATGGGAAACAACGGTCTGCCCGTTGAAGTTACCAAGATAGGAGTCTTCAACGCAAGCTGCGAATACAATATCGAATACAACTACACACCGTCCACCTACAACTTCGAACCTGGTAAGGCATATTGGATATACAATAGTGGAAGCACTACTGTAACGTGGACAGTGAACTATGCGTGATAGGTGTTTAACTCAAGCAGCAAAGATCGTTTTGCTCATTTACAAAAAGTCTTAAATAGATTGTAGTCGCTTATATACAAGGGTCTTAAGATGAGGAAAGTTGCAGGGATAGGAATAGTAGTTTTTATCATGTTAGTCGCTTTTATGCCACCGTCTGTTGAAAGCGATAGATACGCATCCGAGTTACAGGGTCTAGCTGTGGAGAGCTATGATGGAAACGCCAGGTTGGTGACTCAAGCTGCCACCATGTACAACGGCAACATCACGGCCATCGAGATGAATGATATCATGACCGCATCGGGTCAAGCCGACGATGCTTTTAATGATGGGACCGTTGGTGAAGTATGGATGGAGGACGATGTTACCGATGGATTTATGTGGAATGCAGATGAAAGTCAGGGCGGGAACGAACAACCATACTACTGGGAAACGAATCCTGAAGAAATTGGAGAGAATTTGATTTACTTGGCCGAATTCCAGTATTGGGACGAGCAGGCTCAAAAAACAATAAACTACACCTGGATTTCTAACATAGACGCATCTTCAACCGGCAGTCCGCCAAGTGCTTACGACCAGTACGTCAAATACGAACCGATACCCCAGCCTGAAGTCAACTTAAAAGCAACTGATCCTGTTGGACCCACTTGGATCAATATTTCTATACCTCATTTCAAATATACTGATTTCAACGCCACGAAAATAGGTACTGATAGGAAGGGTACATTCGACTGCTTCCAGAGTTATGCAGTTTTCATCAAGGGCGGCACGTACAACGACTGGACCCATATAGGGAATTCCAAACACGACCCAGCCTGGGATCAAGGTGCGGAACCACCATTGGTGGCTATCGATAACACCACCAACCCGGGCGACATCAACACAGGAAGGGATTATTTCACAGCAAAAAACTTAGACCCAGAAACAGATTATAACTTCATGGTACGCGTTAACTTCCAGTCTACGGACGGGGACGACATGGGGCCCGTCTGGGGATACGGAGGAGGTCTGGGAGATCTTCCCAGAGAAACGCGATCCGGCAGCAGGGCGAGCAGTGGTGGTAGTGGTACGACGTTCGGCAGCAGTGGAGGAGGCAGTGTATTCCCTACGGAACCAGACGACCAACCACCGAACGTCAGTATAACGTCACCCAACCAAGAAGATCAGATCGCTTCAAATTCAGTCACCATCGAGTGGAACGGCAGCGACGATAACGGGATCGACCACTACGAGATCAAGCGTGATAACGGAACGTGGATCGACGTGGGCAGCTCGACCAGCTACGACTACACAGGATTATCGGAGGACAATCACACGGTCTATGTCACGGCGTATGATACGATCAACCAAACAGCTACTGACAACGTGACGTTCTTCATCGCTTATTCCAACAACGTCTCGATGACATCGACGGGAGATTCCGACGGCTGGAATTTCCTTTCAACGAAGCTCATACCATTGGATACATCGCTCACAGCGATATTGGACGATCCGGAGAACGGAATCCAGAATAACTATTCAAAAGTTATGTACTACGACGCCGGTGACGGGAGATGGAAAACGTATGTACCGAGTAGAGCGTCACATTACAATGATCTGAGCACATGGGATAGAACCATGGGTCTATGGATCGAAATGATAAACGACGATACGTTGAGCATCAGGGGAACCGAACCGAGTACAACCGATATAACCCTATATCCAAGTTGGAACATGGTGGGTTACCCGAGTACTATAACGGGAAACAACGGTCTGCCCGTTGAAGTTACCAAGATAGGAGTCTTCAACGCGAGCTGCGAATACAACATCGAATACAACTACACACCGTCCACCTACAACTTCGAACCTGGTAAGGCATATTGGATATACAACGACGACAGCTCTAGTGTGATCTGGACTGTAAACTATTAGTATTATACCCCAAGTTTGACACTTAGCTCCGCTAATTTATCAAGAAAATGGATTTGGCAGGAGTCATTTTTCGGGGTCTTTTTACCCCGATTTATCAAGTAACTGCACGTTTTTTACCCAAAATTACTTGAGAAATCGGGTTAAAATTGGAAAATATGTACCTTTTTTTACCTGATTTTTTGAATTCGACGGTAACTGTCAAATTCATCAACGAAATTTTGATGAATTTTGGTGAAGTATGCTT
>JAWOBZ010000108.1:0-3233 GCA_046484045.1 Thermoplasmata archaeon | reverse complement strand
GTTCCGGCTTCCAACATGAAGATCCTCACCACGGCCGCCGCCCTCTACGCTCTGGGCCCGGATTTCCGGTACACGACCTTTCTTCTCATACTAAATCATATGGAGCAGGAGAGAGAGATTTTTGGGTTCTTAAGTTGGGGGGGCCCCAAGTCATACCACTTTTATGGGTTGGTGTAGGTGTGATCGTTATAGTTTCTTTTGTTTTAGTAGGTTATGTTGTGAATAAAAAATATCGATTGGTGTGAATTATCCGAAATAGATCCTATTTGATTCAACTTCTACCTTTAACATAACCGATACCTGATAAAGTACAAACTCACTAAAATCGATAGTGGGTTCAACTTCTACCTTTAACATAACCGATAAAATACAATAATGGAAGAACCTCTATCCTGCCCAACCACATGTTAATACACAAGATTATTTTGAGAACTGGATTTAAAGCGGTATTTGTTAATCCAGAGGATAATCCCACCGTGCCTATCGCACTGGTTACTTCATAAAATGACGTCAATATAGGATGGCCGAAGATTATAAAGATAAAAAAGCTGGATATGAGGACGATAAAATATATGGTTATGAAGGTATAAAGGTGATTTATCTCGTCATCATTGATCATCTTATTCTTCAGATGTGTATACCTTCTTTTCAGAACGACACTATCCGGTAAAACAACCTTTTCTATCCGCCATATTATCGACTTGGCCATGAGACCGACCCTGAAAGCTTTAATCCCTCCTCCAGTAGAAGAGGAGTTTGCTCCGAAGAGCATAGCGATTATAATAAACATCAGAGCAAGCGGGGCCCATTGTAAAAAGACCGCCGCTGCTGGAACCGTGCTCCATCCAGTAGTTGTGAGGGCCGAGGTGATCATGAATATGACATCAAGAGAATTAGAATAACCCACACCTCTAGATGCGAACCAGAAAATCAAGATCGCATTAAGTACAATAAAAGTGATCCAGAAAACCTTGGTTTCCACATCATCAAGATATTTTTTCCATCTTTTCGTTAACAAAAAGTAAATCAATACAAAGTTCGTATTCCCCAAGATCATGACGGGAAGAGAAACTACGGTTATCAAATTCGAACCGTATGCTCCCAAACTTCCCCCTCTTGTAGAAAAACCACCCGTACTCAAGCCCGCCATGGCATGGTTGACGGCATCGAATGGTCCCATGCCGGCTAGATAAAACAACACGGTAGATATACCTAACAGCCCTAGATACATCAGTGCTATGATCTTGATAGTGTTCCTTAGAGAAGGTACTATCCTGTATTTTCTTCCTGCAGCAACGGCCAACTCAGAAGTAGTTTCCCAGTCCCGTAAAGGAACTAACACGATTATACCCATTATGATTATCCCTAATCCCCCTGCATACTGCATAAAATTACGCCAAAAATTTATGGAATGGTAAAAAAGGTCTGCATTTCCCCCTATGGTCGTTAGACCCGTAGTGGTCCAGCCAGAGATAGCTTCAAAAAAAGCGTCCAGGTATGTCGGTGCCGTACCTGATAGATAAAAAGGTAGAGCGGATGGGAGTGAGACAACGGGCCATGAGGTGACCACCAAACCGATGGCATGTTTTCTTTCGAAATGTGCCTCGGTGGGGACAAAACGCAGGATCGTTCCCGCGACCGCAGAAACTGCAGAAGAGATCAGAAACGGACGGTAAGTAGCACTTTCGCCATATATAAAAGCAAAAATTAGAGGAACCAATAGGAGAAAAGAGACTATTATCAACAATATTGCTAATTCTCTTATCAATAGAAGATAATCTTCCTTATGATAAACCCATCTCAATTTATAGGCTCCTTTCTGGTTTTTTAGATTTTCTGGGATGCATAGAACATCATATTATCCCAAATCTCTTCCGTTCTGCAAACATCTTTTTTACTTCGTTAACATGTTTTAATCTAGCTAGAAGCGTTACATAGTCCCCAGGTCTGATGATAGTATCTCCCTCGGGTATCAGTGTCTTATCTCCACGGTTTATCGACACGATTATGGTACCTTTTGGCAGTCCAGCATTGTTGATCTTTTTGTGTGCTATGGGTGTTTTGTCTTTTACTCGCATATCCATGAGTTGTGCTTCAGTACCACCCACAGTAAGTAATGTCTTAGAATCGCCGATCAGATTTTTGATCTGCATGGCACTCGCTCTTGTCGTACTGATAGTATTTTCTACACCTAGGTTGGAGAACACCCCTTCGTTCTTCGGGTCATTGACCCTGGCTATGATGTTCGGGACCTTGAAAATCTTATCCGCCAACTGGGCGGAAATCAAATTCACTTTGTCGTCACCAGTAACGGCTATAAGAGTATCAGCTTTATTGACGCCCGCATCTTTAAGATATTCTATATCCGTTCCATCTCCTTCGATGATAAGTGCGTCGAACTGCTTAGCCAAGGTATCTGCAAGGTCTTCATCTTTTTCCATGATAACGACATCATGGCCTTCGGGGAGGAGAAGCTGGGCTAGGTCCGTGCCTATACGTCCACCTCCGATTATAACGACATACATTGATACACCTACTCGAGGGATATACCATTTACATTATAGATTTTTTCCATAAATCAGCACGGATAGGGTTTTTTCTTCTTTAAATATGTGAGCAGTATAACTATGAGTAGGAAAGAAGTGATATTCGGGAAAGGAGAATCCTCGTTCTTGTTTTCTTTCTCCTCGATCGGCCCTCCCTGGACCTGGATCTTGATGCGTTCTTGGACGGGCTCGACCCCCTTGGTGTCCGCCTCGAAAGATATCTCGTATTCCTCGATGGTCCCGTTCTCGATATTCGATGCGCTGAAAGTGAATTGTATCATCTGTCCAGCATCCATCTTTATAGGGAATTTTCTGCTGAGTTTTGGACGGCCGGAGCCTTCATGCTCTATCTCAGAGCTTACATTTACATCCTGAAGATTGATGTCGTACGAATTCAATTCCAGCTCGATTATGGCTTCTTCATCGTATTCGAGGAACCTCATATCGACCTCAACGTTAAGGTAGAACTCCGAATCCTCGATGGGATGAACCATGATTATAGCCGAGGAACTTTCTTCGTTCTCGGTTTCAACCCTTATAGTTACTATCGTGGGTTCATCGACTTCTGGTGGGATAAAGGTGGCGTTTATCCCTTGGTCGTTTTACGACCAAGACCGATTGGTCGTTTATAGTAGATGTAAACAGGCTTGTGCAAGAAATTCTTCGCCTCACCAGCGTGCCCCTAAG
>JAWOBZ010000117.1:0-4446 GCA_046484045.1 Thermoplasmata archaeon | reverse complement strand
TGTACCGCGGATCCTCCATCGTCTAATGGTTCGTTCCAGTGGAGTTCTACGAATCCATTACCGGCGTATGCTTCCAAGTTCCTTGGTGAACTCGGTTTCGTTATCGTACTTGAAGGAGTTGCGTACGCCTCGTTGGAGTGTGCACTCTCTCCTACACTGTTTAATGCGCTCACCACGTAGTAATATATCTGACCGTTGGTCACGTCGTAATCGGTAAACTGTGTTCCCGTTCCGACGGTGTAAGCCTGTACCTCTTCTCCTGGAGTCGTACTCCGGTAGATCTTGTAATTAACCAAACTCGAGCCTCCGTCGTCCTCCGGTTTATCCCAGTCCAGAATTATCCGCGAATTACCGGGATATGCTTTTAAATCCCTTGGCGGTGTGGGTGGGCTCGTACCGTAAGGGGTCGCTTCCGCCCGATTCGAAAAATCCGTCATCTCATCGTTTTCAGTGAGTGCTCTTATCCAATAATAGTACGTCCTACCGTTCTCGACGTTGTAGTCGGTGTAGGTAAGATTACTCTTATCCACTTGTAGGTAATAATTCTGGTAATCCGAGCTCAAGCTGCGGTATATCATGTAGGCGGCTACATCACCCGAATTTTGGGCGGGTGCCTCCCACTCAAGTTCGATATATCCATTAAAACCTCTCGCCTGTAGATTTCTCGGCGGCGTTACTTTATTTCCCTGCTGGTAATACATATCGTCCTGTGTATCGTTAAAAAGTAGTGCCATCGAACACATCGACATCATGGCGATTACTATCACGACGGACAGTTTTATCATCCTCTTCATCATATGACCTCGTATAAGGTATTTTTATTAGATTATTTAAATCGTTTGGTACAATGATAAATCAATCTACTGGTTCGAACTCAGCCATAAAATGCCCCAGCAGCTCGGGTGCGTAGACTCTCTTCAAACCTTTTATCTCATCCCTTTTCTCATACAGAGATATGACCGATTCCGCCACATATCTCAATTGATTCAGGGTGTAAACCCTTCTTGGTACCGCCAAACGCATGTTCTCGAAGGGGGCTGGAACGAGATTCCCGTCTTCGTCCTTCTCTCCGAATGCGCTGGTTCCTAGTTCTACTCCCCTCACACCAGACTCTATATAGAGCTGGGCCGTAAGTGCCTGGGCGGGGAACCTTTCCGGAGGTATGTCCGGCAGGAACCGTTTGGCGTCGATGAAGACAGCGTGACCTCCTACAGGTTCTATTATCGGGACTCCAGCGTTAGTAAGAAGATCACCGAGGTACTTTACCTGCTGATGTCGATACTTCAGGTACTCGAAAGTCGTCGATTCTCTGAGCCCAACTGCGATGGCCGCTAGATCCCTGCATGCCATGCCTCCGTACGTCGGGAAACCCTCTATGATTATACCTAGATTGACACATTTGTCATAGAGTTCTTTATCTCTGACTCCGATCATCCCACCGATGTTGGCCAACCCATCTTTTTTAGCACTGAAAGTGAATCCATCGGCGTGACTGAAAATCTCTCTAACTATCTCCCTTATGGTTTTTTCTTCGTAACCTTCTTCCTTCGTTTTGATGAAGTACGCGTTCTCGGCGAATCTGCATGCGTCCAAGAAGAAGGGAATATCGTATTCAGAAGCGGTTTTACTCACGTCCCTTATATTCTCCATGGAGACCGGCTGCCCTCCTCCGGTATTGTTCGTGATAGTCAGCATGATCAATGGTATCTTGTCCACACCCTTTTCCTCTATGAACTCCTTCAACAGTGGGATATCCATGTTACCACGGAAATCCGCCTTTGATGTCGTATCGTAGGCGTCCTGCACGACCAAATTTACCGGAGTCCCACCTTTGTGTTTTACGTTGGCTTTCGTTGTATCGAAGTGCATGTTGTTCGGCACGAAGTCGCCATCACCGACTAGGTTAGAAAACAGTATGTTCTCCGCCGCCCGACCCTGATGGACCGTGACGAATCTATCAAAACCGAATATGTCTGACACCGCTTTTTCTAACATGTAATACGAATCGCTGCCGGCATACGCCTGTTCCGTTTTGACCATCTCTCCCCACTGTTCATCACTCATAGAAGAGGTCCCAGAATCGGTGAGTAGGTCTATAAAAACGTCCTCTGCTTTCAGTTTAAAGACGTTGTATCCCACCTTTTCTATCTTCGTTCTTCTCTCCGTCCTAGTAAGCTTTTTAAGCTTTTCAACCATTTTGATCTTGAAGGGTTCTGGCTCTACCATCTGACTCACTCACTGATGATTAGACATAGTGTATTTGTATATAAAATTAGAGGAAAGTAAGAGAAAAGTAATGGGCCGCAGGGGGTTTCGACCGGTTGAGGAGGAGGAAGAAAAGCCCTGCCGCCCATTTACTGTATCGGGGCACATTGTTTCCCTATATATAATTTTCCCTATAGTAATATTGTTGTTTTCCCTATATATAATTTACCCGGTAGAAATGTAATACTCCTATTAAATTCTCGGATAAACTATAAAAGTAAGTTCTTTCTATTTACCTTGCTTATGAAAAAAACGGGAAAGATAGAAAGGATAAGACAGATCGTCGAGATCCTTTTAGAACACGGTCTGGTAGATTTCATAAAGAAGATGGGATTATCAAGTTTCATCTCCAGAGAGCGTTTAGAGGGGTCCTTGGAAAAAAGGATGGAGGAGGTAGAAGCCGAAGATCTACGATATCTTTTTGAGGATTTAGGACCCGCCTTCATCAAACTAGGTCAATTCCTCGCACTTCGTCCCGACCTCGTCCCTATAGAATTCGCCAATGAACTCAGGAAGCTCTACGAGCAAGTGAGCCCTTTCCCCGGAGAAGATGCACGGAAGATCATCCAGGAAGAGCTTGGTCGCGATCTTAACGATATCTTCGATGAATTCTACAGTAATCCTTTGGCTTCAGCATCCATAGGGCAGGTACACGAAGCTACTCTGAAGAACGGAGAAGAGGTCGTCGTAAAAGTACAGAGACCGAACATACAATCCAAGGTTAGAGCGGATATGGACCTTATCGAAAGGATGGCGAAACTGATAGAAGACCTCATACCTGAAAGTGAGATGTACCACCCGAAGGATACCGTTAAAGAATTCAAAAATATGTTGAGGAAGGAGATGGATTATACCGTCGAAGCCCGTTCCGCCCAAAGGTTCCACGACGCCTTTGTGGATGACGATGACGTTATCGTCCCGGACATCAAATGGGATTACGTTACGAAAAAGGTTCTGGTGATGGAGAACGTCCATGGAAAGAGTATCAGACACGCCATCGACACTAAATTACCTGCGGAAAAGAAACAGACCATAGCTACTAAATTCGCACAGACCATGTTAAAACAATTTTTTATACACGGTATCTTTCACGCTGACCCGTCCCCGGGCAATATTTTCTACACTGAAGATGATAAAATAGTGCTCTTAGATTTTGGAGCGATAGGGCATCTATCGGAATCCCGGAGAAATAAACTGATAGACATGTTCCTGGCGATGGCGAGGAGCGATACGAAAAAGGTCATGAACATCCTCATCGACCTGGGAGAGATACACGGTAAATTCGATAAGCAGGAATTAGAGTGGGACATAGAGAATCTCTTAGAACTGTATAAACGGAGACCCGACGTGCTCTTCAGAGAAGGCGCGAATGAAGAGATAATGATGATCACAAAAAAGCACAATATATCGCTACCTGCAAATTTCCTTTTGATGGAAAGAGCCCTCATCGAAACCGAAGGAATATGCACCAGCTTATACCCACAATTCGATTTCTTCCAGGCCGCAGAGCCGGTCATCGCGGATGTGTTCAGGGATAGATACGGTCCGGAAGCACAGATCGGGAAAATATTTGATTCCGCTAAAGGATATCACGATCTTTTAGTCAATCTACCCCACCGTCTCAACAATCTATTGGATGGATTGGAGGAACGAGATTTCGCCGTGACCATCGAACATAAAGGTCTTGACGACATGGAGAGTCAGCTCGAATTGATAGCTAACAGATTGAGTTTTACCATAATAACCGCAGCGATAATAATCGGTTCGGCATTGATCGTCCTTTCGACTCAACAACCGCTGTTCGGTCCCTATATCTTCTTTTTATCCGTGCTGATCGGCATCTGGTTATTGGTGATAATCGTCAAAAGGGGGAAGTATTGAACATCCAATTTTCACAGTATATTGATTAAAGGTTTTAAGAGAGATAACACCGATAGATCAAGCCCTCTCGATCTCGGCGATTATCTCATCTATCTTTTTGATAGCTTCTTCTTTTGTCTTACTCTGCTTTTCCCTCTGCATGAGGGCGTGCATCCTGGTGTAGTATATATAACTTACCATCGGTTAAAAAAAGCTTTTATTCTTCTTTCAATCTTTTTAAAAGAATCTTCGATTTTTCTATGCTATCTTCAACCTCGCCTCTCTCGAGCTCCTTTTGTGCTTCCATCAATTGCTTTAGAT
>JAWOBZ010000112.1:0-3494 GCA_046484045.1 Thermoplasmata archaeon | reverse complement strand
TTTCCGAAAACCATAAAGTACTGGTATTCTCCTCCTACAAAAAACACCTCAGGCTGCTGGAAGATTATTTTCAGCCACAGGGCTGGTCTTACTCTATACTAACGGGCGAAACTTCCAACCGTGAGAAGGTTGTTTCCGAATTTCAGAACAACGAACACAACAAGATCTTTCTGATCTCGTAGAACAGCGGTATGAGATCTTCTTTGAACCACTTGGATATGGATTCGTACGTCTTTGGGTATCGGCCCCACGAGTGATAAACGAGTTTATCTTGGCTGTAGGTCGAGAACGGGATCCATAATCGCTGGTCCAGGTCGTATTTATTTTCATTCCACTTGGGGCTGGGACCCACCAGTTCACCGAAATGCTGCCCGTCTTCCAGGTCATCCATGTACCCCTTGGAGTAGGAGTTGATCAAACCCTTCATTATGAACGCCCCCTGCTTGCTGAAGAACGGGATCCTGTTCATCCTGTTCCAAACCTCGACGATCTCTCCATCTTCGATAATTATCGATACGTTGGTGCCGTCGAGCTTTTCGACCGCCATGACGGAGTCGTCCTGGAAGACCCATTCGTAGCCTTCGTTTATCTCGTCTTTGACAACGTAGTTCTCGTTCTCATCGAGCTCTCTGACGAAGGGGCTGTGGAGTTTTGGCATGTTCTGAGCTTTGGTCATCTGTTATCACCGTGGTCTATTCTATGGTTGAGATGATTTTTAAGGTTTTGCGGGGGAGACGGGTGAATGTGGGCGTCGGGTGGGATTTGGGGTAAGAGGTATATGGTGATCGGTGGGTGGGACGAGAGCTAGAGCTGAAAGGATTTTGAAATCACTCTACAATTTGTGTAAACTATTTATATGATTAACGTATAACTTGATTACATGGAAAGTATCGCTAGGCGGGAAGCTCAGGTGATATCCGAGATCAAATCCAGGGATATGGTCGTGTTCGCCCATAAAGATGTTAATCGTTTCCTTGACATATCCAAAGAAAATACTTACCGTATAATCGGGAATATGATGGAGAAGGATCTGGTTAAACGGGTGGAAAGAGGTAAATACATTTTGAGTGAAATATGGAATGAACTTGATATCTACGAGATCGTACCTGAAATATTCCAACCGTCTTACATAGCTTTCTGGAGTGCGTTGCACTACCATGGAATGACGGACCAAGTCCCACTAACAGTGTTCCTTGTTACCACCAGAAGAAAAAAACCATTGAAGTTTCAAGGGCAAAAGATCAAGTACGTTACAGTAAAAAAATCCTTGTTCTTCGGGTACGAGAGATACGATAAAGTGTTAGTTTCTGACAGAGAGAAGACCGTGATCGATTGTTTAAGACACCCAGAATATTCTGGTGGTATATCACAGATACAGGACGCCATCTCGGACGAACTAAATACGGATAAACTGATAGAATACTGTGAGTTGACTGGAAGTTCCGCAGTGGCATCCCGTTTGGGATATCTTCTGGAGGAGAAAGATATAGAATTTGAAAAAGACGGGCTAAAAAAGCTTATCGATACTTACACAAAACTCGATCCTAAGCAAAAAAAATCCGTATTGAACTCGGAATGGAAATTGTACGTTAAGAGGGATTTAATATGATAACTAGAAGTCAATTGAGAGAGATCCATAGGAAAGAATTACCACTGCACATATTGGAACAGGATTATATTCAATCTTTGTTCCTGAATGAGCTTTATAGTAAAGACGGTTCCCTGGTATTCAAGGGTGGAACATACTTGAAACATGCTTTTGGTTTAGACAGGTTCTCGGAGGACCTTGATTTTACGGTTTACGATGTGGGGGATATCGAGAAGATCATAAAAGAGGCAGCCGAGAGTTTGATGTCTTACGGTGTTGAAGCCACTGTCGATAAAGTGGAAGATGAAGAGATATCTTTTAACGCAAGGTTGAGATATCGTGGTCCTCTTTTCAACGGTTCTGAAAAATCGTTAGGTAATATCAAAATAGAGATATCTAAAAGAGAAGATGTGTTATCCGAGCCGGTGTGGACGAGGCTGTTCTTTGAATATCCCGAGGTAAGGGTCCTTTCGGCCCTAGGTCTTCATAAAGAAGAGGTACTTGCAGAAAAATTGCGTGCCTTGAGTTCTAGGTCAAAGGGTAGAGATCTCTACGACGTTTGGTTTTTGTTGAAACAGGATGTCCCTTTGAACGAGGAACTGTTCCTTGAAAAGATGGAGGTCGTGGGCGGAACAGGTGAGGTTTCCATAAGCATTTCTAAAGAGAAATGGGAACGAGACTTGGAGGTATTACTCGTTAATCCGCCTAAATACGAAGATGTTAAAAAAGAGGTTGTTCAAACTTTATCCGACCACGGTTTTGAAGTGTCATGAAATCAGATGTTTTGGAGGATTAATCTTTCCATTTTGCTTATCGTAATGGATCCCAAATGGACCGGGGGTTAGAAAATGATCTCTGTGTCTCAACGATATTGCTTAAAAATCATGGACGTAACTTTGATCTGATAAGCACAATATCGTCTGACGGAGGGGTTTCTAGACGAAATTCGGGCGTCGATGTCTTATAAGTTTTACGAAAGATATCCATTTATAGAGCTCTCTCGACTTCTTTCATCTCTTCTTTTATGCGCTCTTCGACCTGTTCTTCATCACCGAAATCGATGTCTGGTCTTTCCTCTTCAAATATATCTAGGAATTCATGTGGGGTGTGATGATGTATTGCACGCTCGATCTTGGACCTGTATATGGTTGCGAGGAAATGATGATGTTTCACCAGGTCTGCTAAAGATTTTTTTCCTTTAGCCCATTCGTCAAATTGGTGCTGGTTGATCAGCTTTACATATTCATGTATTTTCTCTTCTTCGTCTGACATATTGTCTTACAAAGATTTCTTGATGTATTTAATTTTTTTGATGTTTTTTGAGCGGGCTTCGTACGGGTAAAAAACGTGAATATTTAAAATATATTTGTGTACTGGAAGGTTTTTTGATTAATATGATAAGGATATGTGTGTCGGCTCAGGTAAGATGTTAAAAGATCGATTTCTTACGTCAGACAAATTTCATTTTTTGCATGAGTATTTCAGGGCACAAGCGGTAACTGATGGGGAACGTGCTGAGTATTCTGGAATCAGACTATGGCAGCTTGTCCTTTCCTGGGTATATGTGTGACTGCAACTGAGTCAAAGTCTATACCTTTCTTTTCCAATCCCTTGACAAGGTCGTCGTAGTTATTTTTAACTAGATATTGGTCAGGCCCAATAACTGCCAGTATTTTTCCACTATACTTTTCTCTCAACTCTTTATAGTGGTGTTTCAACCATTCCTCACTCTTTCTGAATTCATCAGAGGACATATCTCTCTCCATACTATCTATTCTCTAACATATGATTTTAAGATTGGGTATTAATATCTTTCGAGGGGGTGTATCATCAGTTACTTGCACCGCCGCCCAGCACCAGCGCGGCGACGCCCCACTCGCTGGTCAGGCCGCGATCGGCCTGACCA
>JAWOBZ010000115.1:0-13381 GCA_046484045.1 Thermoplasmata archaeon | reverse complement strand
AGCACCCCCGGAAAGCACTTCTATGTAAAATTCTATCGAACTGGATGAATTCATCTTCAATGTAACATTTTTAAAAGTCAAAGAACCCCCATTTTGTATAGATAGATTACCATTCAAAATAACAGTCTGGTTCTCTAAGGTCTGAGGTGTATTGACGATCCAATCTCCATTTATATATGTTGTTAATTCGTATGAATATGATTCTGCTTGAGCTCTCATAGGTACGAATGAAAGTATAAACAAAACGAATAGTAATACCACTATCAACCTACCTTTGTTCATCACTATTATATATAGAAGGATTAAAAATAAAGATTACGGTTCAAACTTTCCGATAAAAAATGTTGATAAACAGAATGAAAAGAATGGGCAATAGAATCGTTGTAAACTCCGGTATAAACTCATTGGAAACGAACACTTCTGTTTTACTGCTATCCATATCCACGCTTCTTGGATTGTTACTAAAAGTAAAACCACCATAGGTTACTTCTACTTCGTGAGGAGTATGGTATGTTCTGATGGTACTTCCAGACACATTCTGATCGACGTACTCCGTAACGACCATCCACTTGACCACACCGTCTACATTTGTTAATCGGTTATACTTTTCTACACTACTCTCGTTACGCACAACTACAGTGGCTCCTGAGATTGGTAATCCTGCCTGATCTTCTGCTCGAACGTGAAGATACCATTTGACTGTGATGGATGCTGGGTCACCATCACATTCACTTGTTCCGAAGGTACTGTTAATAACATGGAAATAACTTTGAGAATTGGATGATAAATCAAAAAAATTAGCCCCCGATATAGAGCAATTGATGATAGTAACATCTCTACATGCACCACCCCCAACGATGCCGAAGTTACCTCCTTGTATAGTCGTATTACGTATTGTTACTTCGCACCACTGTCCGCAGTAGATGCCATCTTCCGTACTATTAATAATCTGATTATCTTCAACCACAGGTTTAGAATAAACTGTAATGTGCAGACCATTAGCGACTTGCGACCCTTGACCAGAATCATAAATGTAATTCTTCCTTACTATCGGATTCGAGGGTTGTGGATCGGTGTTACTCCATCCATCTACCCAGATTCCATATTGAAGATTACCGATTATTCTGTTATTCTCGATAGTCCCATTTGACCAAACAGTTGCCATAACACCGGCTTTATCGTTATTCTCAATTGTATTATTCGAGATAATCGCATCCGAATCCCAACAAACCACACCATAGCGGTTATTTGAAATGTTGTTATACTCTATAATTGCATTATCTGTGAGGATACATAGACCATACCATGCACCTTGTGGTGCAAGAGGGTTCCACTGCCATGCGATATAACCTTGACCACATTCATGTAAATTGCTATTTCTCATTTCAAACACAGCTTGCTCTCTTACAAGAAATAAAAAATTATAATTTGAATCAACAGCAGTTATTACCGAAGCATCTTCTGAAGTAGTATTGTCGTAATCTAGGTCTAAAATCGTGAATGTAGATCCATTCCGAATATCGATCTTCCATTGAGCTGAAGCAGTACAGTTCATTAAAAGAGTCACATTCTCGAAAGTCAAACTTGCACCGTTCTGTACCGTCAGATTCCCGTTCAACAATATAGTTTCATTCTCCACCACGGTATCCACAGTGATATTCCAATCTCCGTTCACGGGAGGTGGATAATCACCGCTACCAGATGCTTGAGTTCTCATAGGTATGAATGAAAGTATAAACAAAACGAATAGTAACAACACTATCATCCTACCTTTGTTCATCAAAATGGATATTGAAAGAATGTGTAATAAAGGTTTTGACTTGTAACTGGCATTTCCAATCCAGAATAAATTTTCAAAAGATATTTAAGTGTAAAAAGATTGAATATATTAGCTAGTATATTTCTACAATATTTCTGTCCCTCTAGAGTGACTAAAACCGACATCGTTCGGCCAGGGCGTTGTTTATTTTAGACGGTTCCCATACCTATATAAGTAATGGCGGTCTAATAATATGTAGGATGGGAAACCTCGATATTCACAACTATAACAAAAAGATAGAATCAACCGTGTCTAGATTGGAGTCCTCAGATATATCTTCTAAGAATAAAAAATTGATAAAAAAATTCGACGACGCTTCCGTTCTCGAAGGAATAGGAATACCTCGAAGGATTAGGGTTCTAGGTTTCCTTGTCAGATTGGCTGAAAATTATCTGTCCAAAGATTTTGACAAGGTTACGAAAGAAGATCTAAAAAAGGCGGTTGCGAAGCTCGAGAAAAAATCTTACTCGGTTTGGACGAAGCACACCTACAAAGCAATCATAAAAAAATTCTACAAGTGGTTGAAATTCGGAGACGAATCTCTAGAGAGAAAAGATTATCCTCCGATTTGTTCGTGGATACGAACTCACGTAAAAAGAAAAAACAGACCTTCCGTCAAATCGTCCGATAAATTGATAGAAGATGGATCAAGAAGCTAATCTATACCCCTTTCACATCCTGAACATTCCTGGCACCCAATCAGGAATCTCAGCGTTCAAAGAAGCGGATATTCCCAATCCAAGAACCATACGCGTGTCCACGGGATCGATGACTCCGTCGTCCCAGATGCGTGCGGTACTGTAGTAAGGGCTTCCCTCTTTTTCGTACTTGTTCAATATGGGTTCCGTGATCTCTTTTTCTTCCTCTTCCGTCAACTCTTTCCCCTTCCTCCAGAGCTGATCTTTTTTGACTGTCAACAGCACGTTGGCCGCCTGTTTTCCACCCATGACGGATATCCTCGCATTCGGCCACATCCACAGCTGCCTTGGATTGTACGCCCTTCCGCACATACCGTAGTTACCTGCACCGAAGGACCCTCCGATTATCACGGTGAACTTGGGCACCTGTGCGTTGGCCACGGCGGTCACCATCTTGGCTCCGTCCTTCGCTATACCTCCGGCTTCGTACTCTTTACCCACCATGAAACCCGTTATGTTCTGTAAGAACACGATCGGCGTCTTCCTCTGACAGCAGAGCTCGATGAAGTGAGCACCTTTGAGTGCGGATTCTGAAAACAGGACGCCGTTGTTCGCCAAGATACCCACCGGGTACCCCATGATACGGGCGAACCCGCAGACCAGCGTTTTACCGTACAGTTCTTTGAACTCGTGGAATTTGGACCCGTCGACGATCCTTGCTATTATCTCCTTGACGTCGAATGGCTCCCTGGGATTCTCCGGTATAACACCGTAGATCTCCTCTATGTCATAAAACGGTTCTTCCGGCTTTTTTATATCTAACTGGGTCTTCTCATCTCTATTCAAATTCTCTACGATGTTCCTGGTGATACCGATGGCATCTTCATCGTCCTCGGCATAATGATCCGCCACGCCGCTCTCCCTACAGTGGACGTCCGCGCCGCCCAGCTCCTCGGCACTTACCTCCTCTCCGGTGGCCGCTTTGACCAGCGGGGGTCCACCTAAAAAAATCGTCCCGTTCCCCTTCACTATGACCGTTTCATCGGACATGGCGGGAACGTAGGCACCACCTGCTGTGCAGGAACCCATCACGACGGCTATCTGGGGTATCTGTTTCGAAGACATGGTGGCTTGATTGAAGAATATCCTACCGAAATGTTCCCTGTCCGGGAAAACTTCGTCCTGCATTGGGAGAAAAGCTCCTCCGGAATCCACCATGTAGATGCAGGGGAGGTTGTTCTCCAAGGCCATCCTCTGGGCTCTGAGATGTTTCTTGACCGTCATCGGGTAGTAGGTTCCGCCTTTCACCGTGGCATCGTTGGCTACGACGACCACTTCCCTTCCGTGGACTATGCCTATACCGGTGACTATGCCCGCGGCGGGGGCCTTGTTATCGTACATGTCGTGGGCCCCTAAAGAGTTGAACTCCATGAACGGGGTGTCCGGGTCAAGCAGCATGTCTATCCTCTCCCTTGCCAGCATCTTGTCCCTTGATTTGTGCAGTTCGATACGCTTCTCTCCACCGCCCAACTGAGCTTCGGCGATCTTCTCTTTCAGATCGTTCACTAATCCTTCATACATCTCGCAGTTCTTCTTGAATCCCTCAGAATCCGTGTCTATTTTACTATCTATTACGTCCATTATTCTTCCTCCACGTCTTTTTCGATCTCGACTGTTTTTTCACCTATATCGATCTGTTCATCTTCATTGAAATTGATCTTCTTTACGACGCCGTCGTAGGGCGCCTTGATCAGGTATTCCATCTTCATGGCTTCTATCACCATGAGAACGTCGCCTTTTTCCACTTCCTGCCCATCTTGGACTTCCACTTTGACCACCTTTCCAGATATCGGTGATTTTAGGTCTCCCTCCTCTTCATCTCCCTTCTTCCTTTTCACGCCGGTCAGCGCTATCGGTGTCACTTCGAAAACGTCTCCGTTGAGGAAAACGTACTTGCTGTCATCTCCCTCGGAAATCACCGATTTGATCGTCCTGTCACCCAACTCGATCTTGAGATGACCGACGTTCACTTCCGTAGCGGTTACCGTGTAAGTTTTATCGTCGTAGGTGATGTAATAATTACCGTCTTCCTTCTCTACTTCAACGTTGTAAACGTGATTCTTGTGCTCGTATTTCAGGAACATATTATACACCTATCCTCCATTTTCCCGCGGATTTCCACGGTGAATGCGGGTCCGGTTCTTTGTACTTGACCACTTCGTCCCTTTTGGGGTGCATGGAATCGTAAACGGCCAGAGATATAAGTGCGTCTATGGGGATGCTGTCCTCGGAAGTGCCCCACTCTGAGAAGTGATCTTCGATAAAATGAGTCGTCAGATCTCCGTTTTTAAAGGATGGATGATCGATAACTTCCTTCAGGAATGCTATGTTGGTTTTCACACCCAAGATCGCGTAGTTGGACAGCGCCCATTTCATCTTGTTAAGGCTCTCTTCTCTGTTCTCGCCTTTGACTACGAGCTTGGAAAGAAGGGGATCGTAATAGGGTGTTATCTTTATCCCTGGTTTGATGCCCGTGTCCAGTCTGACCCCGGGTCCACTCACCGGGTCTATTTTTTCCAGCATACCCGTGCTGGGTAGGAAACCGTTGGCAGGGTCCTCCGCGTATATCCTGCACTGGATGGAATGGCCGAGCTGCTTGATATCTTCCTGAGACAACGTCAGCTCCTGGCCATCTGCTATCTTCAACTGCCATTTTACCATGTCTACACCGGTTGTCTCTTCCGTTACAGGATGCTCTACCTGAAGCCTCGTGTTCATCTCCATGAAATAGAAATTAAGATCTGAATCCACCATGAATTCCACCGTTCCAGCATTGGTGTATCCCACGGCTTCGGCTGCATCCACTGCGGCTCTACCCATCTCTTCTCTTAACTCAGGGCTCATCAAGGGTGACGGTGTTTCCTCGATTATCTTTTGATGCCGCCTCTGTATAGAGCACTCCCTCTCGAATAAGTGCACTACGTTACCGTGCTCGTCGGCCAATATCTGGAACTCTATGTGTCTTGGTCTTTCCAGGTACCTTTCGATGAAGACGGATTCGTCACCAAAAGCGGATTTCGCCTCCCTTTTGGCGCTCTCGATAGAACTCTTCAAATCCTTCTCTTCCCTAACTATCTTCATACCCTTTCCACCACCGCCGGCGGTCGCTTTTACCAGCAGTGGGAATCCGACCTTTTTTCCTTCTTCTACGAGTGTTCCAGTATCTTGATCTATACCGTGATAACCGGGTATAACTGGAACTCCGGCTTCCTCCATGGACTTCTTCGCTTCGATCTTGTTGCCCATGTGTGCTATAACTTTAGAAGTCGGACCGATGAACTTGATCCCCGAGTCCTCGCACGCTTTGGCGAAATCCGGATTCTCCGCTAAGAAACCATAACCGGGGTGTATCGCATCCGCCCCCACTTCCTTGGCTATGCGGATGATCTTGGGGATGTTAAGGTAGCTCTCCGACGGCACCGGGTCACCGAGGCTCACCGATTCATCAGCTGCCTGGACGTGTGGAGCTTCTTCATCTACGTCGGAATAGACCGCTACGGTCTTTATGCCCATGTGCTGGCACGACTTGATGACTCTTACGGCTATCTCTCCTCGATTTGCTATCAACACTTTTTCTAACATTCTAATCATCCTTCCATTTCGGTTTTCTTTTCTCTAAGAACGCCGTTATGCCCTCCTGACCCTCGTCGGCGATCCTCAATTCAGATATCTTCTGAACGGTGAATTCTTTGTAGTCCTCCTCATCCATCTTGAGATATTGATTCGCTAGATTTTTCGATTCCTGGATGGCTTTTGGGCCTCCGGAGAGTATCTCTCCTATATGTTGATCCACCAAGGTATCTAGTTCATCCGCTGGAACTACGAAATCCACTAATCCGATCTCCTTAGCATGCCGAGAAGTGAACCGTTCTCCGGTGATGAATAAACGCTTGGCGTCGGCTACCCCTATCCTCCTGATCACGAAGGTGGATATCACCGACGGCGTTATACCGATCTTTACCTCGCTGAAGCTGAACTTCTTGTCTTCCACTGCGATGTTGATATCGCAAACGGATATCAGCCCTATGCCGCCTCCGAAGGCGTGTCCGTTAACTCTTGCGATCACGGGTTTGGGATAATTACAGATGGCTTCATACAGGTCCAGTAAAAGGCGGCTGTCCCGTACGTTCTCTTCCTTTGTAAAATCCACCATGCTCTTCATCCAGTTCAGGTCAGCACCCGCGCAGAACGACTTGCCTTTACCAGTTAGGACCACCGTCCTTATGGACTCGTCGTCTTGTTTTTCCTTAAAAAAATCCGTAAGTTCCCTCATCAGCTTTTCGTTCATGGCGTTGTGAACTTCAGGTCTGTTCAGTGAAACCGTTACTACCGCACCTTCCTTCTCGATCTCGAGTTCCTCGTAATTCATAGAATACCATCGATGTTGAGGGACGAAAAATACATAAGTTTTTCTACGGATCGGATGGCGTTACATATCCAAATATACAAGTTACATATCCAAATATACAAAAGTCTTATTACATCTGATGAACTGCGATGTATGTACATGAATGTTTTACATCTCGAAGAGCTGGCATCGACCAACTCATACGCAATGAAATTGGCCAACGAGGGGGTTGAAGAATGCACCGTGGTCAGAGCTGACGTCCAAACACATGGTAGAGGGAGGAGGGACCGGATATGGCACTCGGACGAAGGCGGTCTTTGGTTCTCCATAATATTGTACCCCGAAATAGCAGCTAACGAAGGTTTCTCACTAACGATGCTTTCTTCCGTCGCCGTTGCCCAAGCATTGGGATCGCTGGGGGTAAATCCCGGTATCAAATGGCCCAACGATATCTTGATTGACGGTAAAAAAGTGTGTGGCATCCTTTCTGAATTCGAAGCGTCCGATGGGAAGATAACGACGGCCGTATTGGGTGTAGGTCTCAATGTGAACAATGAGTTACCTGGTGAGCTGGAAAAGGCAACTTCGTTGAAAAAACATCTAGGAAGAAAAGTGGATATGGAAGCTCTCTTTAATGATATACTTAAAATATTTAATGAATACTACGTGGGAGGAATGACAGATAGGGATATATTGATCAGATGGATTCTATATTCTGTTGTCTTGTGGAGGTGGATGAAGGTGTCCGTTAGAGGAGAAGAAAAGGTATGTTTTGTTAAGGGGATCGACCGGACGGGTAGATTGGTTATAAATGTGAACGGAGAGATTGAAACCATAGCAGCTGATGAGATAGAATATATCGAAGAAAGAGGCAGCCGATAGACTTTATTCACTCTGCCCATAAACTTTATATTTTTGCCCCAAATAGGTGCGCCAAAAGAGATAATGGGGTATCTAAAAATGAAGAAAACAACCATCGGAGAACTTTTAGAGGACAGAGCGGAAGAATATCCAAACAAAGAAGCGATAATCTTCGAAGATAGAAGGATAACATACGATGAACTCAACGAGGAAGCCGAAAAACTGGCTCATTTCTTGAAGAAGAGAGGACTCGGTAAAGAAGACAAAGTAGCTATTTGGCTGCCGAACCTGCCAGAGTGGGTGGTCGCATGGTTCGCGATACCGAAGATCGATGCTTCGGTTATCCCAACAGATCCTTGGTACAAGAGCGGTGAGATCCAATACATGCTCGATGATTCAGATGCCAGGGCTGTGATCACCACTGCTCAACACGGCAAGTATAACTTCTTAGATATATTGGAAGAAGTCTATCCTTCGCTGGACAAACTAGATACTATCATACTACTCGAAGGTGAGAGCGATAAGATACCCACTGTAAAATACCAAAATGCATTGAAAGAAGGTGAGGGTTGGAGAGATGATGAAGATTATGTAAAGATAGAAAGGGAGACGGAACCCGACGATGTTACTTTCTTACTATACACCTCGGGAACCACGGGTAAACCGAAGGGGGTCATGCTGACGCACCACCAGATAATCAAGAACGCCCACGACCAAGGTGAGATACTGCACGCTTCCGATGAAGATAAATTGGTCATCCCGGTTCCCTTCAGCCACTGCTTCGGGAACGTGATGAGCATCACTTTGATAGCGGTTTTCGGCGGGACGATGCTCCCCCTGATAGAATTCGATCCATACAAGGCGATGGAGCTCGTAGAGAAGGAGAAGGCCTCCATGCTCCACGGTGTGCCCACCATGTTCATCAGGGAGCTCGAGGTGTTGAAAGAAAAAGACTACGACACCAGCTCTCTTAGAACGGGGATCATGGCGGGTTCAAGCTGTCCCGTTGACACGATGAAATCCGTGATCAACGACATGGGCTGCAACGTTTCGATAACTTATGGGTTAACGGAAGCATCCCCCGGTGTCACTATGACAAGGTTCGACGACTCCGTTCAGGACAGGGTCGAGACCGTGGGCAGAGTGATGCCCGACCAGGAGATCAAGGTGGTTGATGATGCAGGTGACGAAGTAGAGCCGGGTGAGACCGGAGAGCTTCTCGTCAAGGGGTACAACGTCATGGTAGGTTATTACAACAAACCTGAAGCTACGGAAGAGACCATAGAGAACGGATGGCTTCATACCGGTGACCTAGCGGAGATGGACGAGAGGGGGTACGTCAAGATAGTCGGCAGGAAAAAAGACATGGTGATAGTCGGCGGACTCAACGTTTATCCCAGGGAGATAGAGGAGTACCTTATAGAGCATCCCGATATACAGGAGGTCGGCGTGGTAGGTATACCCGATAAAGACCTGGGTGAAGTGGTGGCAGCAGCGGTCGTACCTGTTGAGGGGTCTGATTTAAAACCCGTTGATGTTGTTGATTACCTATACGGGAAGGTCGCCAGTGCTAAGGTGCCCAGGTACGTCTCAGTAGGTACAGAACTGCCCGTTTCGGGCAGAGGAAAGATACAAAAATTCAAACTGAGAGATACCCTGGAAGAGAAGGTCGAAAAGGGAGAGCTCGAAAAGATCTTGCCCACCAAGGTCAAGCAAAAGAAGTGACCTTGGTATCACTTCTCTCTTTTTTCATATAGCAACATAAATTTTTATATACAAAGTGCGTTAAGAGGATAATCAACCATGATAAGCGCTGCAGAAGACGGTAAACAGAAATTCATCGATAGGGAAAAGGAGCTGAAGGAATTAAACTACTTCAAAGAAGAAGTTGAAGAGAGACGCGGTAAGTTCGTCCTTCTAGAAGGAGAAGCAGGAGTAGGCAAGACTAGGTTAGCCTATCACTTTGGAAAACTGTGTCAAAAAGACGGGTTTGTTTTCCTCAGAGGGAGATGCCTTTACCACGAAGGTACGACCACGTATCTACCTTTTCTAGATGCCTTCGAGGGTTATATAGAGGATATCGCTGAGAAAAAGGAGGAAACGGAATACGGTATGCCCATGGGTATGGCCGGGGTGGTCGAAGAAGAGGAAGAGAACATATCCATATCTATAATGGACAAAAGAGAGATGTTTTTCGATAAGTTCAGAAGAGCAGTCAAGGCTATTTCATCCAATAACCCTCTGATGTTGTTCCTTGACGACCTACAGTGGATGGACGATTCTTCCGTTCAGCTACTCCATTACCTTATAAGAGAAATATATGACAAACGTGTTTTGATAATCGGTGCATACAGACCAGAAGAATTGATCAGTGACACTGATAAAAAATTTCCATTCGAGGGTTTTCTCGAAAGGGGTTCGACGGAGGATATAATCAACAAAGTCAAGCTGGATAGATTCGATAGAGACGCCATCTCAGAGTTGATATCCAACAAATTGAATGCCGATGAACTGCCGGAGAACTTCTTTAATATGGTATACCATGAATCCGAAGGTAATCCATACTACGTTATAGAGATCATAAATTCACTGATATCCGAGGGTATGATAGATCCATATTCATTCGATTGGAATCCAGAAGAAGATCTCACCGGGTTGAGGATACCGAAAACCATCGAGGACATCACCCAGAGAAGGATAGAACGTTTGAAAAATACCGAGAAGAGGTTGCTGCAGTACGCAGCCGTAATCGGAACTGAATTCGATTTCGAGATACTGGAATCCATAGTACGCATGGATGTTGTCCAACTTCTTGACCTCATAGAAGAGCTGGAGAAACATGGTATAATACATGAAGTGACAGATGCGGACAAAGAGATGTACAGATTCAATCATCTCCAAACTCGTATGATAATATACAAGAACATGGGCAAGAGTAGAAAAAGAGTCCTTCACCAGCAGATCGGAGAGACCATGGAGGATTATTATAGAGATGACATCCAGGATCATTATTCTTCACTCAGCAGACACTTTTACGAGGGAAAGGATTTTACTAAGGCATTCGATTATTCCATCAAAGCCGCTGAAAAGGCTATCAATAATTTCGCGATGGAAGTCTCCGCAGGATTATTTGAAAGAGCACTGTCGTCCCTTGAGAAAACAGATGAGATCGAGGAGGAGGATGAGAAGAAAAAGGATCTCCTCGATAGACTGGCATACATTTACTACGAGATAAACAACTGGGACAAATCCTTGGAGATCTTAGAACAGCTAAATCAGATCAGCTTGGAGAAGGGAGATAAAAAAATGGAAGCGGACTCCTTGAGAAATATGGCTGATGTTTACAAGGAGATACAGGAATTCGAGAAAGCCAAGGACAACTACAACAAAGCGATAGAGATGTACAATGGGCTGGACGATGTCGAAGGCATATCTAAGGCTTCAAGCGGATTGGGGCACGTGGTATGGCGTGAAGGTGATTTTGATAGAGCTATGGAACTGTACGAGAAGGCTGTAGATAACGCTAAGAAAGTGGGAAATAAAAAAGTACTCGCAACGACGTACTTGGAGATGGGAAATATCTGCATTCAGAGAGGCGAGGGACCATTGGCGATCCAGTACTATAAAAGATGTTTACCACCCCTCAAGAGTGAGAAAGCTTACAGTGAACTGGGCAGGGCTTACAACAATATGGGTGATCAATATATGAGGATGGGGGAACATGAAAAGGCAATAGAGTACTTCGATAGGACCATAGAATCCGGAGAGAAGGTAAACAACAATATGATAATGGGGTACGGGTATTTGAACAAGGCACAGGCTCTGGGAGAGATCGGAAAGCTGGATGAAGCCATCCAATACGCAGATAAAGGGGAGCATTATCTTAAAAAGGTCAGAAACCTTGTAGGTCTGGCCGCGGATTACAGGATCAAGGGTATGATATACAGGATCGATGGAAAGTACAAAGAGGCCATCAAATATTTAAGAAAGGCCCTGGAGATTTTGAGTGATCTAGATATACCCTACAACACGGCGAGGAGCAAGTACGAATTAGGGTTGGTTTATAAAGACTTGGAGAAACATAAAGAGGCCGTCAAGATATTGAAGGAGGCTCTAGATATTTTCGAAAAATTAGATTCTGAGAAGGATATAGAAGATACCAGAAAGGTGCTGGAAAAGTTAGAAAATCCAGAGGGCTGATCTAAAAGGATCACTAGGGAAATTATTATAATCAACGGGTAGGATTGGAAGCTATGAGATGTCCACGATGCGGTAGCGAAACAGGAGAAGACACGTGTCCGTACTGTGGATATGAGATCGCCGCCGGATGGAACGACCCCGGCGATGATTTGAAGGAAGTTCTTGATAAGATAAAAAAGGTTTTTTCCATAGTAGCTATAATCACATTCCTGATCTATCTGTTCGCTAACATCGTTTTACTCGGCTGGTCGATCAATATCGTATTTCCCCACACTTTCAACAATTCAACCTTGATCTATGCAGTTCTGTTCTTGGTCGTTCCGCTGTTCAAAGCCGGAGGTGCAGCCTTCGCCGTTTATTACATCTTCCTCGTTCTCTGTATTATCTTGTCAATCGTTGGACTCTTTTACTACAGCCGAGACAGCATAATCGGCTTCTTCGAGTCATTCAATACCGGCGAAAAGGGAGGTAACAGTATATTTGAATCACCTATAGCCCGGCTGGCTTTTCTCATCTGTGCACTCATGTTCGTCCACTTCCTCTACACCATTTTGGTGGACATCGGCGGTGTGACACCTAGGACCCCTGGACTGGAAGAAGAGAAACTATGGGTTTTGATATACGGACTCACAAGGGCCGCCGCATGGGAGGAGATAGTCGTGAGGATCCCGTTCATAGGGATACCCATGTTGTTATTGACCTATGTGAAGGGTAAAACCGATTGGAAAAAATATATCCTGGGTGGATTTGGATTGAGAGATAGAAACGTTATCTGGTTCATTTTACTCTCATCGGTGATCTTTGCCACCGCACATCTAGGTTCATGGGATCTGTACAAACTACTGCCCACGTTCGTGGCCGGCTTAGTTTTCGGTTATCTGTACGTGAAGGACGGTTTATATTCATGTATAATACTGCACTTCGTTTGGGATTACACCGCTATATATTATCGACTGCCGGGGTACATGCTGAACGGAGTGATCATAGTAGTGTTCATCTGGATCGTACTGGGCGTCTACTTCACCTATCATTACGTTAAAAGCGGGGTCACGTGGCTGATAAGGAAGCCCTCGGGTGTCAAGAGGAAGAGCTCGGAGAGATCGGAGCCCGAAGAGAGGACCACGGCTGGTATCGACGCTGGATTCATCTGTCCTAACTGCAGGAATTACAAGGCGGTTTACACTGAAAGAGGTAAATTGAGATGTATCAGATGCGGAACTGACGTCGACCCAAAAGCTAAAGAAGCAAAAAAAGAGCTGGGCGGCAGGGAGAAGATGAGACAGTGGCCCCCTATGGATTGATAGGAGAATAACATAAGGAGAATTACACATCAATAACCTTTATATCCCTGATTGATTTCGCCCAACTAGGTATCATGTCCAAAAAAGTCAAAATCTCCATCGACAGGGACCAGTGTACCGGGTGTGGGATATGCATAAGATTCTGCCCCAAGGA
>JAWOBZ010000091.1:0-5781 GCA_046484045.1 Thermoplasmata archaeon | reverse complement strand
AAAAAAGAGAAGAAAAAGAAGAATAAAAAGAAGGCTAAAGAGGAGAAGACGGTGAAGAAAAAGAAGAGTAAAAAGAAGGAAAAAGAGGAGATGACGGTGAAGAAAAAGAAGAGTAAAAAGAAGGCAAAAGAGGAGAAGCCTGAGAAGGGAGAAAAGCCCGTTGAAGAAGACAAAGAAGAGGAGGAATCTGGATGACCTACGCGGTACTGAGACTCAGAAGTTCACGAGAAAAGAAGAGAAAGGCCGAAACGACCATGAAACAACTGAGACTACGCAAAGTGAATCATTGTGCGTTATTACCTGAAAATGAATCGTCAAAGGGAATGCTAAATGTTGTCAAAGATGTTGTCGCCTATGGAGAGATCGACAAGAAGACGTTGATCGAACTTCTAGAAAAAAGGTCAAACCTCGGTGGAGAGATGACTGACAAGAAGGTCAACGAGGATACGGATTACGAAAGTATCGAGGAATTCGCGGTGGCTATCATCGATGAAGGTGCATCACTGGACGAGATCAAGGGATTGAAGAATATATTCAGGATGCATCCCCCTATAGGTGGCTACAAGAGCATTAAAAAACCTTATAATGCAGGTGGTGATTTAGGCTACCGTGGAAGCGCAATAAACGACCTTCTTCAAAGGATGATGGGGCCTTTATCTCAAGAAGAATAATGGAGATGGTATTATGGGTAAAAAGAAAACTAAAAAACACAGGGGTTCTCGAACCCACGGACGCGGTATCAAAGGCGGCAGAGGCGCCGGAGAGCGCGGCGGACGTGGAAAAGCCGGACTCCAGAAACACAAATGGATATCCACGGTGATCGAGGACCCGAATTATTTCGGTCCAAAGGGATTTTCTAGACCACAAGCACTAGTTGAAGAAAAGGACATCATCAACATATATCAGGTTGAAGAGAAGCTGGACGAATTCCTAGAAACAGGAATCGCAACAAAAGATGGAGCTATCTACGAAGTGGATCTTGCCAAGGCAGGGTACGACAAATTGTTGAGTAGAGGAACCCCCCATCTACAGATGAAGATCAAAATACCCTCCACAAGCGATAGGGCGGTAGTTAAAGTCCAGGAAGCCGGTGGAGAGGTAATCACTGAAAACTAGATAAAGGAGAGAATGAGAGATGGCCAAGGACGATAAGGAGAGCTATCTGTACAAGCTAAAGCCGTTGGTCGACCGTATGCCGGCTGTCAAAAAACCGGACGGTCACGTCCATTTCAGAAGGAAATTGATATGGACGGCACTGATTTTAGTAGTGTATTTTGCCATGACCAACGTGACCGTTTACGGGCTGGATGCAAAAGCGACCATGGATCTGTTCGCACAGTTCCGTGCTATATTTGCAGGTTCTTCAGGTTCTTTTGTACATCTTGGTATCTCTCCTATCGTCAATGCATCCATCATGATGCAGCTCTTTCAGGGTGCAGATATAATCAACCTGGACATGAAAGATGATAAGGATAAAGCACTTTATCAGAACACTCAGAAGTTTTTGGTCATCGTTATGATATTCGTGCAGGCCGTGCCACAGGTATTCGGGTATTTAGAACCTGCAGGCGGTTTCACAGATACATTGGACGGATTCATGGGCGGGCAGGGATTACTACTTGCACGGATAATAATCGTTTCTCAGATAGCTATCGGTTGTTACCTTTTGTTCTTGATGGACGAGGTGGTATCCAAATGGGGTATCGGCAGCGGTATCAGTCTCTTCATCGTGGCCGGAGTTTCCCAGGCGATATTTACGGGTACGTTTAACTGGGCTCCTTCTCCAGGATCTGAATCTTCCGTACCCATTGGCTCTATTCCGAAGGCGATCTATCTGGTGCAGAACAGTTCTTCCGGTCAATTGGCACAGGGAGGAGTCGAAACGATACTCCTTCAGAATCCCAATCCCGTGATCGCATTGGTATCGACGGTGATCATATTCTTGATAGTGGCTTACGTACAATCCACTAGGATAGAGCTGCCGCTGTCTCACGGAAGGGCCAGAGGGGCTAGAGGACGATACCCGCTGAAATTGATCTATGCCTCAGTACTGCCGGTCATATTGGTTTCCGCTCTTTTAGCGAACATCAACCTTTTTGCCATGCTCTTTTACACCAATCCAAGTTTCAGTAGCGTACCGCTTCTAGGACATAAATGGTGGATAGGCACTTATCAGCCGGGTTCTACAGAGGCCATAGCTGGAGGAGCGTGGTATATCTCCAGGGTGGACGGCCTTCAGGCTTGGCTGCTGCCACTGATATCCGAGAGGTACGCCGGGATGCTGTCACCGGAGGGTGTCAGCTGGAGCTATTCGAAGTTACAGATCGTAGCACATGTCATCTGTCACTTTACATTCATGACGGTATTTGCCATGCTGTTCGCTAATTTCTGGATAAAAACCACGAACATGGACGCGGAATCCGTCGCAGAACAGATCCAGGACAGCGGTATGCAGATACCTGGATTCCGAAGAGATCCGAGGGTACTGAGAAAGGTATTGGAAAGGTACATACCCACTATCACGAACTTCAGCGGTATCTTCATCGGTGCCTTGGCAGCGGTATCTAACATGCTGGGTTCTGTTGGAAATACCAGCGGTACGAGTCTGTTCCTTGCAGTTAGCATATTAACGCAGCTGTATGAACAGATGGGCAAAGAACAGATGATGGAGATGCATCCGGTTCTGAGAGATTTCTTCGGTAACCAGTAGTGATGTTATATTCGATGAGGTGCAAATTTGGCTGATGAAACAGAGGAAAACGAGGAAGACCTAGTTGT
The DNA here is from genome assembly GCA_046484045.1 of Thermoplasmata archaeon. Classification (GTDB taxonomy): domain Archaea; phylum Thermoplasmatota; class Thermoplasmata; order Halarchaeoplasmatales; family Halarchaeoplasmataceae; genus CAZHUM01. The sequence continues at coordinate 3,003 of JAWOBZ010000091.1, read as the reverse complement.
AGATGAAAACGACGAATACCAGGAGAGTAAACCAGCTCCCTTGTTCAACTGGAAAAGGTTCGTCTATATCTTTCTGGGCATGCTCACTCTGATGGTTTTCATAGATCCAGACCTTAGGTTCGAGTTCGGTGCTGTCCTCGGGACTGTTTTGTACCCTGTTATAGGATTCGAAGGTGAGTATCCGATATTGACGTTGATGTTCGGAGGAATCATAATGACCATATTTTCCACCCTGGTAAGGGACAGGTTCATGGACTGGGTGGATATGGCGGAAACCCAGAAGAAGGTGTCTGCTTTCCAGAAGGAATTGAACAAAGCCAGGATGGCCAATCAGAATACCAAGGTTAAAAAGATGCAGGAACTACAGCCAGAAGTCTCTTCGATGCAGATGGAAACGTTCAAACCACAGATGAAATCCATGGTACTTACCATGATAGTTATCATATCTATATTCGGCTGGCTTTGGATGTTCGTACAGGGACTACCCAATAAATCCTTCAGTGTTCCGTGGCAGTTGAACGCTAATCTGATGAAACCTCTGATAAAGGGCTGCTTTATGCCGTTCCCACAGTGGCTCGGTGTATATGTACTCTTGTCGGTACCCCTGGGACAGATGTTGACCGTCGTGTTGAAGTATTTAGATTTCAGAAAAAGGCTACCATAGGGGGAGTTTAGATAGTAGAAGGACCCTTTAAAAGATGGATAATCACCATAAGCGGACTACCTGGTAGTGGGACTTCTACAGCCGCGAAACTACTGGCTAAGAAAACGGGAATGGAAGTTCTATCCTCCGGAGAGGAGTTCCGCAGGATGGCTAAAGAGAGAGGCGTGGACCTCGGTGAGTTCGGAAAGATAGCTGAGAGCGACCCAAGTATCGATCGGAAACTGGATAAGAGATTGATCAAAAAAGCTGAACCCGGGCTGATATTGGAAGGAAGGTTAACTGGCAAGCTGATGGATATATCCAAAAAATCCGCATATAAAGTATGGCTTGAAGCCAGTTTGATGACCAGGGTGAAAAGGGTGGCCGATAGAGAGGAGGAGGATGAATTTACGGTCAGGAAAAATATCTTGGGAAGGGAGAAGAGCGAGAGCACTAGGTACATGGATTACTACGGTATAGACCTGATGGATAAGTCCATCTACGATCTCGTTGTGGATTCGGAGGAGAACAGCCCCGAAGAGATAGTGGATAAGATAATAGAAGGGGTTCGAGATGAAACTGATTAAAGAAGAGGTCAACACCGTCTCTAGATGGGGAGATATACCCGAGAGAAGGGGGGTAGAGGAAGCCTTGCCGCGTTCTGTTTTTGTGCTGGATAAACCACAGGGTCCTACCAGCCATCAAGTATCCAGCTGGGTTCAGGAGATATTTGGTATGAAAGCAGGGCACAGCGGTACATTGGATCCGAACGTTACAGGTGTACTACCCATGGGTTTGGGTTTTTCTGTGAGATTGACTGACCTGATGCACGTCACTCCGAAAGAATACGTGGCGGCTATGAAATTCCATGGAACCGTTAAGAAAAGTGAAGTGGAAGATGTCTTTAAAGAGTACGTGGGCGAGATATATCAGATGCCTCCGGTGAGGTCCGGGGTGAAGAGAGAAAGGAGGATCAGAAAGATCCATGAGATAGAACTGCTTGACTACCAAGGACGCGAGTACTTGTTCAGGGTGAGATGCCAGTCCGGTACATACATAAGAACGCTGTGCAAGGACCTCGGGAAGAGCATGGGGGTTCGAGGGCACATGATGGAACTCCGCAGGACCGAAGGGGGGGGCTTCGTGGAAGAAGAAAGTCATCCCTTAACAGAGTTCAAAGATTCCTATGAATTCTACAAAGACGGTTCCGAGGACGAGTTGATGGACATATTGCTCCCCTATGAGAGGGTCCTTGGATTGTATCCTTCTGTTGTAGTAAAGGACACCGCAGCAGGGAGTCTACTCAACGGTGCGGATCTGGCTGTTCCAGGTGTGATGAAGATGGATGAATTCTCTGCGGGTGAGATGGTCTCTATACTATCTCCGAAAGGAGAAGGGATCGCCATCGGAGAAGCCCTTTTAGATGCTGAAGATATTATGGAGATGGACAAGGGATTGATTGTTAGGACGGATAGAGTGTTCCATCCCTCTGGAGAATATCCGCGTTCATGGAAATAGATTAAATATCACCTGGTTCTAGACATTAAAGCTTCTCACTAAGCCGAGATATGTCGAACAGACAATGTTCCTCTAACCGTCACCAATACTATCGTATTGCCGAGATAGCTCAGTCTGGTAAGGCGCGAGCTTGGAGATCCCATCCAGGGACCTGATAGCTCGTGGTGCTTTGCACCTCGGGGGTTCGAATCCCTCTCTCGGCGCTGTCGTTCCGTTTCGGAGCCGACAGTTATTTGCTATTTTTTTATTCCTAAAATGTTGAGTTTAAGAAATTATTTAGAATAGATATCGATTGATAAGAAGTGTTAAAAAAGGTTTTTAGAAAGGGGTTATCACCCCTTCTTTAACTTCCTAACCTTTATTGCGATATCTACAGGAGTTTCTGCACCGTCGTAGCTGTAGCCGTACACTTTTCCGTCTCTAGTATCGATCACCTGTCTTCCTTCCTCGGAATCTCTGATCCAAATTCCGAGCTGTTTACCTTTTTTGAAATCTTTTTCATCAAGATAACGCTCGTATTCAGGAACCTTACGGGCCATGGGTAGCCCGTCGGAAGCTATTCTATCGAAGGAATCACTCATAGATATCCCTCGTTTACAGGTACAGGGTCTATTTCAACGGTCACATCGTGTAAAACACCCTGAGCAGGTCCTTCGATAACCTTATCGCCGTCACAGAGCCTGCAAACAGCAGTTCTTTCCTCAAAGTGCTGACTGTAAACGACGGGGTCCACGCCCGACCCTTCACATCGAGGGCAGGCGATTTCGACCCAGTGTCCGTCCAGGTCTATATCTGTAGTGACTTCCATCCTATAGCACCCCCTGCTGCTCCAGGACATGTGA
>JAWOBZ010000078.1:0-30644 GCA_046484045.1 Thermoplasmata archaeon | reverse complement strand
ATGGCTAACGTCAGTACGATGATGGACAGCATCAACAGATTGTCGTTTTTGCACGATAGCTCGTCTATATTTTTGGTCCCGTATCTGGTGATCAGTACACCTACACCCAGGAAGAGCCCTGACTTGAACAGCGCGTGGGCGAATGCATAATGCACCGCTGCGGATGCGTTCAGCGTAGCGATCGCCAATAGGATAAATCCCATCTGTGAAACCGTTGAGTAGGCCAGTATCTTCTTCACGTTCTTCTGAAGTATTGCCATAACGATACCAAACAATATCGAGGAGAACGCTATTATCATGAGCGGAAGGGTCAAGAATCCTATATCTGTGTACACTAGGAACAGTATCATACCGAATATAGGCACTTTTTCTGTCAAGCCAGACAACATCGCACTGATAGGCGTATCGGCTTTAGAATAGGCCTCCGGGAGCCAAAAGTAAAGTGGAAATATCCCCGCTTTGGTGATGAAGGCTACGAAGGCCATGGATATCGCTACCTTCACCTCCGTGGTCATGACTATATTTTCTTTTATCATATAAAAATTGAGGGTTCCGGTGTTCATGTATATGATACCGATGGAGAATAGGAAGAAAAATGTAGAGAGTAAAAATAATATCAAATACCTGAAAGCAGCCCGCTTAGCACCTTTTTCTCTAGAACACGAAACTAATATGATAGATGAAATAGATGCTATCTCGGTATAAACAAAAAAATTGAACAGATCTCTTGTCAAGAAACAACCGAGAACACCGCTGTAAGTAAGCAGGATCAGCGGTAACACAGACTTACTTGATATAATATCTTCCTTTTTAACACGTTTATCGAAATAAGATAAACTGTAAACCCCTACTACTGAAAATACTATCAAAGCGGCCAATAACAAGGAGAAGTTCAGACCGTCTATCCCCACCTCGATACCCGAGATCCTGGTCCATCCGCCCACGACGGTTTCAACGGGGTAATGTCCCAGGTTCAATATGAACACGGGCCAGGGTGAGAAAACCCCCATCAAAAAAACCGCTTTGACATACTTTTCCAAAGGTTCAAAAACGGTTAACAGCAGACCGATGAAAGCGAACAAAAGAGGGAGGGTCACCATCAGTGGTATCACTTTTCCTCACTCCTCATCTTCAGTATCAACGCCAGGGCGAAAGCAGTTTCCGCCACATCGATAACGAAGGTGGTCAGCATGAGAGTAGCCGGTATAGGATCGACCATGCTGTCGTTGATGATCAGCGGTGCGTTCCCCCCAGAAACATGACCCAGACTCGTGAAGAAAAGAAAAACACCCGTGGATAGGACATTGATGGAGATAACGATTTTTATCAGATCTCGATTTGTTATCAGACCGTATAAACCTATCAGCAGCAGTATGATCCCCGCTAACTGAGCGTTCAGTAGGCCTCCAGTTATCGATTCAATCACGTTCCGTCCACCTCAGCAACATGTAGAATAACAGGGTGAATGCCACCCCGACCTTCAAACCGATCAAGATATTGAATAAAACCACCGTGCCCCCGCTGAAGAGCGTACCGGGTTCTCCACCTTTCAAGAAATTCAAAAAGTATGCACCGAATGCCAGACCTATCATGGACGTTATTATTATCAGCAGTCCGGATACGCTCTCGATCACCTTGACCAGCTCCACGCTGAAGATCTCCCGCACCGCCTTGTATCCGTGGGACGTGATCAACAGTATGACGGCGACGGCTAGGATCACCCCCCCCTGAAAACCCCCTCCCGGTGTGATATGACCGTTGACTATCATGAAAGCGCCGTAAGCCACGAGGAACGGGGAGACCAACCTGGAACTGTTCCTGACGATAGAGGACATCCTCATCTTTTCTCACCCCCTAGTAAGATGTAAACGCCGTAAACCGCGGTGAACAACACCACCGTTTCACCCAACGTATCGTAGGCTCTCCAATCCACCAGTATTGCAGAGACTACATTACTGATCCCTACGTCTTCCCAGTTCGTGACGTAATGATCATAGCTGTCGCTCCTCTCCCTGGAATAGTCGAGCGGTAAAAGGATGGATGCCAGGACCAATACCAAAAGGACGGCGACTAACCGCTTTTTGATTTTTTCACCCCCTCTATGGTGTAGATGAAGGTCCCTATCATCAAAGCGCCGATGACCGCTGCGGAGAGTGCCACGTCGGGAGCCTTCAACTGGAACATGACGACGATCAAAAAGGTGCTGAGCAGGGCGAGCTCGACCACTGCATTCAACAGGTCTTTCTCCTCCACGATTATCAGAGCGAGGACGATCATGGAGATAAGTATGACTTCATGGATTATCCCGAGCATACATATCCACCTCCACTTTCGGTTTTATACCAGACTTATGACTACCTCTGGCAAGGGCATGAGATATCATGGGGTTTATCATCACGATGAGGAACATCAGTATGAGGAATTTGACTTTGATGATGAAGGGAGCCGGCGTTAGTAGGGCGGCGGCCAACAATATGCTCATGGCACCTCCGGTATCACATTTCGTAGCTGCATGAAGCCTGGTATACACATCGGGAAACCTGAGGATACCCAGCATCCCGAAGACCATTATCGACGTCCCCATGAGCAGCAGAAAATATTCTATTATCATCGCTCCGCCTCCTTTTCCATGTGCTTGGCTAAGATGAGGTTTGCAACTCCGTTGACCATCAGGAGCACTATGGCTAAGTCCAAGAGATAATACTCCTTTAGAAGTGTGGCGAAAAGGGCGATGACAACGACAACCTTTGTAGTGATCGTGTTGAAACCCACGACTCTGTCCGGTAGTGTCGGTCCCGCGATCACCCTATAGATCAAAATAAAGCTAGTGAGAAGAAGGACTATCACCGTCAACCCTAGAGGGCTCACCAGAATATTTTCTTCAACCATCTTTCTACATCTCCTTTTATCTCATCTCCCGCTTTCTCGGAATTGAGGGTGTCCATATGGATCCAATGCACATACAGGTTTGTTTTATCCAACTTTTTGTCTATATCTAGGGTCAAAGTGCCCGGTGTCAGTGTTATCGAATTCGCCAACAATGTGGTGCCGGTGTCGGACTGTAGGTCTGTTTCGATCTTGATTATTCCCGGGTCGATATCCATAAAGAGTGCATGTTTTGCCACCCTCACGTTACTCTCTATCAACTGGAATGCCATTATGAATATGTACTGTGGTATATGGATTAGCGAAAGGTTAATGATCTTTTTTACAAGGTTTCCTTCACATCTGAGGTCGTCGGTGAGGTTTTGATACATGAACCAGGAGATCATGACAGCGACGGAACCGCCGACCAGGATATTCTGCCAGTGCAGGCTGCCGCTCACGAATATCCAAAAGACCAGGATCGTTATCCAGGTCAGGACCATCTTCTCTTCCCTTGGAAGCTTCTTGCTCACCAATCTTTCAGATTCGTATCTTTTTTTGATCTCCTCTATCCTCTCTTTTAGATAGTAAGGCATCCTACTCATTATTATTCTGTTCGATGAACATCGAGGTAGCTATTATTATTTTTGATTATATTATTAATGAAGGAAAAACATTTTTTCGAAGGGGCAAAAGATAAAAACGAGCCTTTACAATCCCTGCTCATGGAGATAGTAAGAGGATTGATCCTGGCACTCGATGTGACGGATAGACACACAGCCCTGCGTGTTGCTAAAGAAACTTCTAATTGGATAGACGCCATCAAGATAAATTATCCGTTGGTATTGGGTGCAGGCCCAGACATCATCAACGAACTTTCAGAGATAAAGCCCGTGATCTGCGACTTCAAAGTAGCGGATATCCCGAACACCAACAGGCTCATCACAGAAGAAGCGATGGGCAGGGGTGCAGAGGGTATCATCGTCCACGGTTTCGTGGGTTCGGATTCCGTCAAAGCATGTATGGATGCTGCGGGTGATAAAGACGTTTTCATGGTCACAGAGATGAGTCATCCCGGAGGAAATGAATATACTGCTAAACTCGGAGAAGAACTTGCACAAAAAGCAGTGGAATGGGGTGTAACGGGGATAATAGCTCCGGCCACCAGGCCCGAACGCATAAAACAGCTCAAAGAAAAAGTGGGTGATCTTATGATCTTGTCACCGGGTGTTGGTGCCCAAGGTGGAACAGCTAGAGAAGCCTTAGATGCCGGTGCTTCAGCGGTGATCGTCGGCAGAGCCATATATTTATCAAATACACCGGGTGAATCTGCAAAGGAAATCTACCCTAATAAAACATAAAAAAATCAGTGCGCCTTGGCCCAGGAGTAATTTCTCCTTTTCGCCGTCTTACCGAATCCGCAGGATGCACATACTCCCTTTTGCATATTGAATGCTTTCTTTCCACATCTCCTGCATCTGATGTGGGTCTTTCCCTTCGACTTTTTTCCTTGAGATGGTGTTCCTTTACTCATGGTATCTTCCTCTATTACCTATCTAAGGTGAAACGTAAACCACGTTGTCCCCTCTCACCAGTGCTTTCTCCATCGTGCGGGTCTGCTCACCGTCTATGAACTCTTTTACGTCTTTCATCACTAAGTTCAGGTGTGGATCGTAGCCCTCGAGGATTCCTCTGTATTCCTTGCCGTACCTAAGCTCGACTATCACGTTCTTTCCGATGCTTCTGTTCAATACAGAGAGGGGTTTGTTATCTGTCATAGTGAACTCAATTATAAGGTACCCCTACTTAAAACTAATGCATGAATAACCCATGAATATAGAAAAATGTTTTTTACATGCAGCCGATTGAAGGAAACATGTCATATTTCATAGTTTTCGAGGGCATCGACGGCTCGGGTAAATCCAGTTTGATAAAGAAGCTCGACGAGGATGATTTTTATTTCACTTACGAACCCACCGATTCCGAGGTCGGTAAGATAGCAGACAGGATCGCCGGTGAGAAGACCTCGCCTTATCTGGACATGTTCCTCTATCTGGCCGATAGGGTCTCACACACCGCGGAGATAAGAGATAAGCTGAACTCGGGATCGAGTGTTATCTGTGACCGGTACTGGGGTTCGACGGCCGCTTACCAGGCAGCCTACGACGAGATCTCACTGGATTATGCTGAAGAGATACAGCAGCCGTTCATCTTGGAACCGGATATCACCATACTTTTCGATCTCGATCCAGAAGTGGCTCTAGCGAGGATATCCGGTAGATCGAGTAAGAGCAAGTACGAGAAGTTGGATTTCTTGAATAACGTCAGGGATAACTATCTTACTTTAGCTGAAAGGCACAGCTGGAAAGTTATCGATGCCGAGAAGACACCAGACGAAGTTCTTTCGACCGTAAAAGATATGATATACACGGGGGAGAACGAGTGATAGACCTCTTATCCGCCCTGGGATTGATATCAATAATAATGCTGAACATGGGATGGGGCATACAGGTGTTTCAAGTGCTTAAGACCAAGCAGACCCGAGATCTGTCGCTGATGTTCCTGGTAGTAGCTTTTTTCTCCTTTATCGGACTCCAGATCTACACCGTTTTAGATGTGAATAACTTGGTGTATATCATCGGCAATACGATTGGAGTTACCTTCGTAGGGATTTTACTACTTCTGAAGATAAAATATTGAAGTTTTTAAAGAAAATTAAGAAAAGGGTTTTTGAGCGGTGTGTCAGTTCTTAGACTGAGCTTACATCATGCCGCCCATTCCAGGGGGCATTCCGCCTCCACCGGGCATTCCACCTGGTGGTCCACCGCCTCCGTCGCCGCCTTTGGAAGCGACCACGTCGTCGATACGCAGTATCATGTTGGCTACTTCGGTTGCTGCCTGGATGGCTTGGCTTTTCACCCTGTACGGCTCGATGACCTTTTTCTTGATCATATCGCTGCTCTTACCGGAGATGATCTCTATTCCATAGGTCTTCTTGCCGTCTTTCTCGTGTGCTGCGGTGAGCTCCATCAAGACATCGATTCCGTCCATCCCGGCGTTCTCCGCCAATGTCCTTGGTATTATGGACAGTGCAGAAGCGAAAGCTTTGATCGCCAACTGCTCTCTTCCCTTCACCGTATCGGCGTAGTCTTCGAGCTTGTTTTTCAGTTCGATCTCAGTGGCTCCTCCACCTGGGAGTATCGCTTCGTCTTCGATGGCAACCGCCACTACTTTCAGTGCGTCGTGTATCGCTCTTTCGAGTTCGTCAACTACGTGGCTGGTTCCTCCGCGAAGCAGCAACGAAACCGCCTTTCCGGCTTCCGCTTCTTCGATGAAGGTCATGTGGTCGTCTGCGATGACCTTTTCATGCACCATACCCGCTTTACCAAGGTCTCCTTTTTCAAGGTCCTTCAGGTTCGTAACGATGTTGGCTCCGGTTGCCTTCGCCAGCTTCTTCATATCGGATTTCTTGACCCTTCTGATGGCGAAGATGCCCTCTTTGGATAAGTAGTGCTGTGCCAAGTCGTCGATACCTTTCTGACAGAACAGTACGTTCGCATCCACGTCTTTTATGGATTTTACCATCCTCTTGATACTCTCCTCTTCTTCATCGAGGAACTGCTGTAATTGGTCGGGACTGGTTATCTCGATCTCAGCATCGATCTCGGTGTCCTTGATCTCAAGTGCAGAGTTCAGCAGAGCGATCCTTGCTCCTTTTACCTCTTTCGGCATGCCGCTGTGAAGTCGTTCTTTATCGAGGATGAGGCCGTTGATCATCTCGGATTTGTCCACACTGGCACCGGCTTTCTTCTCGACTTTTATGTTGTCTATGTTCGCCACGTAATCCCCGTCCTCTTTCACGCTGATCTGCTTGACTGCTCTAACCACCATCTCGGCCAGCTCGTCTTTATCCCCTTCGATGGCCTTGCCGGTCATGGCGGTCTTAGCGACATCTTTCAGTTTCTCTTCGTCATCGATATCGATCTTGATCTTACTGTCACCCAGGATCTTCATAGCTTCCTCGGATGCCATCCTGAATCCCTTGGCTATCACGCTGGGATGTATGCTCTGTTCTATAAGGTCCTCAGCGTGCTTCAAGAATTCTCCTGCTAGAACCACTACGGTAGTCGTTCCGTCGCCTACTTCGTCGTCTTGAGTTTCAGCGACTTCCACGACCATCTTGGCAGCGGGATGCTCGATATCGATCTCGCTTAGAATGGTCGCACCGTCGTTGGTTATCACCACGTCACCAAGGCTGTCCACGAGCATCTTGTCCATGCCCTTGGGACCTAGAGTGGTTCTCACTGCGTCGGCGATCGCTTTTGCGGCTGCGATGTTCTTCTTCTGAGCATCGCTGCCCCTTTCTCTTGTCGTTCCTTCTTTTAATAGTAATATTGGTTGTTGTCCTCCAAACATTTTATCACCTTTTTATATATTTAGTAATTCGACTATATTGAGGTTCTATATATAGTTTATGTTTGAGGAGGGGTCTGATTAAAAATTAAATTATAGTGGATCTATCCAATCGACAATCACACTTCGATATCGATGTCCAGTTTCTCCACCAATTCCTTGTACCTGTTCCGAACTGTCACTTCCGTAACCGCAGCTACGTCGGCGACTTCCCTTTGAGTCCTTCTCCTGTTGGTCATGATCGACGCGATGTATATGGCAGCCGCGGCCAACCCCGTCGGCCCCTTACCGGATATCAGTTCCTTCTTCTCGGCTTTTTTGATGATCTCTTCAGCCGCTTTTTGAACTTTACCGCTGAGTCCAAGCTCGGAACAGAATCGACCCAGATACTCCTGTGGTCTCGTCGGTCTAAGCTTCAAAACGAGCTCTCTGCTCAAGAATCGATACGTCCTTCCGATCTCCTTCCTATCGGAAGACGTTGCTTCAGCGACCTCATCCAACGTCCTTGGAACACCTGCCTTTCTGCATGCCGCATAAAGAGATGCCGCCACCACGCTGGTGATACTCCTACCCCTGATCAGATTCTTATTCACCGCTTTCCTGTATATCACCGCAGCGCTCTCTCGGATGTTCTTGGGAAGTCCCATGGTGGAAGCCATCCTGTCCAGCTCCGTGAGTGCATAGGCCAGGTTCCTCTCGGTGGCATCGGAGACCCTGATCCTTCTCTGCCACTTCCTCAATCTGTAGATCTGAGCCTTCTTTTTACTGGGAATAGATTTGCCGTAGGAGTCCCTGTTCGACCTATCGATGCCGGTAGAAAGACCTTTGTCATGCACCATCTGGGTCATGGGAGCTCCGGTCCTAGCCCTGCTCTCCTCCTGCTGCATATCGAAGGCTCTCCATTCCGGTCCCTCGTCGACGTAATGATCATCCACAACCAATCCACAATCTTCGCAGATCAACTCTCCTCTATCGTAATCTTGAGAAAGGTGCCTGCTGCCGCATTCAGGGCACTCCGTCGTCTTTTCTACCCGTTCCTTTTTTCTTTTTTCTTCCTTTTCTTCAACCATTCTATTCCACCTCGATGTAAACTTTTTTTTCTATCATGGAGAAAAAACCTTTCTGTTCCCTATCGAGCTTTATTTCTACATAAGGACTATCGACGGGACCGAAGATCCAAGAGGTTTTTCCGATCTTTCTGTTCCTATGGCTTACTACTTTACTACCAACTGGAACGGATTTTCCGAACCGAGCGATTACTTCGTCTGTGTCATTTATTTTTTTTATTTTGCCTTCGATGCGCAATGAATAATTCCTCCACGTTAACGTCGATGGTTTTTCGGATTACCTACACAATTCAGAACCCTATATATATAGTTTTCGCAAACTTTTATTATCTATTCAAGTTCATCCCAAATAAAAGTTTCTAAAGAATGTGCATCATGGGATTGCCGATGAGAAAAGAGAGTACATATCCCACCAACATCGGTACTAGGAACGGCAGTTTAGGTGTCACCCACGCTCTTTTTTTATCCGATTCCATCAACGCCTTGACGGCCTCCTTTTCTTCCCTACGCGGGAAGAGTTCTATATCCCAAGAACTGCCTGATCGATACTCCATGGGCCAAACGAATGAACCCGGGATATCCGATACGTTTTTCTTGTATCCAAAGAACATCTGGGGAAAACCTACATCCCCGTTCTTGATGTTGTAAAAGAAGTAAAACAGCGGCACAACCAACAGTATCAGGGACGAGTTAAGTAAAACAACGAAAGTGAAGGGGAACAGAATCTGCATGGTTTCGATGATACCGGCAGAGGCACCATAATTACTGATACCAGATATCACGGGATAGAAGGGTAGAAGTATTCCCAAAGTCAGTACGGCTTTTGCGTCGGCACCACCGTATAATATTCCAAGGTAATAAAACAGAAAAGCCATCAGCATCATGACCGGTATCGTGCTCAAGGACCAGAAAAGGCTGCTTCCCTTCAAATCGGCGAACATATATGAATATACTATTATAGGGATGAACAGCCAACCTACGACTAAAAAATTTACTTTACCCTTTTCGTAAATAGCCGGTCTTTCGATGAAAGCTTCCAAGAAAAGTACTCCTATGATGATGAATATCAGATAATACTGCACTTCTGCACCCCTGAGATATAGATCGACGGCCAATATCACGGCGGCGAATGCCCCCAAAAAGTACCACAGCTCGTCTCTCACCCTTCTCGTCTTGATATCACTTACGGCCGCGATAACAAGGACGGCCAACCCGACAATGAACCTGGCGAGGGATAATTGATACATCATATCAAATCTTCAAGTCCAGTGATACATCTACTGATGAGGTGGAATGGGTAAGCGCACCAGATGAGACGACGTCGCAGCATCCGATGTAATCGGCGATGTTGCTTTCATCGATCCCTCCGGATACCTCCACGATGATATCTTCGTCGATGGATTTGATCTGCTCGTAGGACTTTCTAGCTTCCTCGGGTTCCATGTTATCCAACATGATGATGTCCACACCCATTTCCGCCGCTTCTTTAGCCTGTTCAAATGTCTCCACTTCGACGTCTATCTTTTTTGAGAACGATGCCTTCCTCCCTTTCTTCACGGCACTCTCGATCCCTCCTGCTAACCTGATATGATTGTCCTTTATCAGCACCATATCGTCCAATCTGAAGCGGTGTGGGTCGCCCCCTCCTTCTTCGACCGCCTTTTTCTCAAAGTATCTGAATCCCGGCGTCGTCTTCCTCGTGGCCGCCACTTTCAATCCCTTTCCCCTTTCTACCATGCTTTTTGTCTTGGTGGCTATACCGGACATCCTCATTATGATATTCAAGGCCAGTCTTTCACCGGTCAGTATCGAAGAAGCCGAACCGGATATCTCCATAAGAGTATCTCCTTCGTCTACATCATCACCTGCATCGAACAATACCTTAGTGATGCATCCGGTTTTCTCAAAGACCCGAGCGGCCTCTTCCAGACCGCTGACAACGAAATCCTCCTTCGCGACGATGATACCGCTGGCATCTCTGCCCGGATCGAAAAGCTGAGTGGTGATATCGCCGTATCCTATATCTTCGTTTAAAAACCGTTCCAGCTCTCTATCTAAAACCCAGTTTTTCATATCATCCACCGTTAGATCTCGATAGTTTCTCCGGCTTTGGGAACGTACACCTCGAATTCTGAAAGGTCCTCTGCAACGATCTCCCTTTGGTCACCGTGCATGAGAACGATCTTCTCCGGTTCACAGCCCTTGGCGAAATCAATAAGCTCGCTGTGGCCTGCATGGGCAGAGAAATCAAACTTTTCCAATTCACATTCTACGGGTACGGTCACACCTCTATCTTCCAGCATACCCTGTTCCAGCAAACGAGCACCGTTGGTACCCGGTACCTGATATCCCGTCAAGAATATAGAGCTTTTTTCATCCCGCCTTTTGTTCATTATATATTCGATCACTGGTCCACCTTCCACCATCCCACTTGTAGAAACGATGACTTCTGCCTTCTTAGCGTTTTCTCTCGCGCTGTTGGATCTGACTTCGTTAACGTTGGAAACGGCTTTTTTCAAAGAATTTATGTTTCTAACAAAGCCGCTGTGGTTCATATATATCCTACTGACGGTCCTGCCCATCCCGTCAAGCCAGACATCAAAATCCCTATCATTCAACAGCATGAGTATCTCCTGCGTCCTACCCACTGCGAAGACAGGTATAATCACTTGACCTCCTCTGTTCAGGGTATCTTCTATGCGGTCTAGGAAAATCTTCTCCGTCTCTGACCTATCGGGATGGTCTTCTCCACCGTAGGTGGTCTCCATTATCAGGTTATCGCACTTTACGGGATGTGCACCCCAAAGCAGTCTTGAGTTCGTGATGTTTATATCTCCTGTGAAAAGCGTTGTTTCGTCACCACTTATCTCGAACATCGATGAACCTGGTATGTGTCCGGCCGAGTGTGTATCTATCTCCATACCTCCGATGTCCCTTTTGGAATTGAAACCGACCATATCGAAGGCAGCTTTCGTGCTTTTTATATCACTTTTACTATAGTACTTGGGATATCCCTCGATATCGGCTATCTTCAAACTGTCGTACAACAATAGCTCAGTTACCTCTATCGTCGGGTGTGTAGCTAATACCCTGAGATCGTACATCCTAACCAAGGACGGAATCATACCGCAGTGATCCAGATGTGAATGTGATAGAAAGGCGATATCGACCAAAGGGGGTCTTGCAGGGATCGCGGGAGGATCCGCAGGTAGCATCCCATGATCGAATATCATATCAGTATCCTTGTAATTGATAACCAAGGACAACGGACCTACTTCACTGACACCTCCTAGAAATGTTAATTTCATATTTTTCAACACCTTTGTTTATATTTCATTGTATGCTTATATTTAGATTTGCCGATAACTTATAAAATATATGGCTTATCTCGGTAGTCTTGAAAACTTATAAATATATCCGAGTATTTAGCGTGATAGCGAACTTTAACTGTTTAAGGTTTATTAGCACAGGTATAGGTGTATAGATATGAGAAAGAAAGGAGAAAAAATTGGTTCACAGAAGTTAGCACTAGCTGTTTTAGGTATTCTCTTGGTATCTGTTTTTGGTGTTTCTTTACCCTCCGAAAACACCATTGCGGCCAACGATGATATGTACGGGGGAACACTGAAAATAGCGGTGGTAGATGAACCATCTGACAATATATATCCCATGAACGCAACCGGATCAGGGGATCTAGATGTATTGGATCTACTGTACGACTCACTGGCCATGAGAGATGTTAAGACCGGAGAGATTTTACCATGGTTAGCGGATACATGGACTATAGACGAAAACCAAGTTACCGTCCAATTAAAAGAAGGTGTTAAATTCTGGGATGGGACGGAGATGACATCTGTAGATGTAAAATATTCCTATGAGAACTACGAGGGTCCATTGACTCTACCGGTAGAGGATTACAATGCTAGTGATGATTATACTATCAGGTTCACCCTATCAGATAACAACCCAGCATTCTTCATGTCAGATGGATTGATGGTTCCGATAATAAAGAATGGTACTGCGGATGTGGGAACAGGGCCTTTCATGGATTATTCAAAAACAGTCAACACAGGTGAAGAAATCACTGATGAGAAAGTCAGAGAGGCTACCAAATACAACATCACGAGATCCGAACTGAATCTTGTTTTCGATAATGTATATCAGGTGGAACTCTACGGAACACTGCAGCTTCCAGAGAATGAAACCGAGCGAGAGAGGAAGCTGGAGAATTACACTGAAGATTATGATTTCATAGCCGATCATCCGGTAATGTGGGACGGAACATACTTTATCGAGAGTGGAAATTATACCTTGGATAAGAGTACTGGAAAAATAACGGATATCTATATACCTTATATGACCGAGATAACCGCCAATTACAAGTACAATATGACCACATGCAGTTTAAGCGCTAATGAGGATTATTTTAATGGAAGACCATACCTCGACGCTCTCGAATTCAAGGTTTTCAAAACCATAGCAAAACCAAAAAGCTTCAATGCTGACGGCATACCACTGGGTGCAAGTGGTAGTGCCGCCACCCATATGACCGGTGCCGTGAATAGGTTGGCCAACGGGGAGATAGACGTTATCAAGCCAGTGTATCCATCAATTTATTCTAAATACATTGACAGCTCCGAATCAACACTGGTAAAGATACCCAAGAACGAATTCGTTTACGCATCCTACAAAGCGGATATCCTTCCCACGAGAGTAGGTGAAAACAACGTTACTGAAGAAAAAGCAGATCAATTCAGGAACGCCGTGAACTACTTGTATGCTAGAGATAACATCGTCAGCAACTTCCTTCAGGGCATGGGCTATAAAGGTATCACCGTGGTATCACCGGGAAATAAGTACTGGTTCAATAAAGACACCAGCGCGGTGAAACAGGATGTATCTAAGGCGAATGAGATGATGGATGAGATATCATATATGGACTACGACGCCGATGGAGTAAGGGAGCTACCTAATCACGAAGAATTTTCAATCGATGTAAAAATGCCTGGGATAACGGTAGATGAAAATCCAAGCGTCGTAGGTTCTGAACTGGCCGGTGACGACGGGCTTAATGCCCTATCTATTAACAACTCAGCATCGATCATGACCTCCATATCTCAACTCGAGGAAAATGAAGAGATCGGCAATTTTTCAATCACCATCAACAGATATGAGGCATCCCTCGATCCTGGAAAGGACATGTACGACCTTTTCCATACCAATGGAACGGAAAATTTCATGGGTTTCAGTAACAAAGAACTTGATCATCAGATCCGAGATGCTAATGCGATACTTGATATGGATGAAAGGCAGACCGCCATATCAGAATTACAGGACACTCTATTGGAAAAGATGCCGATGTCGGTCATCTACTTCCCCACTCAGTTCCATGTTTACAGGAAGGACACTTATACGGGTTGGGTTAATGGATTTGATCACGGACCACACAACAAGCAAACCTATCTAAATGTCCACAAGATGGTGGAAGAATCCCTCACACTGTCCATAACCATGAAGAAGAGTTTGGAGAGCGGGGAAGAAACCACGATAACGGTGTTAGCCAAGGACCAATCCGACAATGTAGCACCAGGCGTAGAAGTAGACTTGGAGGCCACCCTTGGCGATCTATCTCTTGCCACTTCAAACGAGACCACGGACAACAACGGACAGATACAGTTCACGTACAATGCACCCGAAATAGAGAGAGGTTTCAAAGATATCGTCTTCACGGTTAAGGGCGTGAAAGGCGTCAACATAGGTTCAGCTTTCTTTATGGCTACCCTACATCCCGAGGAGAAGACCTTCTCTCTAGACGTCGATCTAGATAGGATCCAGATGGCTTCTGGCGGAGTGGTAAATATAACTGTAGAAGTAAGAGGCGACTTCGAAGACTATCCTGTCGTTAAACTCACTTTGATCCCGTCTTCAAGTGCAGCTTGGCTGGATGAAACCAACAACGAAGGAAACACTGGGGAAGAGTTCACGACGACTTTACACGTTGAAGGATTGAAGACCGATACCCGTTTCACAGTTAAAGCTTCAGCGACCTATCAAGGTGTTACAGAGACCGACGACGGCAGTATCTCGGTTTCTGCGGAACCACCGGAGGAGGATAAAGACAGCCCAGGATTTACCACGCTAGCGTTGATAACAGCGGTCATAACCACGGTCGTTGTGAACGATGCGGTCAGAAGAAAGAGAAACAAGTAAAAAAATCGAAAACCCCATTCCCTTTTATTCACTTTTTATTTTCAATAGATCTAGATCGATTCGACCGAGTATATCCTATCGCCGTCTTTATAGATCCTGATATTCCCTTCAGATGAAACCACTAATGCGATAGCCCTTGTTTTTTTGGAGATCGATGCAGCAGCTAGATGCCTTCCTCCGAGTCCTCTCTCTACGTTTACATCTATGTTTTTATCGAACATCACATACCTTCCTGCAGCGATCGGATTCCCGTACTCGTCGAAAACGACGGCTCCGTCAAGTGTGGAGTACTCTTTTATAGTGTTCCAATTCCCGTTCTCCATGATGTTGAGTTCTTCATATTTACACCCTTCCAAGGGATTTTTGATCATCTCCCTGGTGTTGTTCATCACTCTGTTCACATCACCAACGATGAGAAGAGCACCCATGGGTAAACCTTCTTTCCCCTCTCTAGCTATCATGGTGCTTAGTTTGAATACGGATTCAAAAACTCTAACATCCAGTCTCCCTTCCAACCGATCTTTAAGATTTGCTGCACCGATATGTTTCATATCGAAAACCAATATGGTCTCGATGTCGGTAGATATCACGAAAAGGATCTTATCTGAACTCCCCAAGAGCCCTTCTCCAAAGCACGATAGAACCAGGTCTTCGGCTTGATCCAGCACGTCTAAACCGACTGGAGGTTTGTAGTTCGTCTTTCTCATGTGAACGTTGTTCCTCTCCAGCATCTTGGACATGGGAGGCCGATGAGTAGATACGATCAGCGGGATATCCGTGAACTCATCCGATATCTTCTCCATCAAGATCTCAGATTCTGTGTAAAGAAGCATCTTATCCGGTCGATAACCATCTGCTATATGTTTTAAAGAGTCGATTAGTGCGGTCATGAGTTATTGACGAAGGTAAAGGGTCATCGGTATTTTATGATTTTCCATTTCAAAACTCGTATTCATCTAGGTCTGAGGGTATGTAGCTCTCTTCAAAGACCTCCCTCGCTTCCTTCAATAAACCCTCGACTTTATCGTATCTAGGGCTGATATGGATGATGAAGAGCTTTTTCACACGTGCTCTATCGGCGATCTCGGCAGCATGCTTTACCGTCGAGTGGTCGAACTGCAGGGCTTTGTCTGACAGTGCCGATTCCAATGTCCCCTCGTGAATAAGGACATCGGCGTCCATGGACGCCTTCTCTATTATAGGGCTTGGCTTGGTATCCCCTGAGTAGACTATTTTCCTGCCCCTTCTCGGAGGACCTAATATCTCTCCTGGGTGGATAGTTTTTCCTTCCACTTCTACCCTCTCGCCCCGCTGTATCTTGGCGAAAAGCGGTCCTTCCGGTACGCCCAAATCAAGTGCCTTCTGTTTATCGAACCTACCGGGTCTCTCCTTTTCCTGGAAGACGAATGCCAGTGAGGGGACGTTGTGGTCCGCCTCTACGGCTGAAACCGAATATTTATCGAAGCGCAGACGAGCGCCGGGTTTTACATCTTGAACATAAACGGTAAAATTCGGTCTGAAGTATCCCACCCGCAAAAGAACCTGTAGCATCTTCTCCGTCCCTCTAGGTCCGCAGATCTCTAACTTTTTCTCACGGTCGTTCAGGTTCATGCTCTGTATCAGCCCGGGTAAACCCAATATATGATCCCCGTGGAAATGGGTGATGAACACCTTGTTCACGTCCATAAAGGAAGCCGAGGACTTCATGAGTTGTCTCTGGGTCCCCTCTCCACAGTCGAAGAGCAGCATCTCTCCGTTCACCTTGAGAGCTATGGAAACGACGTTCCTCTGGGGTGATGGATAGCTTCCTCCGGTGCCCAAGAATATGAGTTTCATTATGTTCTATGCTATGTATTCATCTATAAATTGTTTTTCTGCCTTGTCTATTCGTGATTTAAGGATAATTTAAATATAATAGAAGGTATAACATAAGCACAGGTGTTACACTGGCTGACGATAAAGGCAAGAAAGAAAAGGAAGAACAGGATCCCGAGGACGAGAAGAAAGAGAAGATGATCTCCAGTTTGCTCGAAGGCAAGAGGATGGAAGCCTACGCAGAACATCGAACGGAGGACATGCATCACTGTTTCTTCTGTGAGACGATAACCTACAAAAAAGTGCCGGGAAAGCAAGTAGGGAACAAATGGATCTGTATAGATTGTCTTAGGAAACTAAAGGAGGTCCTGGAGAACTTGGACGAATGGGAGGAAGAGATGGCTCTGGGTAGCGAGATGGAAGAACAGCTCGACGAAGAACTGGGTATATGAACCCACTTTTACTCCACCCTTCTCGAAGGTTTGAAATAAAACAATAGGCTTTTGGTTAGTGTGAGTTACGAACATCCTCTGGTAAAAGAAGGTGCCATCGAGGAAAGGGCATACCAGGTGAATATAGCCGAAGCGGCAAAGGAAGTATCGACTCTAGTGGTCCTACCGACGGGTATGGGCAAGACGATAATAGCTTTCCTGGTGATGGCTGATATCGAGCAAAGAGAGCCGGACAAGAAGATACTTTTTTTAGCTCCCACGAAACCCTTGGTCAGCCAACACGCTCGTGATATCGAAGAACTATTGGACATCGGAGAACCGGTGATATTCACTGGAGAGGTCAAACCGGACGAGAGGGAGGAATTATGGGGAGAGAACGATGTGATCGTATCCACACCGCAGGTGATAAGGAACGACTTGATGGCCCAGAGGATAGACTTGGACGACGTTTCACTGGTCATCTTCGACGAAGCACACAGGGGCGTTGGCAGCTACTCCTACGTTTTCATAGGTGAAAAGTACACTGGTTTGAGCCTCGGTCTCACAGCATCTCCCGGCAGCGAGAAGGAGCACATACTGGAAGTTTGTGAAAACCTGGATTTCACCAACGTTGAGATCAGGACGAAATACGATCCAGATGTAATCAACTACATACAGGAAAGAGAGATGAAGTGGATCGACGTTAGTCTCCCGGCAAGACAGAAGAGGATAGTCCAGAGGATGAAATCCATACTTGAGGACAACGTTAAAAGTTTACAGGATTACGGGTTCATAAAGGGAAAAAGACCGGATAGGGTATCAAGGAAGGATATTCTGAAAGCGACGCGTGAGATCCAAGCTGAAATACACTCGGGAGGAAAAGGGTCTCTTTACAACGCAGCCAGCATAGTCGCCTCCTGCTTGAAACTGGATCATGCCATCGATCAAGCAGAGACACAAGGACCGGATGCCCTTGAAAAATACCTCGAGAAGCTGAAGAACGAGGCCGATTCCAGAGGGGGGTCGAAAGCAGCTAAAAGGTTGATGAACTCCTCACGGATGAAAGAGGTGATCGCGCTGCTGAAGAACGTCGAGAAGGATCACCCCAAGGTACCTAAAACGCTGGAGATAGTCAAGGGCCAGCTCGATAATTATCCGGATTCCAAGGTTATAGTTTTCAGCTCCTACAGGTACACCGCCCAGAAACTGAGTGACGAACTGTCCGAACTGGAAGGCGTACGTCCAGCCCGTTTTGTCGGTCAGACCAACAAGGAAGGAGATAAAGGGTTGAAGCAGAGCGAGCAGATCCAAGCTATAGACGATTTCGAGAGCGGGACGTACAATGTACTGGTAGCGACAAGCGTAGGCGAGGAAGGTCTAGATATACCGGCTACAGACCTGGTGGTCTTCTACGAGCCCGTACCATCGGAGATCAGGACGATACAGAGGAGGGGCAGAACGGCCAGGAAGAGAAAGGGAAAGGTGGTCATATTGATCACCAAGAAGACCAGGGACGAAGCGTATTACTGGGCGAGTAAAAACAAAGAGAAAAAGATGTGGAGGAATCTGAATAAGTTGAAAAAAGAACTCGAGGGGAAGGTAAAGGTTGACGAGTCTATGAAGAGGGGCGGGAAAAAAGGAGAGGTTAAAGAAGAGGATTACAAGGTGGTCAGGAAGAAGAGCAAAAAGCAGTTGAAAAGGGAGAATTTGATCGACGAAAAAGGTCGAAAAGAAAAGGGCGGTCAGAAATCACTTTTTGAATTCGAAGGGAAGGAGGAAAAAGGGGGTGTGGGGAAAGAAAAGGAAGAAGAGGAAGTAAAAACCGTTACGATAGACGTCAGGGAGCAGAACAGCAGGGTGGTGAGAGAACTGGCTAGGAAGGACATCAAAATCAGTACATCTCAACTGTCCGTCGGCGACTATATCATATCCGAGGAGACCGCGGTGGAGAGAAAATCAGTTGACGACTTCCTAGAATCTCTCATGGACGGCAGGTTGTTCACCCAAGCGAAGAAGATCTCACAAAACTACCAACATCCAGTTATTATATTAGAGGGAACGGGGCTCCACGAAAGAAGGAACATAAGCGACAAAGCCATCTACGGAGCCCTCGCCTCTTTGGCCGTGGACTTCAACATACCCGTGATAACATCGAAAGACGAGGAGGAGACTGCATCTCTGATCACCTCCATGCTCATGCGGAAGGAAAGGAAGAAGGGGTCTTACAGCTTGAGAAAGGATAAATCAACGTTTTCAGACAGAGATACGAAAAAGTTTATCCTGGAAGGGCTGCCGAACGTATCTGGTACTTTAGCAGAGCGACTTCTCGAGCACTTTGGCAGTGTGAGAGCAGTATTCCAAGCCACGGAAGAAGAGCTTAAAGACGTTAAGGGCATCGGTCAATCTACAGCAGAAAGGATAATCAAGATAATCCGATGAAATATTGCCGTTAAACAACAAATATTTTAAACGAAGTCGTTTGTTAAATGATAACGAGATGATAAGATGAGCAGGAGATGGACAGGACCTTTGGAGAAGAAAGCGGATTACGTTTACGAGATACCGAAGAGTTACAAATCCGGGATGAGGGTGAACGGAAGGATCTATGCAGATGACAAATTGATCGAATCCATCAAGAACGATAATGCACCGGAGCAGGTAGCGAACGTGGCTACACTGCCCGGCATAGTCGGTCACTCCATGGCCATGCCCGATATCCACTGGGGTTACGGGTTCCCTATAGGAGGAGTTGCAGCCCTAGATGCTGAAGAAGGTGTGATCTCTCCAGGAGGTGTGGGCTACGACATCAACTGCGGTGTAAGACTCGTGACGACGAACCTGGAATTGGACCGAGTCCGTGATAACATAAAAGCGATCATCAACGAGGTCTTCAAGAACGTCCCCGCCGGTGTAGGTAAAAAGGCAAGGATCAAACTCAAGCGAGGAGAGCTCAACGAGGTACTAGATAGAGGGGTCGAGTGGGCCGTCGAAGCGGGCTACGGATGGGAGGAGGATCTAAAACGTATCGAAGACAACGGCAGGATGGACAGTGCGGATTCCGAAAAGGTTTCTCAGAAGGCCAAGCAGAGAGGGGAGCCGCAGCTTGGAACTCTAGGTGGAGGTAACCACTTCCTAGAAGTACAAAAAGTCGAGAAGATATTCGATGAAGAAGCCGCAAAGGCGTTCGGTCTCGAAGAAGGGATGGTCACCACGATGATACATACTGGCTCACGTGGATGCGGACATCAGATCGCCTCCGATTACATCGGCAAGATGGAGAAGGCCCTAAGGAAATACGAGATCTCTCTGCCGGATAAACAGCTCGCTTGCGCTCCTTTCAATTCACCGGAAGGCCAGGATTACTTCGCCGCCATGAGCTGCGGGGCGAACTACGCTTGGAGCAACAGACAGTTGATCCTGCACTGGGTCCGTGAGAGCTTCGAGAACGTATTCGAGGAGGATGCCGAGGACATGGGTATGCACCTCGTGTACGACGTATGCCACAACATAGCGAAGAAGGAGGAGCACGACGTGGACGGCGGCAAGAAGGACTTGATAGTTCATCGGAAGGGTGCCACTAGAGCGTTCCCAGCGGGTAGAAAAGAGGTGCCGAAAAGATACAAGAAGATCGGTCAACCCGTTCTGATTCCCGGAGATATGGGAACAGCCAGCTACGTGTTGAAGGGAAGTAAGAACTCCATGAAGAGGAGCTGGGGGTCCACGTGTCACGGTGCCGGTAGGGTCATGTCAAGGACGGGAGCAAGGAAGAAATTCAACGTGGGTAAGATCAAAAGGAGCATGGATGAAAAAGGCATCTACGTCAAGGCCGCCAGCAACAAAGTTCTGCTGGAGGAATCTACGGATGCTTACAAAGACATAAACAATGTGGTGGAGGTCACACACAACGCAGGTCTGTCGGAGATCGTGGCTAAATTGGTGCCGATAGGCGTTATGAAAGGATAGAGGACGGATAGAATCTATTGTCAGACTATGTGATCCTTTACAAGGATGTAAAATCAGCAAAAACGCCATCTGGGTATCACCCTATAAACCTTAGCCAGTATATTTTTTGAACCGGCACCCAGTTGTATTTTATCAACCGGAAAAATAGGAAAAATTATATATACGGATAAGTTTTCTCATGAATTGAACTGAATATGGAGGCTTAGATATATATGAACAAAAAAAGAGCTAAGTTAGAAGCCATAGTGATAGCCTTTGCACTAGTGTTCGCTGGATTTGTTGCGGTTTTTGCTGTGCCTAATACGACATCGGCACAGGACGGACCGCTCACAATTACAGACAACACTGAAGGACCAGGATACACTGGAGACGACTTCTTATTCAACGCGACCGTTGAAACTGAAGATTGGGCGATAGAGTCGGTAATAGCGAACTACACCTTCGATGAATGGGATACGTATGAACACGCACCAATGTCATACGATTCAACAACTGAAGTGTACGAAGGTGAAATAACGATACCGTTGGATGAGGATGAGATGGAATATCAGATCATCGCGACGGACGTTGACGGCAACACAGAGGAAACTGATGTTGAAACGATAAGCATCATGGACAACAAAGCACCAGAGATAGACATCAACTACGTAGGCGAGTTCTTAGCGAATGAAACCTACGAAGTCAACGCAACTGTTACGGATAACAGAGATGGCGTTGATGAAGTGTTGCTGACTTATACCATGCACAACGACACATACAACGAAACACACGACGTCCAGATGGACGGAACCGAACCGAACTATAACATAACGGTAGATATCTGGGAAAATGTGACCCTTTTCGAGTACTCGATCTGGGCCAACGATACAGTAGATAATAATGCGACCGTCAGTTTCCCAGAGTTCGACGGGGATGGCCCCATAGTGTTCGATAGAACGGGAGTGCCATACACGGGACAAGAAGAATTCTTCTTCGATTTCGACATCGTAACCAACATGGTAAAAGTTGACGAAGTACATCTTGAATACAACCTGACCTATTTGGACGAAAATGAAGATGAAACTTACGAAGCTAACAGCATGAGTTGGACCGGTTGGGGTACTTTTGATGAATATAACATCACGATCCCAGAAGGCGGTCTGAAGTTGAACTACACCATCAAAGCCAACGATACCGATGACGTTTGGACAGAAGACAACGAAATCGTGAACGTTAGTGACACCATAGCACCTACCATAGAATCGGAAGAACCTTTACAGAGAGAGGTCACAGTAGGTGAGCCGGAGCCCTTCAATGTAACCGATTGGGATGACAACCTGCGTGATGATGACCTCACACACACATGGTACAAGGTTGAAGCAACAATATACTGGGACTTCTTCAAAGGTGTATATGGATGGCAAGCACCCACATTGATACAGTATGCGGAACTATATGGTGCCGGTACTATACATGAAGAAGTCGAGGGTACAGAAGTTGAATTCGATTTCCCATATGGTGGGGCGTTATGGATAGTCGTTTTATTGACAACGGATGAAGCAGGTAATGTGGATTTCGCGGAGTATTCAGTCGCAGCATACACAAACGTTGAGGGTACCGTCGTTGGCTCTGAGTCAGGTGACCCGATAGAAGGGGCACAGGTATCATTCTCGCACACTCCGGTCGATAAAGAAGTGACCGATGCAGATGGTACGTTCTCCTTTAGAGGCAACTTCGATCAGGTGGAACCGTTGACGGTAACCGCCCACGCCGAACATCACACGGTGAACGAACAGACGTGGGAAGGAGATGAAGGAGTAGGAACATACGATATCACTTTGGAACTAGACCCGAGAGATGATTATACAGTTGTATTGGGTCCTGTACAGTACCATGACGCAGATGATGACGTATATTACAACGTTCCCAACGCTGAAGTAACCCTGAGCATTGATGACGGTTCATGGTCCGGAACAACGGATTCCGAAGGATATGTTGGAATATCTATTCCGGCAGACGGTCCCGAAGATAGTCCGTTCGGAGAGACCTTCACATTGACGATATACCACGAAGACTACGCGGTTTACACCGTTGAGGACTTCGAGATACCCTCGTACGCTGAAAGAGGCTTACTCTCAAACCCAACGGATGACACGTACACATACATTCTAGAGGACCCATACGAAGTTACCGTAGGTCCCGTGGAATTCGACGAAGAGCCTTTACTAGGTGTGGATGTTGAATTTTCATACGAGTTCATGAACGAAACCATCACATTGGAAGATCAGACCGACGAAGATGGCATGGTAACGTTCACAGTGAACCCCGATCCTGATGATACAGATTTCACAGTATCGTTGAGCATGGAAGGCTACCTAGATAAAGAGGTTGAATTCACCGGATCCGCTTCTGAAGCCATCGAGATGGAAGAAGAAGCAAAAGAATACCAGATAACAGTTGGACCGATAAAGGATGTCAACAATAAATTCGTAAACGACGCAACGGTAACCCTGTCTTGGGACGGAGAAAGCGAGACTGAAACCTCTGGTACCAACGGAATATATACATTCACCATCATGTCAACAGTAGACCCCGACGACCTTGATTTCACGGTTACTGTAGAACACGACGACCTCGATGAAGCAAAGACGGAAACCTTCTCAGGCGACTCTTCACCAGGTTATGAATACAATGATCTCGGAGAAGAAGAAACTGACGACGGAGATGGCGGCGCCGATTCGAACATGATGCTCTACGCAGGCATTGGGATCGTCGTGATCATAATAATAATAGTCGTTGTTATGATGATGATGAAGAAACCTGCACCGGCGGAAGAAGAGTTCGGAGAAGAAGAGTTCGAGGAAGAAGAGTTCGAGGAAGAACCACTCTTTGAAGAAGAGGAAGAGTTCGGAGAAGAGGAAGAGTTCGGAGAAGAGGAAGAACCACTCTTTGAAGAAGAGGAAGAAGACCTTTTCGAAGAAGAAGAGGAAGACCTCTTTGAAGAAGAGGAAGAACTCTAAAACCAACAACCCTAAACCTTTTTCTTTTTTTTCTTATTTTTAAATTGTTTTTGAAAAGCGAGAGCACGGAGCATAACTATCGATCACGTGATATATTTTCACCCATCGGGTTTCTAAAAAATTCGGTGAATATTACATATATGATGTCTAGAAACGTCTCCCCCAATTACCGAAGATTATACTGAATATGGTCTCTTTTTCTTCATCTAGTATCTTTTCTCTGAATATTCTAGATTCATCGTAGTCGAGTTTCTTTATGCCGTCCGGTATACCCTTGACGAGAGGCCCTAGGTCGTTTTTACTCTCTACCACAAACGTACTTGTTTCAGCTCCAGACATCTTACCAATCTCCATCTCGTTCCATACCAAAAAGGTAAAGCGCTGTGAAACTGCCATACCGACCACCATATCAGCCTTTTTAATCAGGTCACGTGTATCCTTTCTGAGTCCGAAGTCAGCAGGATTGATTATCTCGTCAACATCAAAAGCTTTCTTTATTATCTCTACACAATCCCTTTCGGTTCTGGTCTGATAAGTGAACGTTGGATGGCTAAAGTATATATCCATATCATATTACATATCTTTGGGTGCGGTATTTATGTATTTCCTTATAATGCACATCCGTGTAGTTGATTGGAAAAATTATATATGTGGTGTTAAGTAATTTAATCGATAATATGACATGTCCTGGAGCTCGTAGTGGTGTTAAACGAACTAAAACTATGGTGATAGTTTCATTATCTTTGATTTTGTTCATTTGCTCCTCATTTGCAATCGAACCTGTGGGATCCTCAGAAGCCGATATCCCTTCTTGGTTTGAAGGTGATAATTGGTCCTATGAACGAGGTGAAGGTGATCAAAACACAAGATATACCATGGAAGTAGTTTCAGAAAATCAAAAAATCGACATCAATGAGGAAATAGTCAAATGCTACGAGGTATCATATTCCTGGAAATCAAATGGAGAAGATGGGGAAGAAACACATTATTATGACATGGATAATCTTTCATTAACCGCTGAGATGACTACGATAGGTACCTTTGCATATGACCCCTCTCCAGATCGCTTTAACTTTCCCTTGAAAGAAGGAAAAACATGGTCTAGCACGGCAGTAAGATGGGAAAAACCGAAAGGAGGTGGAGGTGAATGGGAAGAAGTCGCACGGTTTCAATTCGACTTCAGGGTAGAAGAGAAGAAATCGGTGAAGGTTCCGGCAGGTAAATTTATGACATACCTTGTTAACATGAGCGAAGAAGAGGGTGTGTATGGAGAGGATTATGTACACTTTTATTATTCTCCTGACGTTAAAAACATAGTTAAGAAAGAGGAGTACCTATATGGTGAGTTGGTGAACACCGAGAGGTTGATGGATTTCCAAATCAAGGATGAAAATAAATCGCCCAGCATAGGCACTGGTGTGACGATTTTAACCGTTAGTAGTGCATCGTTGATATTTTTCTATAGTAAGAAGAAAAAGAGAATTTAGATTCACGTGGACTTTCCCTTACATAAGATTATCTTTTTACAATTATTAGTCCATCCCACGCTCTCCAAATTTTTCATGCAACAATCTCTGCTTTCCTTT
Source organism: Thermoplasmata archaeon (assembly GCA_046484045.1). Classification (GTDB taxonomy): domain Archaea; phylum Thermoplasmatota; class Thermoplasmata; order Halarchaeoplasmatales; family Halarchaeoplasmataceae; genus CAZHUM01. Next base: position 5,295 of record JAWOBZ010000078.1, on the reverse strand, counting down.
GTAGAACAGAACGATCCCCATCATCGTCATCAATAAAGCGGGAATAGATAAAAGTCGATAAGGTTGATAAGGGAATACAATCTTATGTTCATAATGGATTTCACCTTCAGAAAAATTTGCGGTAATGTATCTGGCATTGTTGTCAATATCTATACTTTTTTTCTCATCAGCTGACATGTTTAATGTGTGTAAGGTATTAAAATGTTCATCGGTGATATTTACGGCTGCTGTTTTGTTTTCAATAGTATTATTATGAGTATTATTTTGGTTGACAACGTACTCGATATTCATAGTTGAATTTACCGCCTCGTCCCTATAATCAAGAAAATAATAACCTCCATCCTTTATTACTCCTTCTTCTGTACTGTGGATGATATCATTTGTGATCGAAATAAAAGATAGCAGTACGGCTAAGAGTATCAAGACTATACCTATATTCAATAATTTATTGCGGGTAAGGAAATTCTTAACTTTTTCTTTGAACCCTGTATTCATTGCACTTATTCATGACAAAGTACCCTAATTATATCTTTTGTTGTATGGTAAGCTAAGTCCAACGCATCAAAATTGAAATATTGATTTAGGGCAGGTATTAAATGGCAGCATTAACCATCTTTTAGCTTCAGTTTTTTACTCTGACCGGAAACTACGTGCTCAGCGATTTCGTCAGGCTTCATTTCTTCCACCTTCTCCACATCACCTTTATCCGATAACTTAGCCACCCGCAGCTTGAATTCTATCTCGCCCGCGAAATGGCATTTTGCAAAGTGTCCCTTCTCAGCGGGTTCTTTATCCGGCGGTGATTTCTTTGCACATATCTTCTTGGCATACGGACACCGGGGATGGAACCTACATCCCGACGGGATGTTTGTCGCGGAAGGTATCTCTCCTTTGATCGGGACCTTCTTAACCTTATCTACTCTATCAGGGTCGGGTTCGGGTACCGCGGTCAATAATGCCTGTGTGTATGGGTGCAGTGGGTTGTCCAACACTTCACCAACGGGACCCTTTTCAACAAGGTCTCCTAGATACATCACACCTATATCGTCGCAAAAGAATCTAGTCGTTGATATATCGTGAGTGATATAAAGGTAAGTTAGGTCCTCTTCCTCTATCAAGTCTTTCATCAGATTTAACAACTCAGCTCTAACTGAAACATCCAGCATGGAAACCGGTTCATCAGCCACGATGAAATCGGGCTTGAGTATGAGTGCTCTTGCTATAGCGACCCTCTGTCTCTGCCCTCCTGACAGCATGTGTGGAAATCTATCAATGAACTCTTCAGGAGGGGTCAGCCTGACTTCCTCTAAAGCCTCCTTTATTATCTCCTTTCTTTCATCTATATTCCCGCCGATCCCGTGGATCAGCATGGGTTCTTCAAGTATGTTCATCGTCTTATACCTTGGATCTAAAGAAGAAAATGGATCCTGATAGATCATCTGGGTTGTCCTGCGGTAGGCTTTTAATTCAGCTGAACTCTGTAGTTGTGAAACATCCTTACCTTTCATGATGAGCTGACCATCGGTGAGGTCCAAAAGTCTCATAGCGAGTTTTCCTACGGTTGTCTTCCCACACCCGGATTCGCCGACCAAGGCCATGGTCTTTTTTGGATATATCTCAAAATCTATGCCATCCACTGCCTTTACGTATTGTTTTGGTTTAAACTGAAGCTTGTCCATGAAAGATTGACTTATTTCGAAATATTTGGTAAGATTTTTAGCTTTCATTATGGGTTTAACCATGTTTAAACCTCCTCATAATCATCAAACAACAGACATTTCACTTTTACACCGTCAACATCGTACATTCCTGGTTCTTTTTTAGTGCATTTTTCCATAGCATTTGGACATCTAGGATAAAATCTACAGCCTGATGGAGGGGATGTTAAGTCAGGGGGTACTCCGGGTATGTATTCCAAACGATCGATATCTTCGTGTAAACTTGGTATAGCGGCCAAAAGTTTTTGTGTGTAAGGATGTTTTGGATTTCTGTATATCTCCTTGGCGCTTCCAAATTCAACTATCCATCCGGCGTACATGATCATTAGTAAATCAGAGACCTCTGCGAGTATGCTCAAGTCGTGGGTTATGAATATCATGGAGTTGTCTAACTCACGCTTTAGCCGTTTAAGGTCGTTCATTATCTTTGCTTCTACTACCACATCCAAAGCCGTAGTTGGTTCGTCAAGTATAACCACGTTCGGTTCGAGCAACAATGCGGTAGCTATGATAATTCTCTGTTTCTGACCACCGCTTAATTCGTGAGGATACCTATCGAATAACCCATGTTCAATATTTACGAGGTCTAAATACTTCAGACATATCTCTTTTGCTTTGTCTCCCTTTATGCCCCTGTGATACTTCAAGGGTTCTACCATCTGCTGCCCTGCCGTATATACTGGGGTCATTATATCCATAGCACCTTGGAATACCATAGATACTTTGTTCCATCGGATCTTTTTTCTCGCTTGACTTTCGGATAATTTAGTAACCTCTATGCCATCGAGATTGATACTACCTTTAACTATTCTACCCGGCGGCTGGACCTGTTTAAGGATCGAGAAAGCCAAGGTACTTTTTCCACAACCGCTTTCTCCGGCTATCCCAATAGATTCACCTTTTTTCAACTCAAATGTAGCATCATCCAATGCTTGAACTACACCTTTACTAGTGAAGTAGTGCGTCGATAGGTCTTCTACTTTCAACACGGTATCTTTGTCTGTCATGATTTTACCTCAATTACCTCTGCTGCATCTTCGGGTTCACCACTCTCTCTATCGCCATTCCCGAAGCGATGAATGCAAAACCAAATAGCGTGATCCCTATACCTGGTAACAATACCCACCACCATAGCCCTTGGATGGTAGCATCAGCCTGCTGAGCTTGGCTGAGAAGTAATCCCCACGTAACAATGCTTGGGTCACCAAGCCCTAATAGACTCAAGCTCGCTTCAGTTATTATCACAATAGGGACAGTCAAAGCAGCTTCAGCCACAGAGTAGGGAAGGATCTGGGGGATCATGTGGTTTATGATTATCCTTCCGCCGCCGGAGCCCAAGGCCTCAGATGCTTCAATATAAGTTTCCTGTCTTATCTGCAGACCTCGTGCTCTTATCGTCTTAGCGATACCCCTCCAATACAGTATCGACATTAAAAATATCATTATCCATAATGATTTGCTTAGAAGGAACATGATTATGATCATGATGGGTAGAGTAGGTATCCCGATCACTATCTCGTTAATCCTCTGCATGATTTCATCCGTCCAACCGCCGAAATATGCACTAGTCATACCGAACAATGTCCCGATAGATACGGTGGCGACAGCGACTATCATACCGATTATGAGTGCATAACGTGCACCCCATATCCAACCTAACATGATATCTCTCCTCAAGGTGTCAGTTCCCATTAATCCATAAACCGCTCCTCCGTAAATAACCCTAGTACTATCTTCACCGTGTGTCAGTTCTATATCCCCTGTACTTTGGTACATCATGATACGTAGTACGTACTCACCTTTGAGTGATTTTGGGTTAGTTAACATATCTTTAGACTTTTGGGCGAATAGTACTCTACCCTCATCCACGTTAACTTCTTGGGGGACATCGTCTAGGGGAAGCCCCTCATCCACCGCGATATTTTCAAAATAATTGAATATTTGTCCGCTTGAATCTTTGAATATTGAAATCCTACTAGAGAAAGAACCATTGGACGCGTCCATCCCTCTGTCGATAAGACCCACGACCTCTCCATCGGGCCTTTCTATCTCGATTATGAGTTCGGGATCACTTCCGGTGTAACTACCTTCTAGATATATGATTATATCTCTGATGGTCATATCGTAATCATTTTGGTAGGTATAGGTAACTTCGTGGAAATAGCCCTCCTCTTCTTCAGCATCATAAACGACCTCATGGGGCGCGTAATCATCACTTGTGACATAATCTAGCCAGGTAGGGGGGGCTCTAGCGGGATTGTCCCTCCAATCTCTTACGTTACCCCATCGGTCAACCGTATTTGGAGCCAGCCATGGTGCAAATATACCCAAAAATAACATGAAGAGGATGATACTCGCTCCGACAATGCCCATTTTCTGCTTTCTAAATTCGGAGATGATGGTTTTTGCTCTTTCTTTTAGATCTTTAAAATGTATAGCCATGATTTATACACCTACCTTATTACACCGCTTTTTCTGCTCCGACTTCAACTCGTGGATCCAAGAAGCCGTAGATCAAATCCGCTATTAAATATCCTAATACGTACATAAATGTGGATATGAATACTATCCCTATTACAACGGGCACGTCGTTTTGCTGTAGAGCTACCCAGAGTAGCCTCCCCATTCCCGGCCAGTTGAATATGATTTCAGTTATCATAGCTCCACCTATAGAAAGTAGGAACGTAAGTATTGCTGATGTCACTATTGGGGGGGCTGCTGTTTTCAGTGTATGGCCGTAAATGACCTTGCGTTCTGGAACTCCCTTCGCTCTAGCCGCCATTATATAATCATCTTGAAGAACTTCGGTAACAAGGTTACGAGTAGCCCAAGCTCTACCTCCAAAAAGATTGGTAACTATTACCGAAAGAGGCAATACCATCCTCCATAGTACACCCTTATAATACTGCCAACCGGTTTCTTCTGGAAACGGGAAAGCAGCAGCTGGGAACCACTCCAATTCATAGGCAAATATTAAGATAGCTATCATCCCGAGCCACCACATAGGCATGCTCGACATCGTGATACCGAACAAGGACAGACCCTTATCAAGGTAGCTTCCTGCCACTTGAGCGGCTTTAAGCCCCACGATCAGTCCTAAAATAGTATAGAGTGCTGCCGCTGTAGTAAATAGTAGTATGGTCCTGGGTAATCTTGACATGATAACATCCCAAACTTCTTGGCTTCCAGTTCGGGGATCCCGCATGGATTGGGCTTTACCAAAATCCAGCTTCAGTGTGTTGTAAGTACGTGTCACTATTCTCTCCCATAACGGTTTATCCAAACCATACCTTTCTTCTAGCTCGGTCGTCTTCCTCGCCCTCTCCTCGTTTAGGTCTTCTTCACTTAAACCCGGATTCTCTCTAGAGACTTCCTGCATATGCCCCCTTACCTCGGTCCTTATATCAGAACGTAATTGTTGGTCTGCCAAGGTACTCGAAACCGCAGCGATAATAAAGATCACCACAGCAAGAACAATGAAGGCGTTAACCGTCCTTAGTGCGAAATACTTCCAGGATGCAGCCATCTTATCAGGTCAAACAAAACTTAATATCGTATTAAAATGTTTTGCTATTAA
>JAWOBZ010000047.1:0-12748 GCA_046484045.1 Thermoplasmata archaeon | reverse complement strand
TCTGGAAAAGGACATGTATATCGATTTGTACGAGCAGTCAGACGACCTTTACAATTATTTTTTCCAAAGATCATGCCAAGTCGCCGGGAACGGGGAAATGATCGGCCTCATCACTTCCTGCTGGATTTTATCCTTTGATAAAATATAAGCAGACGATGTGAATCCACTTGTTGCTAAAATTGAGTTGTTAATAATATATATTAAGATGAAAAAGTAAGAAATCGATACAGTGAGACCTATTATCTTTTTGTTCAATTTGTCATCGATCATTTTCCCCCATCCCATAGGGTTTTCATATGACGTTCTTTGAAAGAAACCGTAATCAGATCGAGATTGGGATGATCATGGAAACCCATTTTAACTTTAATATTTCCTAGTAACAAATCTATATTGTTATGATTCTTTGTGTAATAATCCTCGAATAAATTGTAAGTCGTCCTTGTGAACATCAAGGTAATGGATTCGCCTCCTTTTATTATTTCATCTTCGTATCGTTTACCCAACAAGAATTTATGTTCCAAGATCAGGTTTGATTCATCGATTTTATCAAGATATAATTTGTAGGAAACTTCATCCAAGTAAATAGGTGTGGATCCATTGTTCCAGAATCTCAAAGTTATGTTGATCCAAGCCCTTCTCTCGTAATTGTCTGTAGATCGATTAGTTTCAACGGTAGCTTTGTCAACAGTAACGTTAAAATCCCTCTTAGTCACCAGAACACCCTTGTATTCGTTATAATCCCCTATCAGGAGTCCAAATGATGCTGCCGAGATGATATAAATAATCAAGACGACTAGTATATATCCCCTTCTCATTAGTTTATTATGGAGATGTTGGTATATATTATTTTAGTCTGTTATCCATGTTCAGTAATTCCCGTGCCCTTCAACCAACTTTCCCTCGGCTATAAACCACCCTTTCTCTCCATTTTTTGCTTCTATGGACACATTGTCCCAGTACTCGTTCCCGCTCCATCCTAAAGTCCACCACGTATTCGATCCCGACAATCTTATCGAGACCCTGATCTCCGATTCGTTGCTACCCTCATATGAAAGAAAGACGAGCGTGGTATAATTGTAAGCCTTCAGCCTGTCGTCCCATTCCTCAGGGTGGGGCTGGCCGTACTCCGTCTCACTCATATTGTATTTAGGCTGTAGGAGTGGTTCGTCGTCCTGCGGTGACTTCGTATCTATACTGTCTTGAGAGGTTTGGTTAGCTCTCAAATGTTCATAGCTGTTCGGTTCGATGCGGTCTATTTCGATCTTCAACATGGTGGTGCCATTTGAATCCACCAAACTGCATCTCCAGTCCTCCGGCACATGGGCTTTGCCACTGGTGATATCATCACCCAGAAACGGCTCGTTCGAATATACTGGGAGAGGAACGATAACGGTCACGTTAGTAACTACATTCTCTGTATCGATGTGCACTTCGTAGGAGTACTCGCTGGTGTAGCTGTCCTTCTTCATCTGATAGAAAAAGATATAGATACCGCTCACCAGCAGTCCTACGACGACGATTATTACTATTAGATACTGAATTATCTTCTCCATATTCCTTTCAATGCATTATCTCGGCGTGTTCTTCGAAGGGCATGACCGACAGGTGAGGCATCATCTCTTTGAAGCCTTCCATTATCTCGTCTATCTTGTGGAATTTCTCATGGCTCTCCCTGCTGTCCCAGTAGGTTATCATGATGTACTTAGTCGGCTTGATCTTTATCTCTTCCCTTTCACCTCTGAGCATCGACCCACCGTATGCGACGTCCGTTGCCTTAACGACCTTGGTTCCGATGAACCCCTCTTTGTCCATTGTAAATTCACAGAGGTTTTCCATCATCTCTTCCACCTTCTCTTCGTGACCCGGTTTGACCGATAGGTAATTAAGAGCACTGACCATCGGTTTACCCACCCATTCATGTTCGTCGAATTCGTCCACCGGCAGCTCTTCCACGCCGATACCATTATCTTCTAGGTATTCCAGGGCCATCTCCGTCCTTCTTCTCCTGGGTCCGCAGTACACCCTCACTTTTTTATCCGCTAAGAAATCCAAGTAAAATTCTAGGTCCCATACGGGTATATTCAGCGCTCCCTTGATGTGGTTCATGTAGTACTCTTCCCTCGTTTTTACGTCTAGTATCAAATCCATTTTATCCCTTGTTATGAGTGAATTTTTGATATTTATACTTATTCGGTGATTTTGCACAGAGAATGAATTCATACGATATAATATTCTAAAAATATCCAGATGATGAATACAGTGACTACGCCCAGCAAGAAGTAGAAAGGTCTCCCCTCCTTCTTTTTCGGTAAAATATCCCTGCTGACCATGAATAAAAGCATCCCCACCACGAAGGCTAGTATACTCCTTTCCATATGTACGCTCATCTCGAAGAATATCCCTACCAACGTACCCACCACGGTGGAGCTCGACAACACTATCTTATCGATGGTCCTCTCCGAACTTTTATGGATCTGCTCTAAGGCGATGGAAGAGGACAAGGTATGAATGAAGAAAGGGATCGCGGTCAGCAGACCCAGGATCGGTTCTAATTTGATTATCGTCACTAAGATGAAACCTTTGATGAAATGATCGATAAAGAATCCGGCTACGTGGAGATGGTAGAGCTCTTCTTCCAATACTTTCACGTCTTTGACATGCTGGTAAAGGTACTTTTCGGAGACGAAGAAAACGATAAATCCAATCAGCATGAGTGGGTATACGATCACGGTCGGAGTGGAATGAACCACTTCCGGTAATAAAACCAAGAATATGATTGCTAACAATGAACCCCCGCCGTAACTCAACAGCCTGATGTGTGAACGGGAGATACACATAGGTAATTTATCACATGAAAAATGTAAAGAACTCAGAAAGACAGCGTAAAGAAGTACCACTATTTCCATCCAAGAAAGCAGCATATCGAGGTTATCCTATCGTTGATTTATATATTTAATTGCTTATCTAGTGATTTAAAATAAATTATATACCTAAAGAAACGATAACGAGTAAATCAGGTGAAATCTATGATAGAAGGTGAAGATATCACGATACTTCAATTGAACGACAGCCATGGTTATTTCGAACCTCATCCCGAATATTACTGGGTGGATGGGAAGGAGATCTACAGTGAAGCGGGAGGATATGCCAGGATAAGTGGTTATTTCAAGAAAGCAAGAAAAGATAATCCAGGAGGTGTTATCGCCCTGGATAACGGAGATACCATACACGGTACCTTCGCAGCCGTTAATAACCAAGGAAAGGATATGACCCCCATCCTCAACGAGTTGAACTTCGATGCCTGGACGGCACACTGGGAATTCGCCTATGGCCCGAAGAATCTCGAAGAGATAGTAAAAAAGTTGAACTATCCGTTATTAGCGATCAACTGTTATAACGAGGAAAACGATGAATTAGTTTACCCCCCTTACAAGGTCATAGAAAAGAAAGGTGTCAAATTCGGCCTTATAGGTATCGCAGCGACCATCGTCGATAAGACCATGCCAGATTTCTTCAGCGAAGGCATATATTTCACCTTGGGGAATGAAGAACTACCCGGTTATATCGAAGAATTAAAGGTGGATCAAGGTGTAGATATCATAATAGTCTTCTCACATCTTGGATATCCTCAGGAGTTAAAACTGGCAAAAGAAGTGGAAGGTGTCGATATATTACTGAGTGGTCACACCCACAACAGGGTCTACACACCGGTGACGGTTAACGATACGATTATAATACAGTCCGGATGCCACGGTTCTTTCGTGGGAAGACTAGATCTGAAAATAGAGTGTGGAGATATAGTCGACACGGAACATGAACTGGTATCGATAGACGGGTCGATAGACGAAGACCTAGTAGTTAAAAAAATCGTGGATAAAACCCTAGCACCCCATAGAGAGATGCTCGATACGGTCATCGGGAACACGGAAACATCTCTCACCCGTAATCGAGTTATGGAATCCACCATGGACAACCTACTTCTCACATCTCTGTTGAACGAAACCGACGCCGTGATGGCGTTCTCGAACGGCTGGAGGTACGGCGCCCCGGTTCCACCGGGTCCGATCACGGTTAACGACCTGTGGAATATCATCCCTGTAAATCCACCGGTATCCACATGCAGCATAACAGGAAGAGAGCTCAAAGATATGCTGGAGGAGGACATGGAGAATACTTTCTCTGGTGATCCATATAAGCAGATGGGTGGATTCTTGAAGAGATGCAAGGGAATCCACGTATATTTCAAGGTGGAGAACCCACCTGGCAATAGGATACAAGAATTCTACGTCGGTGATGAAAGGGTGGAGATGGATAGAACCTACAAGGCGGTTTTCGTCACATCGCAGGGCATACCCAAAAAATTCGGTAGTAACAGAAAAGACCTAGATATCACCGCAATAGAGTCGATGAAAAAATACATCCAAGAGAACAGTACGATTTCTATTGGTTTAGACGATAATATGGTTCCGATCTGAAGCTTGTAACTTTAATATGGTTCAAAGTCCTTTCATCTCGACGTAGTACATTATCCCGATCAGAACCGCGGAGATTACCAGGATGATCCACCATGTGTTCACACCCAACAGGTCCGGTATCGTCACTTTACCGAGATCACATCTATCCATGAAGCCTTTAAAGTGTGGATACAACGAAGCGAACATACCCGCTCCGATGAACATCCCGATCACACCTATGAGCGCATGGACGGAGCCGGTCCCAACCGCACCTAAAGCGGTTCCCTGGCATAAACCGAGTAATGCAAAACCGATGCCGAATATCAATCCGCCTATGATGACGGTCTTCCACGGACACGGTTTTGGCTGGAGCTCCGGGGTTAGGTGTTTAACGATAAAGTGGACGCCTATCATACCGGTTATGATAGCTGTGAACATTATCTTCAATACTGTGAAATCCTTCAATAGGAGTTGATTTACGATGATATTGACATCCGTAGTTCCACCTCTGTCCAATAGGAAACCGAAGGCTATTCCTATCAGGAACCCTATAAGCAGCTGTTTTCTTTTCTGACCGTGTAGCTGGTCCAGCATCTAGAGACCTCCGTATAACAAGAATGCGGTCAGTATCCCGCCGATGAAGAAGAAGATGAAAGCCAGCCAACTGCTCAACGCCAGCTGTATCGTTCCGCTTATACCGTGTCCGCTTGTACATCCACCTGCCATCCGAGCGCCGAATCCCAATAGAAGTCCACCAATGAAGGCACCGACGAATCTCAATAACACACTAGAACCGAGTGACTTCTCCCATATCGCGGGTACCATCTCCACCTTGAAACTGCCCGATAAAAACGAAGAGATGAAGGCGCCCACGATCACTCCGATCACCAGCATCCATTCCCAGTCTATCTTGGGTACGAATTTTTTGTAGTAGAGTTTCTCTTTGACCTTCTTCCCTCTAACCAGCACCTCCATCATCCCGAATGTTCTCGCATAAGCAGTCGAGCAGCCGATGGCCTTGTTGGACAGTAAAAAACTGAGCCACACTAGCACTCCTATACCGAAACCTACTACGTAAGGCGACCAAAGCTCGGATGTCAGCGGGTTCATTATATTCAGATAACCGCACTTACTTTATATAATATTTAGTAGGGCAGGTTATCGTGCTCTTCCATATATTCATCTTCAGCACGGTCCCTGAGTTCCGTCCTCCTTATCTTACCGCTGATGGTTTTGGGCAGCTCGTCCACGAACTCGATCTGCCTCGGGTACTTGTAGGGTGCCGTTACCTTCTTGACGTGGTCTTGCAGTTCTTTCACCAATTCGTCACTTGGTTCATATCCCTCATTAAGAATGATGTAAGCCTTCACGATCTTACCACGTATGTCGTCCGGCGCCCCGACCACTGCGTTCTCCTGTACCGCGGGGTGCTCCTGCAGAGCGCTCTCGACCTCGAAGGGTCCGATCCTGTAACCGGACGCCTTGATCACGTCGTCGGCCCTTCCAACGAACCAGAAGTAGCCGTCCTCGTCCTTGTACGCCTTGTCCCCGGTGAAGTACCAGTCTCCGTGGAAGACTTCTTCCGTCTTCTCTTCGTCCTTCCAATATTCCTTGAATATTCCTGGCGGTCTTTCCGGCTTGACCTTAACGGCGATGTGCCCCTCTTCGCCGACCGGTCTTAGATTACCTTCGTCGTCCACTACTTCGATGACATGCCCCGGAGTAGGCTTTCCCATAGACCCCATCTTGATGTCCATGAAGGGATAGTTGGCAACCAGAGCCACGCTTTCCGTCTGGCCGTAGTAATCGTAGATGTGCAGTCCGGTGTACTCTTCGCACTTCTCGATGACGTTTGGATTTAGAGGTTCTCCAGCACTCAAACAGTGTCTCAAAGAGCTCAGGTCATAGGATCCAACGTCCAGGTTGATCAGCATCTTGTATATGGTCGGAGGTGCACAGAACACGGTTATATTGTGATCCTGGAGTATCTGCAGAGTCTTCTCCGGGTCGAACCTGCCTGTGATGTTCTGCTGTACCACCGTGGCACCGACAATCCACTGGCCGAAGAGCTTACCCCATGCGGTCTTGGCCCAGCCGTTGTCCGCGATGACCCAGATCGTATCTGAAGGGTCGAGGTCCTGAACGTACTTAGCGGTGACCGTGTGTCCGATGGGATAAGAGTGCGTGTGTAGCACCATCTTAGGCAGTGACGTTGTTCCTGAGGTGAAATAGATCATCATCGGGTCGCTGCTCTTTGTATTCTCGATGTCATCCTGGCTCAATTCCTCATCTCCCTTCTCGATGAGCTCGTCGTAAAGTGTCCATCCTTCCTTCCCGCCTCCCACCAAGATGTAGTGCTTCAAAGAAGGCAGCTCGCTTCTCCCTTCGTCCACGGTATCTGCATTCTCTATGTCTGTGATTATTACACTAGCTTCGGATTTGTTTATCCTGTAGTTTATATCCTTGGCCACGGAAAGATTCGGTGTAGGGATCGGTATCACCCCGAGTTTTATCATGCCGATGATAGCGACGTACCATTCCGGGATACGGTGCATGAAGATCATGGCCTTGTCTCCCTTTTTGATCCCCTTCTCGAGCAGCGAGTTGGCGAATCTGTTCGACAGCTCTTTTAGATCTTGGAACGTGTGTTCCCGCACGTTTTTTCCCGAGTTATCGATGGATAGAAGAGCCGTGTTATCAGGCCCTTCCTCCGCCCTTTTATCGACGACATCGAACCCGAAATTGTAATACTCTGGTACGTTCCATTCGAATTCTTTCCTTACCTTCTCATAATCATAGTCGTGACCGGTTTCGGACATGGTGATCGAATCAAGGTTCTAGGACGTGTTAATAAAGTTTACTGATTCTTATGGAATTAACGGTAATCCACACCGAAAATATTATGAACTTTGAGCAAATAAATGAGCTGTTAGGTGTATTCCGTTGAAAGAAGAGAAGAGGATAGGACTGGTCCAGGTGTATACCGGTACGGGTAAAGGTAAGACCACCGCATCCTTGGGTTTGGTCCTCAGGGCATCGGGACAGGGTCATAGATGTATAGTCATCCAGTTCATGAAAGGGCAGATCAAGTACGGCGAACTCACGGCCATTGAAAATTTACCCACGGCTGAGATCGAACAGTACGGGAGACCGGATTTTGTGGACAGAGAAAACCCCGCCCAAGTGGATATAGACCTAGCCCAAGAAGGATTCGAGAGGGCAAAAGAGGTCATCTCCAGCGGCGATTACGACCTGGTGGTTCTGGACGAGATGAATATGGCCCTGGATTTCAACCTATTAGAAGAAGAACCGGTGATAGAGATGATAATAAACCGACCTCCACACGTAGAGATAGTCCTCACCGGCAGGAACGCATCCCCGAAGATAATCGACCTGGCGGATCTTGTAACCGTGATGACGGAGGTCAAGCACCCGTATATGGTGGGTGTCGAAGGAAGAGAAGGTATCGAATTCTGAACAGAGGAAGATAATATGTGCGATAACGAGAAGATAGCCGAAGAAAAAAAGAAGTGGGAAGAAGAGCGTCTCAAGCCCAAGTTGGAGAAGTGGTCAGAGAGAAAGGAGGAATTCATCACGACCTCTTCGATGCCCATAGACAGATTATACACTCCAGACGACCTGGGCGATTTCGATTACCTGGAAAAGCTGGGATTCCCCAGCCAGTACCCGTTCACGCGGGGCGTGCAGCCTACCATGTACCGGGGTAGATTATGGACCATGAGGCAGTTCGCTGGATTCGGTACTGCTGAAGAAACGAACGAGAGGTTCAAGTACCTTATAGATCACGGAGAGACAGGTCTGTCCATAGCATTCGACTATCCCACCCTTTACGGATACGATACCGATCACCCCCTGGCGCGGGGAGAGTTCGGGAAATGCGGTGTGGGAATTTCCTCGCTCAAGGACATGGAGATACTCTTCGACGGCATTGACCCTGCGAAGATCAGCACGTCCATGACCATCAACGGACCGGCATCCGTACTGTGGGCGTTCTATATCGCCATGGCAGAGAAGAAGGGAGTCCCGAAGGAACAACTCAGAGGAACCATCCAGAACGACATCCTCAAGGAGTACATCGCACAGAAGTCGTTCATCTTCCCGCCTGAACCCTCCATGCGTTTGATCGTGGATACCTTCGAGTACGGTTCGAAACACGTACCCAAGTGGAACACAATCTCGATATCAGGTTACCACATCAGGGAGGCGGGTTCAACAGCCGTCCAAGAACTGGCTTTTACCTTAGCGGACGGACTGGAGTACGTCAAACACGGTATCGAGAGAGGACTTGACGTAGATGAATTCGCTCCCAGACTTTCGTTCTTCTTCAACGCACACAACGACCTCTTCGAAGAGATCGCCAAGTACCGTGCAGCCAGGAGGATATGGGCTAGGGAGATGAAGGAGACCTTCGGAGCAAAAAAAGACCGCTCCTGTTGGATGAGGTTCCACACCCAGACCGCCGGATGCGCACTCACCGCACAGCAGCCGGAGATCAACCTCGTTCGAGTCGCCATACAAGCTCTAGCAGCGGTCATGGGAGGAACACAGTCCCTGCACACGAATTCCATGGACGAAGCACTGGCACTGCCGTCCAAAAAGGCTGTAAGGCTCGCTCTCAGAACACAGCAGGTGATCGCACACGAGAGCGGCGTGACCAACACCATAGACCCGCTCGCGGGTTCATATCACGTGGAATGGCTCACAGATCACATGGAGGAAGAAGCCTACAAGTACTTCGATAAGATCGACAGCTTGGGCGGTGTTATACCGGCTGTTAAGAAGGGTTACCTACAGCAGGAGATCGCCGACGCTGCTGCAAGATACCAGAATGAGATCGAAGAGAAGAAACGTATCATCGTAGGTGTCAACGAATTCGAACTCGACGAACCACTGGAGATACCGCTTCTCAGGATGGACCCAGAAGGCGAGAAAAAACAGAAAGAGAGGCTGAAGAAACTCAGAACTGAAAGGGATAACAAGGAAGTGGAAGAAAAACTGGAAGAGCTCAGAAAGGTAGCGGAAGGCGATGAAAACACCATGCCGATCATACTAGAATGTGCAAAAGCCTACGCCACTTTGGGTGAAATAACGGATGTGTTCAGAGAAGTCTTTGGAGAGTACGAAGAGCCGGTTATCTACTGATCGGTCAAAGGTTCGATGTACTCATCGGCTGCGGTGTACGGGTCTATCTCACAACTAATAATCTTCTGCAGTACCTTATCCAATTCCCCCTCGGACCTGCAGTTCATGATGTATGAATCCATTTTCTCTCTTACTATCTCAAAGAATTCTTCTTTGACCTTTTCCTTCCTGATCTCCTCGAATTCACCCGTTTCCTTAAGATAATCTAGATGAGATTCCATGAGATCGACCAACTCTGATATACCCTCTCCCTCGGTAGCGGTGGTCTTTATTATAGGAGCCTGCCATCCATCGCCTTCGTTCATGTCCAGCATGGTTTCGAGCTCTCTGAACGTGTTCCCCGCCCCCTCTCTGTCCGCCTTGTTAACTACGAAGATATCCCCGATCTCGAATATACCGGCTTTGATGGTCTGTATGTCGTCGCCAAGTCCGGGCACTTCGACGATGATCGTCGTATGAGCTGTCTTCACTATCTCCACCTCGGACTGACCGGTGCCTACGGTCTCAACCAAGATCACGTCCTTACCGAAGGCGTCCAGTATCTTGATCAAGTCGTTGGTTTTAGCCGCCAACCCACCAAGGTGTCCTCTGGTCCCCATACTTCTGATAAAAACGTGTTTGTCCAACGCTACTTCGTTCATCCTCACTCGATCACCTAGAAGTGCTCCTCCCGTGAAGGGAGACGTAGGGTCAACGGCGATTATACCAACGGTCTTCCCCCTTTTCCTCAACTCGAGTGTGAGTTTATCGACTATCGTACTCTTACCCGAACCAGGAGGTCCGGTCACCCCGATTATATGCGCACTGCCTGTGTGAGGATATAGTTCTGCAAGGGCTTCCGTAGCTTGGGGTTGAATATCCTCGACCATGCTCATCAATCTGGCAACGGCCCTTCGATCACCGGACAGTATCCTGTCAACTATCTCCATGTCCTTCTCCTCTAATCGGTCTCTACCGTTTCTTTGATGTATTCCACGATCTCATCGGTAGTAGCTCCGGGTCCGAATATCTTGGCGATGCCTTTCTTTCTGAGTTCATCGGCATCCTCTTCCGGTATGATCCCACCGCCTACTACCTTGATATCCAGTGCATCGTTTTCCTCTAGTAAATCGATGACGTCGGGGAATAGTGTCATGTGTGCACCGGATAAAAGCGACAGTCCGATGACGTCCACGTCCTCTTGTATAGCGGCTTCTACTATCTGTTCTGGAGTCTGATGAAGTCCCGTGTAGATGACCTCCATGCCGGCATCTCGCAGCGCTCTAGCTACGACCTTCGCTCCTCTGTCATGACCGTCGAGACCGGGTTTGGCCACCAATACTCTTATCCTTCTTTCCATGGTAAAACACCTTTAGATACTCAGTGAAAATATACGAGGGGTTAAAAATCATTCGGTGTGATGTATGTGTTTGAATTTAATAATTCGTAAGGTCAAAAAACAGGTTCACCCAAGATTACCGCTAATCTCCATCCACCGAGTAACACAAAGGGAGATGGGAACAGCAAAAAGATTTATTAAATATTAAATATCTATTAAAATAAAGAAGTGAGACAAATGGACACGTCCAAGATAAAAAAAAGACTTATCGAATTGGATAAAGAAATACACGATATACTCAGGATGATCGAGGGAGAGGGAGAGAAGAAAATCGATATAGCTGCATCGTCTCAGGGAGCATGGGGCTATGACGTCGATAGTGTTGATTTCGTTAGAGAGTTAAGAAAATCTAAGAGGATGAATCGAGAAACATGATATTCATAGACACATCAATTTTTGTTGACGTTTTACGATCTAATGGCCCTAGATCATCATTAGAACTATTCAAAAAGATAGAAACTGATAGGAGCATCAAAGCTTTTACTTCTGTAATCACCGTAGCAGAATTGTCAGTTGGTGCCTATCGCTCTGATAGAAAGGAAGCATTGGAAAAAACGTTCGACCTGATATCCCTTGTCAGTGTGGTTGATCTAGATGAAACGATAGCTAGGGAAGGAGGGCGGATATATTCGGAGTTGATGTCTGAAGGCAAAGAGATAGAGCTCAATGACTGTTTGATCGCTTCTACTTCTTTATCTCTTGATGTAAAAGAGATCATCACCAGGGACATCGAACATTTCAAAAGGATAGAAGGAATTAATGCTCTTACACCTGAAGAA
Organism: Thermoplasmata archaeon; assembly: GCA_046484045.1. Lineage (GTDB taxonomy): Archaea > Thermoplasmatota > Thermoplasmata > Halarchaeoplasmatales > Halarchaeoplasmataceae > CAZHUM01. Next base: position 974 of record JAWOBZ010000047.1, on the reverse strand, counting down.
AAATTGTAATTTTTATCGCTTCGCTATAAACTTATTCGGAAACAACTGTGAATCCGCACTCTATACCTTCTCGCCTGTACTAACATCCATATTTCAACCAGCTATCTAATCTTTGAAGGGAGTTTTAGTTGGTACTGATTGTTCTATTCATCGTTGAAATCACCATATTCGGTAACACTTGTTATCGATAAAATATTTATCGACCTTTTGATGATGCACCCTGCATGACCACCTATGAATTCGAAGGAAGGAAACCGGATATCGACGAGTCCAGTTATATCAGCAAGAGTGCAGAGGTCATCGGAGACGTGAAGATAGGAAAGAACTGTTTCATCGCTCCCGGTGCCAAGATCAAAGGGGATTACGGGACCGTGAAGATCGGTGACAATACGAACGTACAGGAGAACTGCGTGATACACGCGAGACCGGACGAGGTGACCACAATCGGAGACTGGGTGATCATCGGACACGGAGCCATCATCCACGGACCGACCATAAAGGACTGGGCGGTAATCGGCATGGGTGCGATAATAAGCGATTTCGCGGTCATCGGCGAGTGGAGCGTAGTGGGAGAGGGCGCTGTGGTAACAAGTGGTACCGAGATACCGGATGAAAACGTCGCAGTAGGCACTCCAGCCAAGGTCATCAAGCAGATCAACGAAGATTACAAGGAGAAGTGGAAGGAGTACAAGGAGATCTACCGTTCCTTCTCATGGCGTTACAAGGAGAACCTGAAACCCTTGGACGAGTGAGACCAAAAACACCTTTCTTTTCTATCTAGATTTCCGTCGAAAATTTTATTTGCACAATCACTATACCCGAATCATGGATTTCGAACTTACAGATAATCAGAAGATGATTAGGAAGATGGTCAGAGAATTCGCTGAAAAAGAGATCGCACCGGTGGCTGAAGAGACGGATAAAGAAGAGATATACCCACATGAAACACTGAAAAAGATGGCCCCCCTCGGCCT
>JAWOBZ010000090.1:0-19913 GCA_046484045.1 Thermoplasmata archaeon | reverse complement strand
GCAGTTAACACACTCGGGAAAAAAACAGTTAAATCAATGATAACTATAGAAGCGGTTGCTATCATTATTATTACATCATATCTCTTCACTAATGGTTATATCATCACCTCCATTTTGGCTCTATCCGGCATGATCTTCGGATACATCTACTCCGCCGAACCTATCCGGGTGAAGAAACGGGGATTCTTGAGCCCATTCCCAGTGCTGATAGGGTTATACACACTGCCTGTACTAGGGGGATGGTTCATATTCCACAGTAATCTGTCCATGTTCATAATCGTCTTTTCCATAGGTTACGCTCTTATCAACGAAGGAATAACCTTGGTAAACACATGTGAAGATTATGATGAGGACAAAAGCGAGGGCATCACAACATGGGCACACCTTTTCAGTCTCAGAAAAACGATGAAGATAGCTTACATATTCACTATCGTGGGAGGAGTGATAGCGGTGATCGGAGTATTCTTTAAACCGATATTCTTAGGGTGGTCCTTTTACAACATGTACAGCAGTATTATCTTCGTTGGGATGGGCGTCATCAATACTGCCATAATCCTTTTTATCGGCAATAATATAATTGCGAGCAGTGAAGGGGACGACCTAAAATCATCATGTAAAAAAGCAGCTAAGAACATGCCTAAATGGTTCATAACCACTAGATATCCTCTGCTCTTGATGTCCCTCTTAATACTGCTTTAATATACATCGGATACATTTGCCCGATAATATTTTATAACTTCAACTACGTATTTTTATCGATAATCATGAGAAAAGTGCTTGGAATACTATTTATGTTGATTCTGACACTATCGGTGATACCTACAGCAGGATTCAATGACTCGGACATTCATTTTACAAGCAATCGAGGGAGTACAAACGTCGTTTTGGAGATCCATAAGATAAGGCAGATAGACGAAGTGGACCCGTCCACCTCGGCAGATTGGTACTATCTGGTCGAGTTCTCCGACGACGGGGGGCTGACTTGGACGAGTCAGGCATCCTCAGAGCCACTAGCAAACAGCGAAGACGTGATGATAGTTGAAAATACTCATACATTCACTTCATCGAGCGATGAAGTCCTTTTTAGAATCTCTCTCATGGAGGACGATGGCGATACCGGGGATGATTCCGCGGACATCTCAGCTCAATTTGGAGGGGGTATCGATGACTCCGTACCTCCACCAGAAGGGGGGGTGTTCCACGGTATATTCTGGTTGAATAATCACACCGTAGGAGGTGATCCCACGATTACGAACGAGATCGGTTGGCACAAAACATCTGGGGAGTGGGATGGGAGCACGGGTACCGACGAAAATGATGCTGAGTTGGCATTCAACATTTATGAAGAAGGATGTCCGAACATCCTGAAACCTATATTCACCATACCTAAGATTCAGGAAAAGGGAAAGTCCCTTTTGATCAAAGCTGAATCCACCACGGCTACGGCAACAAGCAATTGGAGTGCACAGATATGGAGATATTATGGTACATACATGGAATCTTATGACCTGTTATTAAATGGAGTTACTGACAAAGGAGATGGGATATGGGTGGTAAATTTCTCAATACCGTTCTCAGCGAGAGAGGAATTGTACAACATCACCGTCAGCAACGATTTCGGGAGTGATATGGAATACCACGCGGTTAAAGCAGTCGATGAGCTTGATTCTGAGTTTAAGTTCCTGCAGATGTCAGATGTCCATATCGGTTCGACGAGCAACGACGGGGCAACCACATATTTCGAACAGGCTATAAAGGAAACAAATCTGATAAACCCAGACTTTTTGATCATTACGGGTGACGTCTGCGATAAACAATATTGGACCTTTTCACAAGATCCGGCTAGAATCGAACAGAGTCAAGTATTTAGAAGTATGTTGATGGAATTAAACGTGCCAGTATACGTTGCCAGTGGGAATCATGACTGGTCCTATGACGACACGTCAGATAACCGACAAAATATTCTTGACTATAAACGGTGGGTGAATCCATACTGGAATTATTCATTCGATTACGGGGATTTCCATTTCTCCATGGTGAATTCTGGTAAGTACGTTGGTCTAACCAACGCAGACGGTCTCCTGAACTCTGCCAACCTTACGTGGCTGGAGAACGACCTAGCGGCTAATATGGGTAAGACTCAGAGATTTATCTTCATGCACCATCCTTCATACCCTGACAGGATCGACGATGATACTTTGAGAGATCAGTTAAGACAGATGGTGATCGATTACGACGTGTCACTATACTTAGCCGGCCATACTCATGATCCAACGGTATACGATAAATACGGCAATCAACAAACGGGTGATATCGGAAGTCCTGATACGCCTTTACACGTCGTCTCCTCGGACATCAAAGAGGGGGATTCCTATAGGATGGTGAGAGTCAAAGATTCAGATGTGCAAACTTACACCTACGATGATGACGGTGACGGTATAAGATCAGCCTACAACGATATGCCTTTAGGCAACGCAAATATAAATTTCAATCCAGCTAACGACGGAACTAACAACAAAGTCGTAGCCACCATCGATAACGGTTTGTACGAGTATTTCAACGATGCATTCGTTGAATTCAAAGTCGCCCCACCGCCTGCTGGGTATGACTACATCGTCGAGAACGGCACTATGATGGACATGATAGACTGCGGCACTCATCGGATATTCTATGTAGATACCAATCTCCAAAAAACCTCAACAAAAAACGTCACCATCAAGCTTTCTAGAAGCGAAGATTTCTCACTCGATGCGGGAGGAGAAAACGATGGATGGAGGTTTATGTCCGTAAATTTGATACCAACTAACACCGATTTGATTTCTATCTTGGAACACAACGTATATGGAATATCGGGGAGTTACGACAAAGTCATGTACTACGACTCGGAGAAGGGCGATTGGAAAACATACTGTCCCGGTAGGGGTGGACATTTTAATTCTCTCGGAAATTGGGATGAAAAGATGGGCATCTGGATACATATGACTGAGAATTCAAACCTGGCCGTTACCGGAGATGAACCGATCTCGGCCGATATAATTCTTAACCCTGGCTGGAACATGGTCGGATATCCAAGTTCGATATCCAGTAATAACGGTTTGCCCACGGAAGTGGACAAGGTCGGATATTTTGAGAGTTCAGCCGAGTACAATCTAGCTTACGATCATGCCCCATCCAACTTCACTTTCACTCCAAAAGAGGGCTATTGGATCCATAATCCGACCAGTTCGAACTTGACTTGGACGGTTAATTATTCAAATTAACTAATATAATGAAAAAAGTTATATACCATTATCCTTAGTGAGGATGCCGATACGATGGTGAATCTAAAGAGAAGGAAGTTAGACGCCAATGGCGCATTAGAGGGACTCCCCCTCTACCTCATAATACTGGTGGTAGTTGCGGGAGTCGGAACGGCGATAATAGTCGGATGGATGATGAGTGCTCAGAGCACTGAGTTGGACTCCATTGAAGTAGAACCAGTAAGCATGGATACAAACGATAGGAAGATAACGGTGACTGCCTACGATCAAAAGGACAACCCTCTGGAAGGGGCAACTGTCACACTTGAAGGTTGTGGCATTGTCGAATCTGGAGTGACTGGATCAAACGGTGAATACTCTGTCACGACTAACAGCCCGAGTCTCCCCCAAAACGAGAACTTCGGGACTATCGACGTTACGGTGAGATATACGGGTGACGTCACCATGACGAAGAACGCGGTGATCACCGTAGAATCAGCCTAAAGAGGTCAGCGAACTGATCAGCGCTGACGAAATACTCGGTCGCTCTCCGAAGGATGCGGAGCGGTTGGGGACTTTAGGCTGCTGCTTCCTCGGCAGAAACGTTTCCTACCCCGGCGGCAAGTACGAAGAGATGGGCAGGACTTTTTTGGACATCGTTTCACCTCACTGTATGCTAGTCGTTGGTAAAAGAGGGACCGGTAAATCATACACGCTGGGTGTGATAGCCGAAGGGTTCGCCAACTTGGAAAAAAGACATTCTAAAAGAGTTGCACTCGTACTGGTTGACACCATGAGTGTATTCCACAGCTTGAAAAAGAGTAACACTAATGAGAAAGAAATTCAGATAATGGAGCGGTTCGGCATCGAACCCAAGAATTTTTCCGGCAAGGTAAGAGTCTTGGTCCCCGAGAGTGCGATAAAAAGAGCGAAGGATATGGGTGAAGAACTTCACTATGACTCTATATTAGAGCTGGCACTTTCAGATGTGAAAGTCCACGAATGGTTGGAACTCTTCGATTTAAAGATAACCGAGCCCGTAGGTGCGCTCCTCAGCAGTGTGATAACCGACCTTAACGGATGTGGAAATTTTTCATTCGAGGAGGTATACGAAAAAATAAGGGAAAAGAAGGGAAATAAACCTGTCGCAGAGTCCCTTGTAAATCAATTCAAGTTGATCGAAGAGCTGCATATCTTCTCAAAAGATGGTATGGACTGCGAGTTCGCTGAAGGAGGGAAAATCACCGTTCTAGATATCTCATATCTCGGCCGGCTGGGTAGCTATCAACTTAGAAATCTGATAGTATCCATAATCGCTAGAAAACAGATGACTGAAAGGACTTTGTACACCACTATAGAGATGCAGGATCAAGCAGGACTTTTGGATCGTGGAGAAAGGGGTAATGTCACCGATGAGCATCCCTTGATCTACATGTTGATAGATGAAGCTCATCTTTTTCTCCCGAATGGGTCCGAAACTCTAGCCACCGGCCCATTGATCGATTGGATAAAGTTGGGTAGGCACCCGGGTTTATCGCTGATCCTAGCTACACAGGAACCGTCGGCCCTGCACGAGAGTGCCATAAGACAGTCCGATATGATAATAGCGCATAATCTAACCGCAAGGGACGACGTCGGAGCACTGGGGATGGCGAAGCAGTCCTACATGAAAGACGGGATCGACCAGATCGTCGCTCAGATGGAGTTCAAAAGAGGGTTGGCACTTGTGTTCGATGACAAAACGAGAAAGATGCAGCTCTGCAGGGTGAGACCGAGGTATACGTTACACACTGGAATAGACGCATCCGCACTCACAAAAGATGAGAGATAATGATAGCAGCACGTAAAAATCAAATAGTTTGACGACTATATTGAAACTGTAACAGGTGACAATCAAATGACAGAAAAAAAGGTGAGGGGCTCGGTCCTCAACGGTTTTATCAAATATATAGAAAGATCATGGGGTGAAGCAGGTACAAAGGAGTTTTCGGATTATGCAGGTTATGATCCAAACAAGATCGATGATAAAAAATGGTACGATGCAGAACTGCTTGGCAAGGTACATACCTGGTTGGCAGAGGAGAAGGGGAAAAAATATGTCAGGATGGCCGGTAGATACACCGTACAAGACCTTGGTATCCTTTCATATCTCGTGAAGTTCGCTAGTGTGAAAACGTTATTAAAAAAAGCACCGAAAAGCTACCGTGACGCATTCAATTACGGTGATTCCATCATAACAGTGGAAAAAAATAGAGCGATCGCAAAGATGAAAGACGTTGTTATAGACGATTACACGTGTGATGCATGGAGGGGCGTCTTCGAGGGGGTGCTGGAAGCGACGAATACACAAGGCAAAGTGGAAATATTTGAGGACAAAACAAAAGGGGAGAACGACTGTTACTACGAAATAAATTGGTGATTCATCCCCGCATATTATCACTGCAAAATCATATATAATAGTAAAATCATTTTATGAACGGTGTAAGATTGGAGGATAAGAAGGTACGAGGATCTGTTGTATTAGGTTACCTGAACTTCATAAAAAGGACTTGGGGGTCCGACGGTTTGGAAGAGTGCACCGACTCCATCGGTTTGCCTATGAAGCATTTCGAAGAAATCCAGTGGTACAACATAGATATTTTAAAAAAGATACACCAATGGATAGCTGATGAAAAGGGTGAAAAATATATTAAAAGAGGTGGGAACTACACCGTTAAAGATCTGGGTGTGCTATCTTACATCGTTAAATTCGTCAACATCAAAGCGCTACTGAAGAAGGCACCTAAGAGCTACGAGGACGCGTATAACTTTGGAAGTGTCGAGATCGATATAAAAGATAAGAAAGCGATCATCAAGATGGAAGACGTTTCCTTCGACGAATATGCATGTAGTGGATGGTTGGGGGCGTTTGAAGGGATGCTTGAGATGACACATACTTGGGGCGAGGTTAAGGAAGTACAATGTCAGTACAAAGGTGCTTCATATTGTGAGTTCGAGATGACCTGGAAATAATTTCATTCAGCCCATCTTGTTTTCTATCTCATTTTTCCATATGTCTCTTAACCTGGAGACATCAACCTCTACTTTCTTTTCTCTCTCATGATCGATTATCAGCTTGTTTCCAACCACTGATCCTAATTTTCTTATCGGTCCACTGAAAAGTGATTCGAACTTTTTTTCATCATCTGGATTTATCTCTACCAACCACCGGGTGTTGCTCTCAGAGAACAGCATCTTATCGCAGCGGAGTTCTTCATCTAGTTCAATCTCTGAACCTATATCACCGGCTATGCACATCTCCGCCAGTGCAACGGCAAGACCGCCGAGGGAGATGTCATGACAACTCTTGATCATGCCTTCGGAATGTGCTTCAAGCATCTCATCGACACTTATTATTAATCTTTCTACATCTACTGATGGGACTTTACCGCTTTTCCCTCCAGTCAATTTGAAATACTCCGAACCGCCCATTTCATCCATTGTTTCCCCAACAAGATAGATCGAGTTACCTTCTTGTTTGAGATCCATGCTGATTGTTTTTCTGACGTCGTCGATAATACCGCAAGCAAGAAGTGACGGAGTGGGTTTGACCGCACCCTTACCGGTTTCGTTGTAAAAGCTTACGTTCCCGGATATGAAGGGAACACTCATCGGTCTGGCAACCGCTTCTAATCCCTCTGCGGTCCTCTCGAAATCGCCTAAACGGTCCGGTTTTTCCGGGTTTCCGAAGTTGAGGCAGTCCGCCAAGCAGTGGGGCCTTGCGCCTACTGCAACCAGGTTGCGGAAACTCTCATCCAACCCCGACATGGCTCCCTTCTTCGGATCTAGGTATGATATGGATGGGTTCACGTCCGTTGTTATCGCTAGACCTTTGAAAGAATGTTCTAATGGTTTGATCACACTTGCATCTCCGGGTCCCTGCATACCTATCGCACCCTGCAGCGGTTTTAATACGGTATTTGCACGGACTTCATGGTCGTACTGCCTGATCACCCACTCTTTGCTGTTGATGTTATCGCTTTTCAGCAGTGAAAGAAGCACCTCGTTGTAATCATCCGGTTCATCCGGTGTCTTTTCCTCTATCTCTGCGGAGCGGTCCACCGCTTTCGTAGGTCTGCAGTAGGACGGACCCCCGGTCTGGAATTCCAGGTCCAAGTCCATTATCTTCTCATCATGATAGTAAACCTTGATATTCTGTTCTTCGATCACTTTTCCGACGACCGTGGCTTCGACATCCCACTTTTTACAGAGATGCAGAACTTCATCTACGTCCTCTTCTTTCACAGCGTACATCATCCTTTCCTGACTCTCCGACACCCATATCTCCCACGGTGCCATGTCCGGCTCTTTGAGGGGGACTCTATCGAGCTGGACCTCGGCACCGTATCCCGCTGCCAGCGCCATCTCACCGGCTACGCAAGATAGACCTCCACCGCCGAAATCCTTCATCCCCTGTAGAAGTCCCTTTCGATTGAGCTCCAAGGATACGTGGATGAGGGGTTCCTTGGTTATCGGGTCTCCCAGTTGAACCGCACCCCGGTCCTCCTCTTCCGATGATTCATGGAGTTCTTCAGAAGCGAAGGTGACGCCGTGGATTCCGTCCCGACCGGTCCTTCCTCCAGCCATTATGAATATATCTCCGGGGGCTTTTACCCTCGAGCGTATGAGTTCGTCCTTTTTTGCTATCCCCACACAGCCCACGTTGACCAGGCAGTTAGAGGTATAACTCTCGTCGAAATACACCATCCCGGCCATGGTGGGTATCCCCAGGCGGTTACCATAGTCACTGATCCCGTCTATGACCCCGTGAAAAAGATATCTGGGATGTTTCGTACCCTTGGGCAGGTCTTCATCATCGATGTCTAAAGGTCCAAAGAAAAGCGGGTCGACGAATGCCAGCGGCTGAGCACCCATGCAAACTACGTCCCTCACTATCCCTCCGATCCCGGTGGCTGCACCGCCGTATGGTTCGATAGCCGATGGGTGATTGTGGCTTTCCAGTGCTACGACGTAGGCGTGCTCGTCGTCGAATTCGACGACTCCGGCGTCTTCCTCTACAACGAATATATTCTGGGGGGCGTCGATATCGAAGACTGTGTTCTTGAGAAAGTATTTGGACGACTTGTAGCAGCAGTGTTCGGACCATGCCTGGCCAAGGGCTTCCATCTCCAAGTCGGTGGGATTTCTGCCGAGCTCTTGGAAGTGCCGCTTAACTCGTTTCATCTCCTCTAAACTCAAGCCGATGCCGCTCTCTTCACTGATCTCCCTCAATTCATCTCCCTCGGCTTCGAGTATGTTGACTTCGTGAAGTTCGAAGGGCACGTCTCTCTTTATGTAATGCTTCATCCCATACACCTTTATTTTATGTTTATTTCGTATGTCTGGATGACCGGATTTGCCAGGAGTTTTTTACACATCTCCTCGCCTTCCTTCCTTGCTTCATCTTCGCTCATCTTATCCCCGAAATCTATCTCGAATATCTTACCGGATTTTACATCATCCACTTCCCACCCCAAGAGTTTCAGTGCCTTCTTCGTATTCATGCCTTCTGGGTCTGCCACACCCTTCTTAAGTTCGATTATGATTTCTGCGACTACCATGGGACCACGGTGGGTGATTAGACGAGCTATTTAATAAATTTGTTCTATGGCATAGGTTTGTATGGGCTGGGCAAAATTACTTATGAATTCGGGTCATTCTTACCTCGATGTCAATCCCCTACAAATGGATCATCATACTCGGTGTGGCGTTCATCCCGTCCATAGTTTACTCCATCTACATCCGCAACATCGAGAGGTGGGAGAGGGAACCGTGGAGGTGGGTGGCCCTGGGTTACCTATGGGGCGGGGTCGCGGCTGGTATATTCCTTGCGATATCTTTTTTCGTGTATCGACGGGTAGAAAGGGAACACGAATACTACCGTCTATACAAATCGCTCTACGATGTTATCCTCATTGTCATAGTATTCCCCATAATCGGAGAATTGGTTAAATCCATAGGCTTGATCTTAGTAAAAAAGGAACTCGACGAGGTCGAAGACGGCCTGATACACGGTGCTATAATAGGTCTCTCTTTCGGAGCCTTCGTCAACGTGGCTTACCTTTACGTCAACTTCACATGGGCTACAGAACCTGTGGCGGGTTATGCGGTACCAACTCTCGTTTTTTTAATCATGTCCAGCATATCGACCATGCTCCTCCACGGAAGTTCGACTGCAGCCGCCGGTTACAGTGTCTCCGAAGCTTTGGTAAACCTAGATTATAGTCATCTAGTACTGTATTTTACAGCGGGTGTTCTGATACATGCAGCCTTCAACCTTCTATCCATCGGTACCATATATTTCAAATTGGAGTCAGGCCTGTATGCACTCATAGGACTCGGCGGGGTGATGCTGATATCCATGATCGTCTTCCGGACTATCAGGGCCAGGTTGTTGAATCTGATCAGGATACTGGATTACGAGACCTACAAAAGCACGAAAAGATCAAGATAAAAACGGTGACACGATGAACCAGACCCCGAAAATGACCATGATCCCCCCGCACAAAGCGAAGACCTTTCTCCTGTGTTTGTACCAGTAATCCAAGGTGCTGTGAGATGAGTAGGTCAGAAACGAATCCCACATGAGGTCGCAGGACCAGTGCACCACCGCGAATATCGCTAGGAACCACACACCGTATTTGAGCGCCCTGGTGATAAGAGCGGCTCCGACAGTAGCCCACCAGATGAAGAAGTAGGGGTTCGCTACGCTGGTCATTATGCCTACCAAGGTGGGCGAATAAGGGAAATGTTCCTCTTCTTTTTCTATCGGCTGGAATAGCTGATATCCCAGATAGATCAAAAGGACTCCGCCGACCACACCGATTACCGCTTTTGCCTCCCACGATGCGATGAACGTCAATCCCAAGGCGACCAGTGCTATTATCGGGAACTCCACGAGACCGTGCCCCATCGCTATCTTGATGCCCGCTTTCTTGTCTTTAGCTCCCTTGGCTATGGCCCCTGCTGTTACGGGGCCCGGCATCATCACTCCGCTGAGAGAGATGAGGACGGTGGCTCCCAACAACAAGATCATCTCTAACATAGACATTAACCCACTACGGAGTATTCCTGCTCGAGATCTACGCCTTCGAACCTTTCGATGCTCAATCTCTCGACGTCCATGGAAGGAGTTTCTCCCAGTATCATCTCGGCGGTGATCTTATCTACCATGGGAGAGACCATGAAACCGTGACCGCTGAACCCGTTGACCTGGAAGAACCTGTCGACATTTGGAACCTCTCCCAGGATGGGCTGGGCATCGGGAGTCGTGTCGTAGAACCCCGCCCACTGCCTTATCATGTTGACACCGCTGAAAAGAGGCATTAGATCTACGACTGTTTTGGACATCTCCCTGAGGAACCAGAAACTCGATCTCGTATTCAAACCCGGCTCCTCATCGGGATTGCCTATACCACCCACCACATTTCCGTGATCGGTCTGGCTGAAATATATTCCGTGATGAAAAGATATCACCATGGGGTCCAAGAAGTGTTTGAAGGGTTCCGTCACCATGATCTCGTGCCTGAAAGGACGGTTGGGTAGTTTCACATCCAGCATCTCTGCGATCTTTCTAGACCAACCTCCCGCTGCATTGACCACGGTATCCGTTTTTATGGTACCTCTGTCGGTTACCACTTCTTTGATCTCGCTCCCCTCTTTTTTGATATTTGTAACTTCCGTATGTTCCTTGATCTCCACCCCCATCTCTCTTGCGGCTCTAGTATAGCCGTTTACAACGGGGAAAGGATATATCGTGCCGTCGGTGTCGCAGAATGTTGCCGCTTTTACATTTGATACGTTCAATTCGGGTACTATCTCCTTTGCCTCTTCAGTGGTGATGTATTTGCTGTCCAGTCCGAGTTCGTTCTGCAGAGAGACGTTCTTCTTGAACTGTTCTATCTCATCGTCGGTGAAAGCCAGGACCAGGTAGCCGCCCTGCTTGAAAGTAACATCTGTATCCAACTCATCCGGCAATTTCTCGAACATCTTCCGGCTCTCGATGGCCAATTTTATGTTATCTTCTGCGCTGAACTGCTGCCGAACACCGCCGCCGTTCCTGCCGGATGCTCCGTAACCCAGATACGATTTTTCCAGGACGACCACATCGGTGAAACCCCTCTTAGCTAGATGATATGCGATGCCCGTCCCGTTCACCCCGGCACCGATAATAACTGCATCCGCACTTTTATCTAAACCTTCACTCATCTTCATCACCTTCTCCCGCTAGAACTGCAAAAGGTGTTTGTATCGAAGGTGGCCGGGAAGTGGGTTCGTGCATCTCGTCGGGTGTCTTTCCCAACTCTCTAGCCAGTATCCTCTCTGCCAGCGGGATGCAGGTTTTACCCTGGCAGGGGCCCATGCCCAAACGTAGGTGCCTTTTGAGTGTTTCGAGCTCCGTGTATCCATCATGGATGGCCTCCACGATATCTTCTTCGGTCAAGTCCTCACACCTGCAGATTATGACGGTCATTCTATCACCTTCAACCCCCTTACACCCCATACATTTTCTTTATCGATCTCCATGGTTATGCCGTAGGTTTTACCGGACTGCCTAACGTTCGTAACTTCGGCTTTTTGGACTTCTTCCCCTCTCTTATCCAGCGCCATCACTTCATCGCCCTTTTCGGGCACTGGAAGGTATTCGTACGGCACGGTTATTTTGCACTTCTTTTCATCGTAACTGCAGTCGATGACGAAGATCGCTAAACCGGGGCATTCGGTCACACACAATCCGCAGCCGATGCATTCTTCGAAGGCAACGTCGGGTGTATCCGTGATCTCCTCCATGGATATCGCTTGCTTGGGACAGACGGCAACACAGGGATTACAAGGTATGTTTTCCACGCACTCGATCAAAACTACGGGTCCTTCCGCTAATCTCTCTTCACTCGGAAGCGGGATATCGTCTTTCTCCACAACGCCCGTGCACTTGTAAGACATCTAGCACACCCCCTCGTCCACGGTACATATTTTCACTCCCTTCCTCGGGACTTCACCGTATGGACCCTTTCTCATCTGCTCTATTCCGGCTTTTGCATTTGTCTTCACTTCTTTCAATTTGGAAGTACTGCCGTAGATCTCCTCCGTAACGGCTGCACCGGCTATCTTGCCCTCCAAGGCCGCAACCGTCGCTTCCTCTATCCCGGCACAGTCTCCAGCGATGTAAATACCTTCTACAGTAGTGCGCATATCTTCTGTCCGTATCGGAGCGTAACCCCCGAGCTCTCTGACGAACTTCATCTCGCAGCCCGCCTGCCTGAGGAAATGGTTGTCTGGATGTAGGCCTACCGCTATGCAGATAACGTCGCACTCCACTTCTCTTTCAGTCCCGTCTATAGGCTGCCAGTTCTCATCTATCTCCTGCACTACGGCACCTTCCACTTTGCCCTCACCGACGGCTTTCTTGATCGTGTGTCTAGTGTTGATAGGGACCCCCGCCCGTCTAAGCTTTGATGCGTGGACTTGGTATCCCCCAATTTCCGGAAGTGCCTCTACCACTTCAGCTACCTCGACTCCAGCCTGTAAAAGCTGGTAGCTCACGATCACACCCACGTTCCCAGAGCCCACCATCAGGACCCTTTTACCGGGGACGATCCCGTATTCGTTCATCAGTGTCTGGACGCCTCCTGCACCATAAACACCCGGTAGGTCGTTGTTCTCGAAGGATAGGAAATTCTCTATGGCTCCTGTGGAATACATTATGCCTCCTGCATCGTAAACCTCTAAATTATTGTCTTTTTCTACCACCAATCTCTTCTCTGGATAGTATCCGAGTACCTTGGATCTGTTATGGATGTTGACTCCGGCATTTTTCGCTTTCTCGATCATCTCCTTCCCGATGTCTATGCCTCTGGTCCCAGCATCTTCTTCATAACTGCCGAAGAACTGGTGGGTCTGCTTGACCAGCTGCCCGCCGAGTTTATCCGATTCGTCGAATAGGTGCACGTCGGCACCGTTCTCCGCCGCCACTATGCTCGCCGATAATCCTGCCGGTCCCCCTCCAACTACAGCTATACCGATCTCTTCTTCCCTGTAACCACCCTTATCAGCTATCTTATCCGGAAACTCCGGTCTCGTGGGCTGTCTTTCTACTTTCATCCCCTGTTCGGCCAACCTTATGCACGTTCTTACATGCGGTATACCGTCCACTTTCATAATGCAGGAAGAGCACTTGCCGATTGCACAAAAAAATCCTCTTGGACGGTCCAGTAATTTACTCACGGTGAACTTTCGGAGGCCGTCGGCATAAAGTGCGGCCGCTATGGTCTCTCCCTCGTAGGCCTTGATTTTTTCCCCTTCAAAATCAAATTCTATCTCATGCCCACGTTCGAATCTTAAAACCGGGTGATCTTGAATTCTCTTCTCTGACATAGGGCCAACCGCATTTCCGGGATATTGAGGAGAGATAAAAAGTATTCGCTGTTTTACAACCGCATTTCTATACCAAAAAAGATAATATCCGTACCGATATGTGATAAAAGATGCCAAAGCGATATATCTGCGTCGACTGCGGAACCATGGACGACAAGAAGAGCACGTGTAAATCCTGCAGCAGGGAGATGGAGATTATCGAGTATCCGTGGGAATGGAAGGCATTCGTTCCTTACGTGTCAGCTGGGTTAGCAGGGCTCTGTTTATTGTTATCGTACATACTCGATATCACACTGCTTACATGGGCTGCTTTACCTCTTATCGCATTCGGTTTGATCTTTGATCACTTCTATCAGAAAGAATTGGATGAAGAGGCGAGGGAGGTTATCAGGCGTTTAAAATAACGGCGAGGATATATAATCTATTTTCCGGGTGTTTTTTTATTTATACCCAGCAAATCGGATTCATTTTGGAAAGATTAATATACTGTCACATCATGGTGATATCGTGTAAGACAAATATGGTTATCCAGTAACATGGATGCACTCTAATCAAAGCATGGTGTTTAATAATGGAAGATGAGTCAATTGTAGATAAAAAAAGTCTTTACGATTCAGACAAGATCAAAGTTTTAGAAGGGCTGAGTGCGGTCAGAAAGCGACCCAGCATGTACATCGGCAGTACCGATGAAAACGGGCTGCATCACTTGGTTTACGAAGTGGTCGATAACAGTATAGACGAAGCTATGGAAGGATACTGCGACCAGATCGATGTGAAAATCAATGAGGACGGGAGCGTAGAAGTGGATGACAACGGCAGGGGTATCCCGGTCAGCGTTCATCCGCAGTACAAGAAACCCGGGCTGGAGATAGTCATGACGAAACTCCATGCCGGCGGCAAGTTCGATAGAAAGAGTTACAAAGTCTCTGGCGGGCTGCACGGCGTCGGTGTATCGGTCGTGAATGCACTCTCCGAGTGGGTGGTTGTAGAAGTAAGAAGGGAAGGTGAAGTTTACCGCCAGGAGTACGAGCGCGGGAGACCAACGATGGAGGTAGAAGAAGTGGGGGAATACGAGGGACGAAGCGGTACAAAGACCGTTTTCATGCCCGACTCGGAAATATTCGAAACCGTGGATTTCGACTTCAACACCTTGAAGAAGAGGATGAGGGAACTAGCATTCCTGAACAAAGGTTTGAAGATAACCCTGGAGGATAATAGAAGCCAAGAGTCCTGCGAATTCCACTACGAAGGCGGTATCAAGGAATTCGTCGAGTACCTGAACGAAGGAAAAGAACCGCTGCATGAGAAGATCATCTATTTCAAAGACCGGATGGACGGCGTGCACGTCGAGATAGCGATGCAGTACCTTGCTCATTCTTATTCTACACGGAACGTTTACCCCTTCGCCAATAATATTCATACCGTAGAGGGGGGTACACACCTAACGGGGTTCCGAGCCGGTTTAACGCACACACTCAAGAAGTACACGGAAAAAAGCGTGAAGAACCTGGACATTAGTCTATCCGGTGATGATTTCAGAGAGGGGTTGACCGCTATAGTCAACGTTAAACTTCCAGAACCCCAGTTCGAGGGACAAACAAAGATGAAACTGGGCAACAGTGAGATCCGAGGGATCGTTCAATCCGTTGTAGGGGATGAGTTACTCACCTTCCTAGAGGAGCACCCCCGGGTCAGCGAGGCGATAGTGGAAAAGGCTGTGATGGCTGCGAAGGCGAGGCACGCGGCGAGGAAGGCGAAAGAACTCACTAGAAGGAAGGGGGTTCTAGGCAGCATCGATCTGCCCGGCAAACTAGCGGATTGTTCAAACCCAGACCCAACGAGGTCCGAACTTTATATCGTCGAGGGCGACTCCGCAGGCGGTTCCGCAAAACAGGGCAGGGACAGGGAATTCCAGGCGATCTTACCGCTCAGGGGAAAGATCATCAACGTGGAGAAGGCACGGGTGGACAAGATGCTGGAGAACAAAGAGATACGAGCCATGATATCAGCACTAGGTACCGGTTTCGACGAGGAATTCGACGTTAACCAGTGCAGGTATCACAAGATAATAATCATGACTGATGCCGATGTGGACGGAGCCCACATAAGGACATTGCTGTTCACCTTCTTTTACAGATACATGAAACCGATAATAGAGAGGGGGTACCTTTACATGGCCCAGCCCCCGCTTTACAAGATCAAGAAGGGGAGAGCGGAGAGATGGATATACAACGAGAGCGAGAGAAGGGAATTATTGGAAGAATGGGGGAACAGAGGTGTGAGCATCCAGCGGTACAAAGGTCTCGGTGAGATGAATCCACATGAACTGTGGGAGACCACCATGGACCCCAACAACAGACTGCTCGCAAGAGTGACCATCGAAGATGCTGAAAGAGCCAACGAACTTTTCGACATATTGATGGGATCTGAAGTCGCCCCGAGGAGAGAGTTCATACAGGAACACGCAGCTGAAGCGACTAACATCGATATCTGAGGTGATCAAGAATGGTCGAAACTACAGAAGAGGATTTTGCAGACAAAGTCTACGAAAAACACATTGAAGAAGAGATGGAAGAATCGTACATCAATTACGCTATGAGCGTGATAATGGGGAGGGCTTTACCCGATGTCAGAGATGGATTAAAACCCGTCCATAAAAGGATCCTTTTCTCCATGCTTCAGGAAGGACTGTCGTCTAAAAAATCTCATAAAAAATCCGCACGTGTGGTCGGTGACGTTCTCGGTAAGTACCACCCCCACGGCGACCAAGCTGTTTACGATACATTGGTCCGGATGGCACAGGATTTTTCACTCCGATATCCTCTAGTTGACGGACAGGGTAATTATGGTTCCATAGACGGAGATGCGGCGGCGGCCATGCGTTACACGGAGGCCCGATTGGAACCCATAGCCGAGGAGATGCTCGAGGACATCAATAAGAATACGGTGGAATTCCGAGATAACTACGACGGTTCACTAGAAGAACCCATCGTGCTGCCCGCCAAGCTGCCGAACCTGCTGGTAAACGGTTCCAGCGGTATCGCAGTCGGAATGTCAACAAACATACCTCCACACAATCTCAACGAGGTCGTAGATGCCGTCATAGCGTACATCGATGACCCTGACATAGAACTCCTCGACCTTATGGAACATCTTCCGGCCCCAGATTTTCCAACCGGTGGGATTATCTACGGGTATGAAGGGGTGTACCAGGCCTATAAAACAGGGAGGGGCAAGATAACTATACGAGCAAAGGCACGGGTCGAAGAACTGAGAGGTGATAAAAGTAGAATAATCGTGGAAGAGATTCCTTACCAGGTAAACAAATCGAAATTGGTAGAGAGTATCGCCAACCTCGTCAAGAACGACGTGATAAACGAAATTTCAGACTTGAGAGATGAATCCGATAGAGATGGCATAAGGGTGGTCATCGAACTCAAAAGGGGTACGATTCCAGATGTTGTTCTGAACAAACTGTTCAAGCATACCCAGATGGAAGTTACCTTCGGTGTCATTAATCTGGCACTGGTCGATAAGGAACCCGAGGTACTCACATTAAAAGAAACATTACACCACTATGTAAACCACCGTGTAGATATAATCGAGAGGAGGACCAAATACGACCTCGATAAAGCGGAAGAACGGGCACATATCGTCGAGGGACTGCTTACCGCCTTGGAGAATCTTGACGATGTCATAGCTATAATCCGCGGATCGGAGAGCACTGATGAAGCGAAAGGAAAACTCACCTCAAAGTTCCTTCTCAGTGATGTACAGGCACAGGCGATCTTGGACATGCAGTTGAAAAGGTTGACCGGCTTGGAGAGAGGGAAACTCCAGGACGAATACGAAGAACTCGAAGAGATGATAAAAGAGTATAAAAGGATTCTCGGAAGCGAAGAGATAATACTCAGCATTATAAAGGACGAATTGAGAGAACTTGCAGATAAATATGGTGATGAGAGGAGAACCTACATAGAAAAGGACGCCGTCCAGGTAGAGAACGAGGATCTGATACCCGTAGAGGATTACGTCGTCACGCTCACCCAGAGCGGTTACATCAAGAGGTTACCGGTAGACACATACAGGATGCAGAGGCGAGGCGGTGTCGGACTCATCGGTATGGATACCAAGGACGAGGACCACGTAGTGGACCTCTTCGTCGCGAACTCTCACGACTACCTGCTGTTCTTCACAAACAAGGGTAGGGTATACTGGCTCAAAGCCTATAAGTTACCGAAGGGGAGTAGAAGAGCGAGAGGTAGGCCTATAGTCAATATGCTTCCACGTTTGGATAGAGACGAGGAGATAGAGGATTTGATCCCAGTGAGTGATTTCCCTGAAGACAAATATCTGGTCTTCTCTACACGCAAAGGGAAGATCAAGAAAACCAAGCTTTCAGCTTACAGCCATCCAAGGGTTACCGGCATATGGGCGATCAAACTGAGAGATGGGGATGAACTTGTCGACACTAAGCTATCCGACGGTTCTAAAGAGATCATGTTGGCTACAAAGAACGGGCAAGCCATTAGATTCGAAGAGTCAGACGTCAGACCCATGGGCAGGTACACGATGGGTGTGAAAGGGGCTGACCTTAGAGACGGAGATGAAGTGGTCAGCATGACACTAGTTGATGACGATGATATACTATTGAATCTGACCGAAAACGGCTACGGTAAAAGGACGGAGGTCAAGAGATATAGAAAAACGAGACGTGGGGCAAAGGGAGTCATCAGTATTGTTACCAATGAAAGAAACGGGAAATTGGTGTGTGCAAGAGTTGTAGAAGAAGGCAATGAAATCATTTTGATGAGTAAAAAAGGTATGATCATCCGTACTAAGGTGAGTGAGATCAGCAAGCAGAGTAGAAGAACGATGGGCGTCCGCGTCATGCGTTTAAAGAAAGGTGACAAACTGATAGCCATGTCCAAAGTGATCAGCGAAGAAGAGGAAAAAGAGATCGTTGGCAATGATACAGAAGGGGATGAAGAAGTCGAATCTGAATCCCAGGATGAAGAATACGAAGAGGATGTAGAAATCGAAGACGAGGAAAGCAATTAAATACACCCGTTTTTCTCCTTTCTATCCATTTGGATCGGAGCTGTTGTAACTGTAGTTATCTAGATGGATACCTGGATATCAAGTCCAATTGCAAACAACATGGGCGCGCACGTTGGAACTCGCTTAAGCTCGCTCCACTTGCTCGCGAACTACAAGATAGCTTCACTCGTGGCCTTGCCAGGAATAAATTCCTCGCACATTAAAGGCCATCAACAATGCCCTTTAATATAGCCTGGACATTAGCAAGCCTAGTCCACTTGCAAACAACATGGGCGCGTGGCCTCACGGGGAAAATATAGGATTTTCCCCGAACCTTCGAGGCCATAAAACTATTCCCTCGAAGATAGCCCGGACATACCAAAAAACCGCTTCTAACAACATGGGCGCGTGGCCTAGCCTGGACATGGCGCTGCCCTTCTAAGGCAGACATCACGGGTTCGAATCCCGTCGCGTCCGTCTACTTTACGTTTCAACTTACCTAACGATATTCCTTAAGGTATATTCCGTTCCCTACTTTGTATTTTAGTTTATACAATCAGACGATTTTAATTTTTCCCCGATATTATAACCGAAACCAATTTCTCCAATTATAAGTGAGAAATGTGAAATATGTTTTTCTCAAAAGTTTTTCTTTTTCCCTTTGCAAAAGACTTAAAAAGAAAACTTGCCTCTCCCCAATGGGACCCTATTTTCCATTTTTCTAGCAGAACTATACCCATTTTCCATTTTTCTAGCAGATTATAGTACATATTCGGACTTACGAACGGATAGGGTGGGGGGGGGTGTGTTGGTTGATGAAAATAAAGCAAATAAAGAATTCTCTATCTATTCTTGCAAAGGTTTTTAAAGGATAGAATCCTTATAATATACGGGAAATGAAAACGTTGCAAAATCAAGAATTATAAGTTTATACATCACGATAATCACCCTCCCTCCTTTTTTCGGTATATTCTACATGAATATATTGTAAACAATCCTTCTCTACCATTGGTATGTCGAAAAATGCTCATTTGCCAAAAAAAGAGGGGAATTGAGGGCATCTATCCCTTCTTCAATTCCCTGACCTTCAGAGCTATTTTCACGGGTGTTTCAGCACCATCGTAGCTGTATCCGAAGACCTTTCCGTCCCTTGTATCAATCACCTGTCTTCCTTCCTCGGAATCTCTGATCCAAATTCCGAGCTGTTTACCTTTTTTGAAA
>JAWOBZ010000043.1:0-15151 GCA_046484045.1 Thermoplasmata archaeon | reverse complement strand
TTTTCTTATCCCTCCACTGGAAGGGTAACACACGGGACATATATACTTCTCACCTACCGGATACTTAGCTCCGCATACGTCGCATCTCTTGAGCTTTATTTTTTTATCAGTTCTAGAAGCCACGGCAAGAGTTGAATTACAAAAATTATTACTCCCAATCCCCCGCTAAATACCAGAATTCTTGTGTTGTTGTCGTTAGTCGCTTTTTCTACTTTTTTTATACGGTCTTTTAATAACGAAATGATTTCTTCGTTCATCTTGGCACTGTGTTTCTCCAATAATTCATCCAATTTGTTTATCGAGAACTCCTCTTCACATCTTTTTCTAACATAGTTCCAGTCGATATCGTCGTAGAACGTTCTCCCTATCCTCAACGCCTGCTGCTTATCGCTCTCGCTGTCCAAACGTTCAGCGGCCTGGATCCTATCGAAGATGATCTCTTCCAGACCGATAATATAAGCATGTCCCTCTTCCGTTTCAACCTCGGTCAACCTCTCCTTGGATATATCCGATAGATCGGCTGGTATCTCGATATACAGATTCAGATCTTCTCGGATCCACATCCTCCCTTCCTTCTCGAAACCGAATTCATCCATGACTTCGTTGAATCCTTTTCTCTTGTTTTTATCGATAGCCAGGTCGATATCGGTGGTAGCGTACCAATCCCTGGTGTAGAACTCCACCGCAGCACCTCCGACTATCACCGGCATTATCCCCTTTTCTCCCAACCTTTCCGTTAATATCGACATCACGTACATCGTTCTCTTGAACCCTCTCTCGATATCCCCTGCCTTGGATAGTTCATCCTCTCTTCCCCTGGGATAATCCAGCCGCCTTTTACATCTAGGACAGGCCTTGGGTTTTTTCGTCCTGGATTTCCACTGGTAAGAGCAGTATGGGCACTTCATAATAGTAATAGTAGTAATAGTAGTATTTAATCTTTCTTACATCCATCGTCAAATAATATATATCACGCCCCGGGTAGTCAAAACGGTAAATAATTTATTAAGTAGGCTCACTATTATATAATTATGAAATGGAATCAAAAGGCTTTCACGATCTCCGTATTATTACTAATCATATTTTCAATGTCGTTATCCGGATGTTTTGAAGAGGAACAAAAAGAGGGGTATCCCTCGGTGACCAGGGAAGAGAAGTTGCCGGATGATATAACAAAACTGACTCCGGACACCGATCAACATCCGCCTATATTACATTCCGATGAATATGAAGACCCAGTACCCTTATCGAACACGATCAACACACGCGGTGCCGAGGATTCTCCTTTCATCCTACCCGACGGTGAGACACTTTACTTCTTCTTCACACCGGACGTAAGGATACCCGCAGAAGAGCAGGTAACCGACGATGTATCCGGCGTATGGGTGTCACAGAAAAATGGTGATTCATGGAGCGAACCCGAAAGAGTATGGCTTCAGAAACCAGGTAAATTGGCTCTCGACGGTGCGGTCTGCGTACAGGACGACGAGATGTGGTTCGCATCGGTGAGGGAAGGTTACAGCGGACCGAATATGTTCACCGCTGAAAAGGTGGATGGACAGTGGAAGAACTGGGAGTATGCTGGAGATCGATTGATGGACGAGATACAGATCGGGGAGGTCCACATCCACGGAGATGATCTGTACTTCCATTCTGATAGATCTGGCGGTCACGGAAGCTACGACATCTGGATGACCGCTAGAGATGGAGATTCATGGTCGGATCCAGTCAATATAGAGGCTGTCAATACGGAAACTATGGACGGTTTTCCGTTCATCACTTCAGATGGCAAGGAGATGTGGTTCACTCGTACACACAATGGAACCCCGGGGATATTCAGATCAGTGAAGGTCGATGGCAATTGGAGTAAGCCCGAACTGATCGTATCACAATTTGCCGGTGAGCCCACCCTGGACGATGACGGGAACTTGTATTTTGTTCACCATTACTACGAAGACGGCGAGATGATAGAAGCGGATATCTACGTGAGTTATAGAAGATGATCTGAAGACAGATAATGGGAGATCAAGGATAATAGACTGATTTAATGCGGTAACTATATAAGCAAGCAGTGTAAGGCATACCTGTAATAAAAGATATAGGAGGTGAACTAGAGATGAGAGGAAAAGTTAAATTTTACAACACGATGAAAAATTTCGGTTTCATAGAACCTGATGAAGGTGATGAAGATTTATTCGTTCATAGAAGCGATATTGAAGGTAATTACTTAAAAGAAGGTGACGAAGTCGAGTTCGAATCAGAACCCGGCGAAAGAGGACCTCGTGCTGTTGGTGTGAAAAAGATAGAATAATTTTTATTTTTCTTACATTTAAGCTGTGATCAAAAAATCTTTCCAATTTTTTTATTTTTTTTATTTTAGAGATAACAATCCCGATACGGTTAAATATCTATTTAAGTATCATTTGTCAGAGTTGGAAACATGAAGAGAAGGGATGATCGGGGATGGAATGAGATGGATGTAAGGTACGAAAGAGGGGGTAAACCGATGAAGAAAGCAATCAGATGGCGAACCGTTCTATCGATTATCACGGCTTTCGGTTGGCTGGCGTTCCTGGTGATCTGGCTCTTCTTCTATGCGGGTGATTACACCGTTTACCAGAACCTGGGTGTGATACTCCTATCTCTGATAATACTGTTTTTTATCAACGGGTCCGCTTGGAAGTCCATAAACAAAGGAGACGGATGGAAGTCCGTATTCACCATGCTGACGGGTTTGATCCTGTGTGTATTCTTTGCCTACTGGCTCTACTATCACGCATCCGATTATTCACTGCTTGAGAACATCGGCGTTTTTATCCTTTCGATACTGTTCGTGGGGGCAGCCAACAGCTTGATCTGGATACCCTTGGACTCGAGGACGGGTTGGAGGTCCGCCGTATCTGCGGTTTCATCTGTAGGATGGATCATCTTCCTGATATACTGGTTGATGGCGTACAGTTCCACATTCAACATATATCAGAACATCGCGATCTTCATCGTATCGATACTAGTATTGGCGGGGATAAACGTGGTGGTCTGGCTTTCTTTCATCTTCGACTGATCGTGGTATTTCCTGAGAGGAACGTTCATCAATAAATCTAATTACATGCGAGTATTTCGTCATCAAATGACAAAAATCCCCACGAACCCCGACGAATGGGTGATCCTAGAGAAATACGCAAGTAAGAAGAACAACGTCTTCAAGATAGAATACGGTGGGAACAGATACGTTGTGAAAAGGTTTTCAGATGAATTTAAAGAGGGTATGGAGAGGGAGAAAGAAGTCTTAACTCGTTGTATGGAATCAGGGGTACACGTACCTAGGATCATAGAGTACCGGCATGGATCTTTGGTGATGGAATACATCCCGGGAGACGATTGTAAGAATTCATTTTTGGACAGAGGGGTCGACGGGAAGAAAGAGCTCCTGGCAAAAGTAGCTGGATGGCTGTTCGATTTCCATAAGGCTTTCGAATTCAAAGGGAGAAGAGGTGATTCGATACTGGCCAATTTCATCCTATCCAGAAGGGATATATACGGCATCGATTTCGAAGAGTCGGTCGAGGGTGACTACCTCCGAGATATTGGTGACCTGTGTACCTCCGTTTTACGATTGAAACCGGCTTTTACCGAGAGCAGGTTCTCCATGGTGAGGTACTTTTTAGACGAGTATTTTACTCGATCCGGGCGGGACGAAGTCGATATAAACGAACAACTCGTGGGCTCTCTGCTCCACTATTCTAGATACAGCTCCATGGGCGATCTCATGGAAAGATGGGCGGATAAGATCCAAGAGAACGGTTTAGCCAGTATATTACAACGCTGAAAGCTGCTATCGAGATCGATAGACCGAGGTCGCACGCGGTAAACTTCACGGGATGAAGGAACGTTTTTTCTTTATGAGCTCCGAATCCCCTGCCTTCCATGGAGGATGCCAGCGTGTTGACTTTCGACATGGCGGAGAAGAGCATGGGCAGGGTGGTGTATCTTACGGAACTGATCAGACCTCTGATGCCTTTATCGATCTTCAGTCCTCTGATCTTCTGGGCCTGCTGTACGTTCGACAGCTCGAATCGGAATATCGGTGCGAATCTCAGAGCCAGTATCAGTAGGAAGCTGTACCTGTACGGAAGACCTATATCGGCCAGTGCGGAAGAAAGGTCTCTCGGTTCCGTAGTACCCACGAAGAGCCATGACATGGTTATGAGGGAGAAGAACCTCCCGGCTATCAGGAAACCTGTTTCCACGCTTCCTCGGGTTACCTCGATGAACCACAGCTCTGCGATCAATTCGCCTTTGGGAACGAATATGATCTGGGCCGCGAAGATGGCGATGACCAGTGCCAGCACGCTCCTGCCGAACCGCCCCTTTACACCGTAGATCAACTTCAGGGCGATCAAGAGTGCAACGAAGCAGACCAGCATGAACACGGAACCTATCAGGAATACCATCACGGCACCGGTTACCAACGCGAAGAGTTTGACCACCGGATTGACCTTATCTACCATCGACTGCTTCCCCCTGGATGTTCTTCAATCGTTTTGGATCTCCGTCGTAAACGATGCTTCCCTTCTTCATGACCAGCGCCCTCGTGCAGAATCGCTTGGCGAATCCCAGATCGTGGGTCACTACGATGATGGTTTTACCGTTCTTCCATTGATCGTTAAGTATTCGTGCTGTGGAGAGTGCGTTCTCGTGGTCCTGTCCCGAGAAGGGTTCGTCCACGATGATGATCTCAGGATCATGTGCCGATGAAGAGTGGACGTTCAGCCTCCGCCTTTGACCGAAGCTCAGCGTGTGTGGATGTGTGTATTTATCTACGTTCTCCTCTCGAACGAGAGCAGTTATTTTTTTCTTCGTTTGTGTTATCCCTCTATGAAAATTTCTTGGACCAAAGAGCATCTCTTCTTCCACCGTGTTCTCGAATATCTGATGGTTTGGGTTCTGGAATACGTACGCCAGCCGTTTTCCTATCTCCCAAGGAGAACTGCTTTTCTTCGGTGTCATCAGGTTATCAAAAACCTTGATCTTTCCACTCTGGATGTTGATCAGTCCGGCTATGTGTTTGACCAGAGTTGTCTTACCAGAACCGTTCCTCCCCATGAGTGCGATTATCTCCCCACGATATACGTTGAAACTGATGTCGTTCAGGATGATATTGTCTTCTACCGAGTAGCTCAGGTGTTTTACACTGATTACAGTTTTTTTCCCCGTTTTCTTATCTCGCTTGTAGTCCGGATAGGAGTAATCGACCAATTTGGCCTTTTTATCTTCCCATAATTCCTGGAAGTCTCCTATATGCTCGTAGAGCGCACCGCCTCTCAGCTTCAGCACGCTGTCAACGTGTCCCTTTAGATCTCCGATACGGTGTTCGGCTACGATGAGCGTTAAGTCACGATCTCTTTTCCGTATGGTTTTGACCGCGTTGAGCACTTCTTCCATGGAAACGGGGTCCAGGTTAGCCGTTGGTTCGTCCAATATGAGTACATCCGGGTCCAAAACCAGCATGGAAGCGATGGCGATCTTCTGCTTCTCTCCGCCCGAGAGCGTGTTTAATTTTCTGTACCTGAGTTCGCTGCAGTTGAGTTTTTTTAAGACCGACCCGATCCTCTTTTCCATCTCCTCCCTGGGAGTCTTGTAGTTCTCCAGACCGAATGCGATCTCATCCTCCACTGTTTCCGTGCAGAACTGTGATTCCGGGTCCTGGTGCACCATGCAGATGTGTTTTGCGAGCTGCATGGAGCCTAGGTTCTTTTTACCGTCGAAAACGATATCACCCTTGATCTCAGCGGGGATGATATGAGGTATGAAACCGCACAGGGAGTTCAACAGGGTCGATTTACCGGATGCGCTGTCCCCGGCGAGCCAGACGAATTCACCCTTATCTATCGAGAATGAGATATTATCGATCGAGGGAGAACTCCGGCTGGGATATTTTACGGTCAGTTCTTCGACGTGGATAACCGCCCCGTCATTCGATCCTGATCTCATAGATGTCCTCCACCCAGTATGCTCCGTCGTAGTCCGCGGCTACCAGCCTATATCTACCGTCTTCGTAGGATATTATCACGTCGTCGTCATCCATTATGCTGGTATAATTGAATGCAGCCGAGTACCCGTCGGCGGCGCTTACCTCTATCCTTCTGCTTCCGGGGGATGGTTCGGCGTGTTCTATGACCACGTTAAGCGGTATGCCGGTGTAGTTCTTTTCGGGCACGTGGGTCGCCGACCCGATCAGCTCCGCGGAGACGGTCCTTTCGTGCTCTTCGAAGTCCTCGTAAACGAAATCGTAGTCGTTGTTCACGTTCCCGGTTATGTTGATCTCGTCGGAGCCCGGTGGGACGTAGACGTTGGTAAAGTAATAGACTCCGCCGACGGTGAAAGCTATCAAGAATATCACGGTGACCAGTATGGTCGTGTACTTCATGTAAGTGGGCTCTTCTTTCGGTTCTGGACCGTGTATGAGACCGCCGTGCTGCAGCGAGTCCATCAGTTTGAGGGAGATGTAGCCACCGAAGATCATGCCCGAGCCGAAGGCCAGCATGCTCAGTATGATTATCAAGAAGATGGGTACTCCCGAGAAAAAGAATGCCTGGAAAACGAATACGTTGGATGCCGCTGCTGCTCCACCCGCTGCGGAGTACGGGATGAGTTCGCGGTTCTCCTTGGTCTTGTCGTTGAAAAGGAACAGGTCGACCAGTATGCCCTGTATCATAGATACGACGACTATGACTACCCCGTGGGTGCCTCCCATGAAGAGTTCTACGGTGCCTTTCAGCAGACCGGTCGCCGTTCCCACTCCTTTTTTTCGTGTGATACCTACAGCTAATACGATCCAGATTACGTGCAGGCCTGCCATGAACTGCCCCGCTCCGAAGGGAACGCCCACCATGCGGTTGACTAGGTTACCCAGGTAACCGATGTATGTGGATAAACCTCCCCCTAATGCGGAGAGAAGAGCGATGGTGACCAGGTCCTTCGTCGAGAGGAAATGCTCTTTATCCACCCTCGACCACCTCGATGGTTTTCACGTATTTGACCCACCTGGCTCCCGCGGAATCGTATATATTGTAGCCCTGCCCCGGGTATGAAGTTTCTTCGCAGTCGTCGCTGTTGTAATAGCCGTCTTCGGGTAAGGTGACCAGCCTGGGACCGTCGTTCCACTCGTCTATTGTTTTGTTGTCGTATTTTAGTGCTAGTATCAACTCTCCCTGCTTGTCTAGGTAATCCTCGTCCGGATAAATGTTCAGATAGCCGAACTTCTGCTCGTAGCCGTCTATAGATTCGACTACAAGCGTGTCGTTCTCTTTCATGCCTCCTACTTCTTCAAGCAGTTTGCTGACCTTGACTCCCTCGTAGTAACCCTGGCCCCGCTTGTTTCCGAACTGGTTTTGGAAGGATGAAAAGCCCTGGGCGTCGGTGCTGTAGAGTAAACTCTGATAGGTGTAGGTCTTGTTCTGGCCTCCCTTGGACACGTGGATTTCGTAGATATTCTGTTCTTCTGTTTCGATGGGGACTTTGGTGAAAGATAGATCCGTGTTCGCTTTCACGTAGTGATGTTCACCCTCCACCAGTGATCCCCCGCCTCCACCCGTTATGAGCCTTTTCGTGTTAGATGATGTGTCCTGATGGAAAGCGTGGATATGCCCCGCCGTGAATGCCTCTATATCGTTCTGGCCGATGAATTCCTCCATCATGTTTTTGGATGGGGCGTCGATGGTGTGTGACCCTCCGAAGGGGTCGTAGTAGGGTGCGTGGGTGACGACGATGTTCTTCTTTCCCGGTATCAACTCGCCTTCCATCCGATCGATCTGTTCCTGCTTGATGGATAGCTCAGAAGTATCCAAGAAGATGAAATTCAGGTCCGAGTAGGTGAAAGAATACTGTGGAGGTGCGAAATTGCTTTCGTAGATCTTCCTCCCGTCGAACTTGATATCGTGGTTGCCTATGGTCGTGTAAACCGGGAATTTCGTGGAGTTCATCACATTCAGTGCCCTTTTGAACTCGTCCCTTTTTCCCGAAGGTGTGATATCTCCCAGGTGGATCAAGAACTCGATGTCTTCCATGCTTTTAACGGCATCTTCGAAGATATGGTCCATGCCCTGGGTGTCGCCGATGAGAGCGAAGTTGAAATCCGCCTTCTCCGGTGCATTCACGTTGATCTTATGTTTTTCTTCACTGTCGATCTTGAGTGTGATATCGGTGCCCTGGATAGACGGGGCTGCACCGCTTATCTCTGACTCACCGTGGCAGTTGGTGAGCAGGATGTTTCCCTTGAATCCTTCTAGGTGTATTTCCATATCGGGAGAATAAGAACGGATGACGACCTCGTCGTTGGACTCTTCGAGGACTATACCACCCTGTACTTCTAATGAGAGATCAGGGTACTCGCTACAACCTGAAAAAAAAGTAAAAAAAAGTAGGGATAGTGTTATGATTACCGCTAGTTCTTTCTTCATGTTCAGAGTCCGACCAGCGTGATCTTCACTATGTTCTTGATCATCTGTTTTCCGCTGAGGTCGTCGCCCACTATCCTGAGCGGGAAGTCGTCTCCGGTGAGCGGTTCTCCGTTGAGTGTATTGGCCACCAATAGGGTATCGTTCCTGGCGACCTGTTCGGCTGTGAAGGTCGTTGAGAATCCGTCTCCAGCCTCCACTTTTACGCCGTATCCCTCTTCGACGAGGGAATCGTTGAACATGTAGTGACCGTCGGGTGAATCCCCTCCGTCGACCGCCGACACCAGTATCCATAACGGTAGTCCTCCGTAGGTGTCATCTCTATCTACGTACGTTGTTTTGTGATACCCGCATGTGGCAGCACTCTCGAAGGTCTGCTTGTCCATGTCCACGGTCTCGATGCCTTTGAGCTCTACGGTCCATTCGTCCTGTGCCGGTTTTACGCGGATGTATCTGACCATCTTCGCCCAGAAGTGCCCATCGGTGATCTGTGCGTCTTCGCTCACGGTGACTATCCTGAGCGGGCCTCCGTGCAGTTCGTCCTCTCCCACTTCCTCGTATGCCAGGAGCATGGTGATGTCGTCTGTGTTAGAGGTCGGGGTACCGTCCTCGTCGTATGTCTGGAAATCTCCCTGGACTTGATCGCTGGTGTACGTCATGATGTAACCGTCGGAGGCCTCCACTTCCAGGGTGTAATCTTCACCGTTGTAAACGTTGTATATCAGTTTCGTTACGTTGATTCCCTTGTAAGTGTAAGGTCCTTCAACGGTGCCCGTGGTTTTTATGAACTTTCCTTCCGCGGTGTAGGGATCGATGTTTTTGATCTGTTCCATGGAGTAATCGTGCGTCGTGGTTCCCTCTACGGTGAGTGAGGTCTCCGTGTCGGTGTAGACGTCCTCGATGATCTCTATCTTCTTTACGTTCTTCACCCACAATGAGCCTGCTGAAGATTGTCTGTTGAAGTCGGATGTGATAGATCTTGTCGTGTTCAGATCGTCGTTGCTGAACTCCCCGTCCTCGGGTAGAACGGCTATGCATGGACCGTCCTCCCATTCCGGGACTTTGTCACCGTTGTAGGAGTAAGCCAGTATGATATCTCCCTGGAGTGCCGCTTTCTCTCCCGTGGGGTTGACCTGATCGTACGAGAACTTCTGTGAGTACCCGTCGGAAGCCGTGACCTGCAGTATATCTCCCTCTTCCATGTCCGGTGCCAGTTCGTTCAGCGGGACGCCTTCGTAATCGGCCTCTTCGTCCCAGTTGTTGAACCTATTCTGGTACGTAGACGTACCTGAGACGGTGTCCATATCTTCCAGGTCTTTCAATGTCATTTCCTCTCCCGCCACGGAGACGAGCTCTCCGTTGGAATCGTCCTGAGAGTTCATTGTCAAGTAGAGCAGCGGTACCGCTACCAGTATGACGGCTACGATACCGACGGCGAGCATCTTCATCTTATCATCTTCCAGCATAACATTACCTCGTTATGCTTGCTCAAGCATATCTGATATATTACTCTTTTCGTATTTCGTAAAATAGTTTGTATCTTAATCGTAAGACAGCCTGGTCTCTTTGTCTTTCAGAGTCGGTTCGATAAGGGCTTTCCATCGTGGTGAATCCCATGTTCCAAGATCTTTGTGAACGATGTAATATTTTTCAGGTATAGGATGGGTTCCAACAACGACTTCGATACCGAATTTTTTTTCTATATAATCCTTAAAATATTGTGTTCTGGGACATGGTGGATATCCAACAATAAGTCCGGTTGCTAGATGGATAACTTCTGCACCGTTCTTTTTCATCTCCTCGGGTGCGTATTCTACGTTGCCGCCCGGGCATCCACCGCAGGAGGTGTATCCGACTACTTCCACTTCCTTTCCCTTATATCTATCGAAGGCACCTTCCCTTTCTTTTAAAGAGTGAAAACATTTGCTTCCGGCGCACGAGCTGTAGCGGTCGCAGATTATTATACCGATCTTTACAGTGTCTTCCATGATATCACGATGAGATTGGAACACGAAGGGTTATTTAAAAGGATTGTAGTTAATACCACCTTTTCTTCCTGATGATAACTGCGGTGAACATAGATACGAGTAGGGATGCGAATAGGAATCCGGGTTCGTCCTTATCATCTTCTGAGTCAACGGGTTCCTCTCCCTCCTGATCCCATCCCGCCAGTGCGGCCCAAAGCCACCAGGCGGCGTATGCCTTCTGGTTCGCGTTCAAGGGTTGAGAGTGCGCCGATGAACAGCTGTACCAGTCCTCCCCTTCGGTGTGTTCGTTCTGCCACTCCGCAGCCCAGTTGCTGTCCCTTGCACCGTCACCGTCGGAATCGTAGTCGCAGTTGTCGTTGGGTATCTTGTCACCGAAGTACGTACCGTCGGGGTCGTAGGTCTCGATGTCTGCGAAATCGTAGAGTATCTTTCCGTTCTCCTTGCAGTAGTTCCTTATCTGCTCGTTCCTCAGGTGCAGGTTTCCGTCGAGTCCGGTGCCGTCCAGGTGTCCGGTCATGTAGACGAAATCTACGCCGGGATTAGTCGTTTCTAAGTCGTTCATCAGGGTCAGGTAGGTCTCGATGTCTTCTTCCGAGGCGGAGCTCACCTGTCCGCACCACGACCAGATGACGACGTTCAGGTCCGGGTTGTTGTCCAGGTAGTCCTGTGTTGCATCGGCCCACGAGGTCCTGTCCGGGTTCCCTAGGTCGGAAGCGCCGGAGAAGCATCTATCCCTTAGATCGAGGGCACCGTCGGTCCCGCCGTTGTTATAGGTATAGAGGTCTTCCGGATAACCCAGACCGTTCATAAAACCGACGAGTCCGTCCATTCCCGTTGTTAGTTGACTTCCGTGTGAAGTGTGTCCGTACCCTATGTGCAATTCGGATTTCGCATCGGCTATGGCCGATTCTGGTATAGCCGTTATATCGGTGCAGGTGTGGTCGATGATGTTCCACATGGTGGAACTGCGGGTTCTCTGGGTTTGTGTAGCTGAGACGAGAACCGAACCGCTGCTCAAGATCAGGGAAAATATCACAAATAAACTTAATATTTTGTATGTAAATTTCAAAGACATGTCCATCGAAGTATATTCGGATTAGATGTATTTATAATCTCGTCGTGTTATGAAAATTATAACGGATTTACATAGTGAGGCTGATCATTTCGTCTATTTTAATTCGAGTGAACCGTGGGTTATATCACTTTATCCTTCCCTTGTGGAACCTCTCCCCACAATTCCTCTCTATCTTTTTTGTGGAGTAATAAGTTACCCTCTTTGGGTTCACCATCTTCTTCCTTAGTAACTTCGATAGCAAACCATTCTCCTTCATATTTTTTCTTCAGGTCTACTATCTTCATGTAATGATCACTAATTATTACATACATCATCTTGATTAAAAACATTTTCTATTTTGCTGTTTTATTGGTTGAATCCACTACGCAAGTTGGTGGGGTGTGTTATAACAAAAGAAGGTTTTACACAGGTTGAGTATATAAACATATGATTTTACCTATGTATATATCAGGTAACGAAAAGCTATAAGTATTACCATATGCATACTAAGATATGATAATATGACTAAGGCTAAAAGAGTCTCTATGACCCTTCCAGATATAGTGAAAAGGGAGGTCAGCGCCATTCCGGAAACCGGTTATTATGACAGCAGCTCCGAATTTTTAAGAGATGCGATAAGAACTATCCTGCACGAAAGACCGGAACTAAGGATTGCTATAGCCTGTAAACTCTACGAGAAAGGAGAGATATCTCTGGGTAGAGCTATGGAGATCGCTGAAATGGATCTGGAATCTATGAAAGAGATATTAGAGAGTAGAGGAATAGCTGTTCGAAGAGGGTCAAAAACAAAAGAAGAGATGGAAAAATCAGTGGAAGAATGGCAAGAGTGAAATTTCAATGTTGAACACTCTTGAATTAGGAGAAAGTTTTTATCTTATAAATCTAGTAGAAATATGTATTAAAATGTGATCTTATGAAACGGAATCAAGACAAAAATGATGAAAGGATTACCGTGGATCCAAATATAATGATTGGAAAACCCGTAATAAAGGGTACTAGAATACCAGTATATGTTATTTTAGAGTTTTTTGAATCAGGAAATTCTATCGAAGACATTTTAGACATATATCCAGATCTTGAGGAAGAAGATGTAAAAGCAGCATTACATTACGCATCAGATATCCTAAAAAGAGAAGAAACTCATGTGAAATCGGCGGTGTAATTTTTTGAAACTTCTTATAGATGAGAACATACCACCAGTAATATCAAAATATCTAACAGATAAAGGACATGATGTACTGCAGGTAAGGGATTTGGCTAAAGGAACTGGTGATGAAGATATCGTTAAAATTGCAATTGATATGGATAGAGATATATTAACATTAGATCTAGATTTTGGACATATATCTATTTTTTCTCAAGGAGAGGCGAATTGAATATATTTGTAATTAGACCTAGTATCCTCACTGTTTCTAATTTAGAAAATATTCTAGAAGAAAGTCTGGCTGAAATTGAAGAAAGTGATGAGAACGGTTTGTACATATTGAGAGAGACTGGATATAGGGTTCTTCATTGATATTATCACTCACGCGTACACCACATCTTTCATAATATTGGGTTTTATCCTAGGTTTATACGGGCCTACCCAAAAAATCTACTAACTCAACAAAACTCGTAGTAACCATGTCGATTGAATCAGCAGGATTTCATCCCTCGATCCTCGGACGAAGTCCTGCGGACACCGCGGTGTGGATCTTGTCTTGGGGGATCACGAGGAACACCTTCAGAGTGAGATGAGGAGTTTTACTCCTCTAGATGGAAGTGCGGTGTTGTATAGCTTGTTTGTGTAGGAATCGAAGATTCCTCCTTTCCTTCGAAAGACTACGTCTTTCTGCGGATGTATAGGAGGAGTTGGAAGACGTAGTGTTCTGGTCGGTTTAGATTCGGTTTGTAATCTAATATGAAGATGTTGTTGAACCTGATCTGGATGATGCTGAGGAACCTTGTTCCTCTTACTCACAAAGCAAAGCTTTGTTCATGTCGATGTGGCCGGTGATCGGTTCGTCGATGTTCAGGGTTATTTCGCTAGGTTGAATGAACACTGGAAGTTCGGTGGCTACGGTGGTTGAGTCGTTGATTATGAAAAAGTCCTGGACGATCTCATGGGGTGACTTTTTTGTATTCATTGGCTGGGAGTTCAGGGCGAGGCGGGTCAGCTCGGGAGAGATGTTATCCTTTTGTTTTACAGAAGTGTTGTGCTCAATTTTCAAAGATGAGCATCTAGGTCCAGAGAGGAACATCTTTCTATCTAGTGATCTCTCTAACCAATTGATGTATCTTCTCAGTTCTGGGCGCTTTTTTGAGTGGATGTTGAGTTTTATCTCGAGTGTCTTTGACCGAGAGAGAGGGGGAAGCTGTGCTTCCTGCGTAGATGGTGGTAGGTGAAGGGGTAGACCTGTTGGTGTTTGTAATTGTGGGTGGTGGTTAGAGTGGTAGGGTCGATTTTGTATTTTTTTCTTAGTTTGAGGAAGGTGAGGGCGGGTTTGTAACGGGTGATCCAGGAGTATATCGTACTCGTTGGTGGTGAGTACTGGTACTTTTTGCCGGTCTGCTTTTTTACCATCTTTACCGGGTATCCCTTGTTGTACTGTTGTAGAGTGTATAGGATAACATTTTCGGGATATTCCGTTCGAGGTGAGTTTGAACCGGTGAACGAGAGCGCGCAGTGTTTGCAGTAATATCGCTGGATCGATCCTTTTTTTGTACTTCGTATGCCGTTCTTGATCACGTGATCTTTTGATTTACAGTTCGGGCAATTCTTTGTCATGATGAATGGAGCGGGTTAGAATAAGGTCCTAAATATATCCTCGGTTCTTTGTAATCGATATGGTTTATTACATTATAACCTGCGGTTGTTTTGATTATGATGTGCGGTTGGTGGTAATATTAAGGTGTTTAAAATTTAAGATTAGTTAAGGATATAATACATTATCTTCTGCTATAATACCGAAATACTTATTAGCCCGCTAATAGTATGATTTATAGTATGAACATAAGTGTTGAAATCACAGGAGAAATACTCGATTACCTAGAAACAAAAGTAGAAGAAGGATTGTATAAAAGTAGAAGTGAAGTCGTCAGAGCCGCTATCAGAGATATGATCCAGAAGGACATACAGATGCAGTTAAGAGAGAAAGGATTAACACCCGAAGAACTGAAGAAACTCAGAAACGAAAATGCCGGTGAAGTACTTGAAGAAAAATTCCCCAGACTTTCGTCCTGAAATAATAATCGACACGAATACATTCTTTTCCGCTCTATATAATCCTGACGGGAACGAAGCACTATTACTTGAGATGGCAGATAGAGGTAAATGCTCGATCCAGATTATCGATTATGTATTGGACGAATTGAGAATGGTTTTTGAACGGGAAGAGATCGATTTTAAATTAGTTACCGACCTACTAGACACTTATGAAAATATATATATTTGTGAATTGGAGGAACTCGAATACGAAGAAATAGATATAGCTAAGAAAAATGTAAAAGATGCAAGTGATAGACCGATCTTTATCTTCGCTTATAGAAGAATAAAACAAAATGATAATGTGTTTTTTGTGTCTGGGGATAAAGGTTTTTTTAATGATAAAATCTTAGAACTATTGGATAATAGAGTCTATAAGACAAAAGAA
>JAWOBZ010000083.1:0-22021 GCA_046484045.1 Thermoplasmata archaeon | reverse complement strand
TTATCGGCTGTAGTGGTGTGCCTTGTGATCTACATGGTGCTAGCTTTTTTCCTGGCAGGCGTTGCCTCTGCAGAGGAATTGACCAGTAATCTATCTATACTCATCGATACAGCTATCTTCGGTCCTTTGGTCATAGCAGGTTTACTGGCAGCAACGCTCTCTTCTGCCTTGAATTCTATGGTCGGTGCATCCCGCATCTTACAAGCGATGGGTGAACACAACATAATCCCCAAAGGCAATTGGTTTTCCAAAAGAAGCAGCACCGGTGAGCCGAAGAACGCGATCTTATTCACCGCTCTCATAGTGATCGGTGCTCTGATGCTCCGCGAGCTTAACACCGTCGCCCCGGTGATCACCATGTTCTTTTTAATCACCTACACGATGATAAACTTAGTTATACTGATAGAACAGAGTTTGGAATTGGTGAGTTTCAGACCGTTATTCAAGATACCAAAGGTCGTTCCATTGATGGGTACCGTAGGATGCCTTTTTGCCATGTTCATAATCAACCCTATATTCAGTATAGGGGCTATAGTCGTCGTTAGTGTGTTCTATTACGTCCTTATGAACCGTCACCTGCGTGATACCACCCCTTACGGAGATGTGAGAAGTAGTTTATTCGTCGCTTTAGCTGAGTGGGCCGCTAAAAAATCCGAGGACCTGCCGCATGATTACGAACGTGCTTGGAGACCACATCTGCTGATTCCCTTTACCAATCCAACTGAGATCAGGGGTGTTTTGGAATCTATAAGAGATATCTCATTCCCAAGGGGCTCTGTAACTCTCATAGGGATCGATGTAAGTGGGGGAGAAGATACAGGTGGATTGAAAAAGAGTTTAGAGAATATCAAACAGGGTTTGAAAGATGACGGCATACATGCAGATTATACTATTATCGAAGGTCATGATTTCGTTCATGATGCTACGATAACCATACAGAGCTTGAAAAGGGCACTCTTCAGCCCTAATATATTGTTCCTTAAGATAGAACAGGAGGAAGGTGAAAACCTTACGAGCCTTATGGACAAGGCTACAGAAAACGAGATGGGAGTTATGCTGTACGCCGATCATCCGATAGCCGGATTGGGTAGAAGGCACACCATCAACCTATGGATACCGGATGAGTGCCTGGACTGGGAACCGGATATGAAATTGCCGAATTGTGATCTAGCTATTTTGACCGCATATAAATTGAAATTGAATTGGGATGCTGAACTCAACATAATCGCAACAGTAGAAGATTCAGAAAGGGTATCCGAAGTCAAGGATAACCTGGATATGCTTTTGGAGGCCGCCAGGATACCTTCCAAGAATGTTAGAGTCGTGAACACAAAATTCGAAGATTATATCAATAACGCTCCCACCGCCGATCTGAATGTTTTCAACCTACCTCACGATGTAGATATAGATGAGTTGAAAGAGAGAATGGAAGATATCGAAACGTCATGTATCTTTTGTAGAGATTCTACTGAAGAAAGTGTGCTGGCGTGATGGGAGTTTTGATCTGTTTAGATTTTTTACAAAAATAAGGGCTTCCACCTCTCACTTCGGCAAGTTTGCCTCGTGATAATTAGGAAAAGTAATTCTTTTCCAAAACTCACTCGTTCATAGAACTCGTGATTCGCAGGAAGCAAAGCTTCCTCCTCTTAATCACTTTTCTCGCTATGCTCGAAAAGAATGATTAATGCGCTGGACTACCGTCCTCCCACTTTTTTACTTCCCTCACTTCGCTCGTGAAGATAAAAAAGTGCGAGGGAAGGGATTTGAACCCTCGGACCTCTATAGGACAGCGCCCTCAACGCTGCGCCGTTGGCCATGCTTGGCTACCCTCGCTTTGAGACAATAACACATTTTCTCAAGTATTAATTTTTGGATTGAGAGAGTAATCTAACTATCATATAAAAATTTGATTGTCCTGGTCGATAAGGATCATTCACTCTATCTCTTCGACCATCTCTATGAAGTGATTGAATTTCTTATCGATGAGCTTGAAACCTTCCTTGAGCGTTGCCTCAGCAGTCAGTGATCCATCGGTTTCATAGTTTAAAATGAATTTGTCTTCTGACCCAGTAACCTCGATTGCATCTTTGGAACATATCTCTTGGCAAGAGTGACATATCTTACATTCCTCGATATCCGTGATCTTGATGATGTCTCCATCCTCTTCTAGGATATCAACCGGACATATATCGATACATTCTCCACACATATCGCATTTGTCCCCATCGATCTCCCAGATGGGATAGTATTTGTAACCGACTCCACTTGTGGGCTGCCACTTGGCATGGTCTTTGGCTGTGCCGAGCTCAGCTGTTGCATAGACTAAGATAGCTTGGTCATCAGCTAGTTTAACTATGGGTATGAGATCATCGACTACTCTCAAATCAGTTTCACCGACTGGTGTAAGGTCACCTGAGTAAACCGTGCAGGGTCCCTTCTTGTTCAAGCTGTATATTACGGTACAATTGGGACAGCCTTCGCCACCGCACTCTTCACACTCATCTTTGTAATTGAACAACTCTAGATCGGTCGGTATCGGTATCAACCCCAGTCTGTGAGCGATTATCTCGTCGAAGAGAGGTGTCGTACTTTCAAACTCTTTATCTTCCTCTCCCCCTATAGTTCCAAGATGAAATTCTACGTCTTCTATGGCAAGCTTCGGTACATCAGCGATGAGAACTCTTCTCAAAGCGTTAACCAAGGTTGGATTTGCATCGGAAAAAAGCAGTTTTGCATACCTATCTTTCATCTCTTGAATTTCGATATTCATCTTTTTCACTCTTTATACTCTTCTACCCCTTCGTCCACCTTTGGGTTTCGTGGTGTCGTGAGGTATAGGTGTTACGTCTTCGATCGTTCCTATTCTAACACCAGCTCGAGCGAATGCTCTAATCGCCGCCTGTGAACCAGGACCGGGGGAATGTGATTTACTTCCGCCGGGTGCTCTGACTTTGACGTGGATGTTGGTTATGCCTTTTTCTTTTGCTTCATCGATCGCCTTCCTGGCTGCTTCCATGGCTGCGTACGGTGATGCCTGATCTTTATCTTGTCTTACCACCATACCACCGGTCGCTTTCGCTATAGTCTCTGAACCGGTTATATCAGTAATGGTGATCAAAACATTGTTGTACGAAGCATATACGTGTGCTACACCCCATTTTGCCATGATTATCTCCTCCTCCGTCTACTGTATCTTTGTTTTTCCTTATCTTTCCTCATCCTTTCTTGGATAGGGACTGATTCCATCTCCTCTTCCATCCTCTCTGGATGCAGCTCGTCGGTTAACGGAGAATGCTTGTAGTAACCTATTTCCTGTTCTTCTTCTCTTCTAACGATGTATCCAGGTATGTTAATCCTCCTTTCACCGACTTTTATATGACCGTGTGTGATGAACTGTCTAGCCTGTTTAGGTGATCTAGCTAACCCCTTATTGTACACGAGGGTTTGAAGTCTTCTGTTCAATATATTTTCTATGGTCAGGTTAAGCACGTCATCCAGGGTGAGTTCTTCTCCCATCAGATAGCCTTGATTTTTAAGCTTGTTGATCAGGTTATCCATCTCGATCTTCGCTTGTTTATCACCGTATCTCAATCTAGCTTGTAGGTTCCTTGCCTGGCCCCTTATTGTCCTCAAAGATGATCTCACTTTCCAGAACTCTTTCTTATTTTTCAAACCGTAATACATAAGGTAATCATTTTCGTTCTGGATCCTGTCCAACTGCCAGGGATGAGGTGGATTTTGATAATTTTTTCTTTGAAATTTTGGATCGCCCATGTTTTATCACTGCTCTTTCTTCTTTTTCTGTTGCGCTTGTAATTTCTTTCTTTGAACACCCATGGTCATACCTGTCCTGCCGTTAGCTCGTGTCCTTTGACCCCTTACTTTCTGACCCTGTTCGTGTCTAACCCCACGATAACAACTTATCTTCTTTAGCTTATTCAGGTCCTCCCTTTTGTACAGGTCAAGGTCGGTTCCGAAGATGTGTTTATCCTCTCCAGAATATGGATCTCTCTTTCTGTTCATCATCCATGTTGGGACGTCGTTAACAAATTCTTTAAATGTCTCTTTCAATTTATCGATCTCGGAATCGCTCAGTAATCCGATCTTTTTATTAGGTGATAAACCTGAATTCCTCACGATACTTTCTGCAACTCTTGTTCCAACACCCTTGATACTTCGAAGTGCGTAAAGTGTGGGCTGCTCTCCATCTAAATCCGTATTCATTAGACGTACTATGTATTTGAAATCATCTTTGTGTTCTTCATCGGCCAAGTTATTTGCCTCCATTTTCCTCTTATTGGAGTGTATGGGAGTTTCGCTAATCAGCAGGTCATATAAATACGTTATCCCGCTGTAAGTCTTCTAGTAATCTAAAAACACGGGCCTTGTTTTATATATAGTATTTGATTCGTGTATAGCCGATAATATACAAAATCCCTATCCAATTAATTGATCCGCTGAGCATTTAAAAACCAAAACATATAAATAAAGAATGTACTTGCTAAATCTACCTCATTCTGTAGGAGGTATACGTATCCGTTAAAACTACAGGAGGTATTTACTTGGCAGATAAGAAGATAGTCAAAAAGGTCCAAGAAGCATTGGATAAAGCACCGGACAGGAATTTTAGAGAAAGTATTGAGATAGCTATCAATCTAAAGGACGTTGACCTTACCAAACCGGAAAATAGGGTGGATCAAGAGATCCTATTGCCTCATGGTAGAGGAAAAGAGATCAAGATAGGAGTTTTTGGAAGCGGAGATCTAGCACTTAAAGCTAAAAAGAACGCCGACACCGTCGTCGAGCCAGAGGAGTTGGATGAACTAGCGGATGACAAAAAGAAGGCGAGGACTTTGGCTGAAGAACACGATTTCTTTCTTGCAGAACCTCCATTGATGCCCGTTATCGGTAAGAACTTAGGAGCGATATTGGGACCGAAGGGCAAGATGCCTTCACCGGTCACACCTAACATGAACATCAACGAAACGATCGACTCTCTAAGAAACACTATCGCTGTTAGATCGAAAGCTAACCGGACTTTTCACACACCGCTGGGAACTGTAGAAATGGACGTAGAACAGATAGCAGACAATATAGACACTGTAATCAAGAGAGTGATAGACGACCTAGAAAGGGGGAAGATGAATATAGACAGTGTCTATGTGAAAACGACGATGGGTCCAGCAGTGAGGTTGATGTGAGGTGTGATGGATATGGAAGAAATACCTGCATGGAAAATAGAAGAAGTCGAACGTTTGACTAAGCTGTTGAAATCCAGCCCGGTAGTAGGTGTAGTGGATATAGAGGGAATACCGGCACTCCAGATGCAGCAGATGAGAGGTAAGCTTAGGGGATCCGTTAATCTTACCGTTTCCAGAAATACACTCATAGAAAGAGCACTTGATAACATAATAGATGATCGTGAGAATATAGGAGAACTGAAAAACCACCTTTCTGGACAAACAGCTTTGGTCACCACGGACATCAATCCTTTCAAATTATACAATCGAATGGAAGATACCAAAACCAACGCACCTGCCAGCGGGGGTGAGATATCTCCCGAGGATATTAAGATCAAAAAGGGAGATACTCCCTTCAAACCCGGACCTGTTGTGGGAGACCTGCAGAAAGCCGGTATACCGGCAGCTATACAGGGTGGAAAGGTTGTTATAAGTAAAACCAGAGTAGTCGTTGAAGAAGGTGAAGAGATACCATTCGATCTCGCAAAGATGCTCACCAGATTGGAGATCCATCCCATAATAGTCGGTCTCGACTTGAGGGTGGCATACGAGGACGGTACTCTTTTCGATAATGATACTCTTGATATCGATCCACAAGAATATGTAGATAACATCCGAAAGGGGGCGTTGTCAGCTTTCAACCTATCCATTAATTGTGGATACACGACCAAACAGAATATCAAACCGATGATTTCTATGGCATCTAGAGACGCTCTCAGCCTGGCTCTCAATTCCGATATAATCGTTGACAAGACCGTCAAAATCAAATTGGCGGAAGCACACAGAAATATGCTTAGCTTGATAGGTAAACTGGACCCCGAGGCACTTGATCCTGAATTGATGAAGGAACTCGGTATGGAGACGGAAGAACATGAGGATGAGAAAGAAGAAGTAGCCGAAGAAGAAACGGAGAAGGTGGAAGAAGATGAAAAGCCCGACGATGAACCTGTGAGCGAAGCTGAAGTAGAAGAGGAACAAGTGGAAGCACAGGAAGAAACTGAAACGGAACCCGAAGAGGAAACAGAGGCGCCAGAAGAAAAAGTTGAAGAGCCAGACGAGGAACCGGAGAACGAAGAAGAGACGGAAGTAGAAGATGAACCAAAATCTGAAGAAGAAACAGGAGACAATGAAGAAGAACAAGAGGAAAAGGAAGAAAAGGTCGAA
Organism: Thermoplasmata archaeon; assembly: GCA_046484045.1. GTDB lineage: Archaea > Thermoplasmatota > Thermoplasmata > Halarchaeoplasmatales > Halarchaeoplasmataceae > CAZHUM01. The sequence continues at coordinate 15,617 of JAWOBZ010000083.1, read as the reverse complement.
GAAGCCGAAGAAATTAGTTCTGAAGATCAAGAATCTGAAGAAGTTGAAAATGAAGAATAATCACAAATATAAATCTCAAATGGAGGAATAATAAAATGGAATATGTATACAGCGCAATGGTGCTCCACTCCGCCGGTAAGGACATAAGCGAAGAAGGCATATCGAGCATCCTCGAAGCAGCCGGCATAGAGCCAGACGAATCAAGGATCAAAGCCTTGACTGCGAGTCTAGAGGGTGTCGATATCGATGAAGCTATCGAAGAAGGAGTAGCTATGCCCACAGCGGGAGTTGCAGCAGCACCAGCAGCAGAAGCAGAAAAGGAAGCCGAAGAGGAAGAAGAGGAAGAAGAACGCGACGAAGAGAAGGAGAAAGAAGAAGCTGCAGCCGGTCTTGGTTCACTGTTCTAAATCAGTCGGATCAAGATAAATACCCTTTCCTTTCTATGTTCTTTTATTTTAAAATAGGTCTATTCTATAGATAAATATTATAAGTAATAAATTCATACGGATTCATTAAGAAGTGGATGTGAAAGTATGAAAACTCTAATCGATAATGCATTATCGAAGGATAATGAAGGGATTCAAAACGGAACGGATGGGGCATCCGACCAAGAATTAGCAGAGTTGTTGGAAGGCCTTAAAACTAACATATACATAGTAGGACTGGGTGGAGCAGGTTGTAACACGATCGATAGGATTTCGGAAGAAGGAATACAGGGAGCTAAATTGATCGCGGGGAACACGGACGCGCAACATCTTTTAAGCGTCGATGCAGATAGAAAAGTACTCTTAGGAAGGAATACAACCAGAGGATTGGGTGCAGGCGCTAAACCAGAAGTTGGTAAAAAGGCATGTGAAGAGGCCCTGGATGATATCAAAGACATAATCCAAGAACCCGATATCGTATTCCTCACCTGCGGTATGGGTGGTGGTACTGGTACCGGTTCTATCATACCTGTTGCCGAGTATTCAAAGAAGATCGGTGCTCTGACCATCGCCATAGTGACGAAACCTTTCTCATCGGAAGGGCGATCTAGGATGAAAAACGCGGCATGGGGCATAAAGAATATCAGTCATTTCGCAGATACCGTGATAACTGTTGAGAACGATAAACTTTTGGAGATCGCTCCACGACTATCTCTCAATAACGCTTTCAAGCTTGCAGACGAGATCCTGATGTACTCTATCAAGGGGATGACCGAACTTGTCTCCAAACCGGGTCTAGTTAACTTGGATTACAACGATCTTAGAACGGTCATGGACAGTTCTGGTCACGCAGTTATAGGTATGGGCGAGTCAACAGGTAGAGGTGATATAAGAGCCAAGGAAGCTATAGAAAAGGCGATCAACTCACCGCTTATCAATGCAGATATTACAGGAGCAAACGGAGCTCTTCTCAATATCACCGGTGGTTCAGATATGAGCGTCAGGGAAGCTGAAACGGTAGTAGAGGAAATAGAGAGGATGGTCAACCCCGATGCGAAGATAATCTGGGGATGTAATGTAGACCCGGCCTTGAAAGACAAGATGAGAGTTATGGTAGTCGCAACCGGAATTAAAAGAAAGCTTAAAAGACCAGATGCAGAAGAAAGTGAAGAAAATATTAAAAATGTTTACTGAGTCCTAGATTTAGAACCCAAAAGATTGTATACGAATTTGGATGCCAGTATCGATGTTGTATCCGCATGATCGTACTTAGGTGTAACTTCGACCATATCAATCCCGACAAGATTGTCGGACAGCGATTCTATTATATATTTTACCTGTCTTGGAAGTAAACCGTACGGCTCTGGATTGCCCACCCCAGGAGCAAAAGCTGGATCGATAACGTCCATATCGATTGATAGATATACATCACCGCAGAATTCTTTTTTGATTTTCTTTAAAAATTCTTCATCATTTAAATTAACTTCTGAAGCCGTGATAAACTCTGGGGATCCTTTCTTTTCTCCCTCAGACATCGACCTCACCCCTGCAACCGCCAGTTTACCTATGTCAAGTTCTGATATGCGTCGGTTTACCGTTGCATGGCTCCATTGGTTTCCTTCGTATTCATCTCGATAATCCAGATGTGCGTCCAGTACGAAAACCTGCAGATCGTCATAAACGGATGAGCAGGCATCCACTGCGAATGAAGTTAAGGAATGTTCGCCGCCCAGCACGATAGGGAATTTTTTACTCTCTATCACCGTTCTTAAAACTTCTTTCAATTCCTCTCCCATCTCTTGTACACTATCATTCTTATCGATATCACCGACGTCACAAACTTGTATATCCGATAATGATACCTCGTACTCCATCATGTACGGTTCGAAAGAATAAGAATAATAGCGTATCTTTTCCGGTGCATCACTTGCTCCAGATCTAAACGATTCAGTTTTATCGAAGGGCACACCCACTATGACATAATCGGATCCTTCTATACTAGATGTGCATCCTGCGAACATATAATCTTATACTCTGGTTATCTTTTTCTTCCCCATCGTTTCCATGTAACTTACTTCTTGGCCCTGTTCTATCTGATCCATGATCTCGTCGTCTTCTACCGATAAGCCGAATGTTTCATATGTTTCAAGGTCCATCAACTTGACCTCGTTCTTGCCCATGCTGATAACTTGTGCCTTTCTCTTGTCTATAATAGGTACTTTGATCTTATGGGTTACCGGGTTGATCATGCTGTGCTTCTTTCCATCGAATAAACCTATAGCTTCTAACCGTGCCTTAGCTTCGCCGTGTTTCCCTGGCTTCGATGTATCTATGCTCTTGATCCTACATGGTTCATCATCGATGATGATGTAATGGTTTACCTTTAGATTCCTTATCTCGTTCTGTTCCCATGCCATTTTATCTGTCTCCTCTATATCTATCCACGTTAAAAATGTTGTGCTCTTGTTTAATAGTAAAAAGAAAGGGGGTTTAAATCTTTCCAGTCTCCTTTGCTAATTCTTCCACCATCTCTACGTGCTCTTCGAGGATGGATATACCGTTCTCCCAGAAGCTCGGATCCGTAATATCCACACCTATCTCTTTAAGGAGGTCTTTCGGGTCTTCAGATCCGCCTTTTCTTAGGAGATCGAGATACTTCGGTACGAACTCTTCACCCTGTTCTTTGTATAAATTGTACAAGGCCAGTACAAGAAGATCTCCGAAAGCGTAGGCGTAGGTATAGAACGGATAATGTATGAAGTGCAGCACGTAGGACCACCACCAGCCGTAATCTTCGGTAAGCTCCAGTGAATCACCGAACTCGATCCCATTGGCTTCCAGCCAAAGTTCGTTTATCTCTTCGGCTTTCAATTCCCCTTTCTCGTTCCTAGCCTCGTGGAGCATCAACTCGAATTTCGTCATTATCACCTGTCTGAAAACCGTGGCAAAGTCGTCCTGGACTTTATTTGCTACAAGTACAAGCTTGGTCTCGGGATCGTCGACTTCCTTAACCAGCTTATCGAAAAGCAACATCTCTCCGAACACGCTTGCCATCTCTGCCGTTGTCAAAGGCGTGCTCTGCTGGAGATATCCCTGCTCCCTAGCGAGATATTGATGAATACCATGCCCTAATTCATGAGCCATGGTTATCGTATCTCGGAGTTTATCCGTGAAATTCAACAACACGTAGGGATGAACGGATGGCACCGTTGATGCGCTGAACGCTCCACCTCTTTTACCCTGTCTTAACTCCGCGTCTATCCAACCGTCGAAGAACTTCTCCGCGATCTCCTTTGCCTTGGGAGAGAATTTTTCATATGCATCCAGGACCTTTTCCTTGCTCTCTTCGAATGTAGCTTCGGGAGTGGATCCCGGTAATGGGTTGTATCTGTCGTAATCGTATAATTTGTCATAACCCAATATCTCTCTCTTCATATCGTAATACCTGTGTACGATATCCACGTTGTTGATGCAGGCATCTATCAGAGCGTCTACGGTTTCCCTATCAACCCGGTTGGCAAGATTCCTGGGTTTCATAGGGTCTGGGTAATCCCTGAATTCCCCTATCGTAGAATGATTCTGAACTATGTTGTTGAAGATAAATGTCAACAAGTTATTTTTCTCCTTCAGTGCATCTGTGACGCTCTCTTTTGCCTTCTTCCTCAGCTCTCTGTCATCGTCGTAAAGAAGAGATAAAGCTTGGTCTAGCACCATTTCCTTCTTTTCTCCCTCGATTTCTATCGAAACCTTGGTATCACCTATGGTCTCGTCGAAAAGCCTTACAAAGGCGTTCTTTGCGGTGTTCTGCAGCGATTCTACGATCTGTTCTTCGCTCTCTGATAACATATAAGGAGTGTATCGTCTCCAATTATTCAGATAACTTTTGTACTTTTCTAACTCATCAGATTTAAGATATTTTTCAGCTTCCTCTTCATCTAAATTCTGCCATTCTAATTCGAAAAATATTAGTTTGTTATTGACTTGGCTGTTTTTTTGTTGAATCTTTGAATAAAGAGCACCTCTTTCCGGATCCTGTGTATCAAGACTATAATAGAGCATGACATAAGAACCCGCCTTTCCAATCGTCTCGTAGATATCTTCATACTCCTCCATAGCCTCTCTAAATTCCTTCGGCGATAATTCCGCTTTCTCTATCTTGCTTCTGTACATCTCAGCGAAGTCATCTGCACGATTCAACGCATTTTGAATATCTTCATCAAACTTTGGATCATCTGGACCGTCGTAAAAATCCGATAAGTCCCATCTAATTCCCTTAGCACTACTTGATTTTTCCTGTGGCATGATTTCCACCGACCCATGTATAAACTCATGTAAATTAAACTTTACCATCTGATGTGCATGATATTTTTCGAAAATCTATTAATACTCCAAGGTCGAATAATATGTTTTGTATCTAGATGTCAAGAAAAGAAGTCAGAGGTACTATCATAAACGGTTATCTCGAGTTTGTAAAAACTAAATGGGGTGAGAACGGACTCAGAGAGTGTAAAGAATTTTGTGGGATCACCAAAGAGGTCAATGACGGGCAATTCTATGTAGACGAAGTGAAGATCGATATATTAAGATGGATAGGTAACAAACATGGTGAAGAATACGTCGTAGATGCAGGTAAGTTTCTTGTATCTCATCTAGGTCTATTGTCATGGATAGTCCGATTTATGGACCCTTACAAAGTTGCTGTTAGATTTCCAAAGGAGTACAACCAAGTTTACAATTTTGGGAGAGTGGAAGTTAAAGGTAAACCCGGAAATATTTTAATCAAACTCTACGATGTATGCTCATCTAAAGAGGTATGCTTATCGTGGAAGGGTATATGCCTAGGACTTCTTGATATAACAGGAGTGGAAGGAGATGTGGTAAAAAGCAGTTGTCAGCTTGAGGGAGAAAAAAGTTGTGACTATTTAGTCAAATATACGGTGAATAAGAATAAAGAATACGAATTCAAATCATACCGACCATGAATACAACGATTATTGAATTTAATCGAAATAATCCTCGTAATCCTTCAACAGTTTTACCTTTCTGAAAGGAGGAAGGATCAAGTATCCTGGGTGCTTCTGAAGATCGATATGCTGTCTTTCCAAATCATCCTTTTCTATAAATCCATTGGATAGAAAAAAATTTTTTGCACCGGGATTTATAGGTTTTGTGATCAGATAACCCGGTGTTTCTCGGGCTATTATCAACAGCAGTCTTTTTCCCAGCCTTTTGCCTCTCATCGACTCTGAGATCTCTATCGCCCTAAGTACGAAGACCGGTTCACCGTCTCTAGCGGGTTTTTCCCATTCCTCCGTATAGACCCAACCCAGAATCTCTCTTTCCTTCTCACATATGATAAATATCGGTCTCGGGAATTTCCTTAACCATATCTTGAAAGAGTTGTTGTAACTTATCATCCCGAGATCTGTTAATAAGGTAAAATGTTCCCTCCCTATCTCGTTTATCTGGAAATTGTCAACTTCCTTGGACTCGGTAAGCTGAATAAATCTCTTGTCCCGATGCGTTTCTAGTGTCTCCAAGGATAACAACCGCTTTCTACTCTGGGTACAGTATCCAAACGCAGTCGTTATTCCTCATCGTCATGTTCAATTCTGTTTCTGTTATCCCAGATTTTTCTAATAGTATTGGTAACCATTCTTCTGGAGCTCTTTTGTCATCAGCGTTTGGTGTCACGGCTTCCACTTGTGCATATCTGATAGGCTTTCCGTTCACTTTTATCCTCTCAGCAGCTGCTCGCCTAAAGGTCTGGTGTATTATACATTGCGAATCAACCGCACCGGGTTTCACAGTCGCGTTGTAGTACTCTGCTACCTCTTTGTGGATGTCAGCGAACTCTCCGATCCTTTTGGTGTATTCCTGCCATCCACGTGTGAAAGGACATGTTTCAGTAACCACACAATTATCCGTGGGGCACTTAACTTTCTCGAATGCTGATATTATCGATTCGCCCTTCTGTAAGCTGTCTAAAAAGTCGTCCCAATTAGAGTATTCCTCTTTGGGCATGCTCTTAGCCAACGATGTCGCTAGACTCATCAAATAGTTGTTCATTCCCGCTGCACCCTGTTTGTCTCCGATGTCCTCAAGGAACAGGTACGCTGCTACATCGACGAACGGATTGTGCTGACCTAGTTGTTCTCTTCTATCTTCGTGCATATTTATTCAGCCTCCTCTTTGCCTTTTAATCTAGCACCCTTCATCAGGATACCGTAAACGCAGGCGTAATTTCTTAGCAGGCTCCTTACATATTCTGGATTTATACCGATTTTCTCCAAACTTCCTATATTTATTTTAGTCTCTCCTCTAAATCCTCTGTTAGCGAGCTGAACGCATTCTAGTGGCTGGTTCTCGACGGTTATATTCTTTGAAACCTCTGATCTGAATTTCTGGTGTATCACACAGAAATTGCATGTCGCCGTGTTCTGAACTGTATTATTGTACTCCTCAGCTACCGCCTTGTCGGCTTCTGGAATCTCTCCTACACTGTACCTTATTCTCTCGATTGTCGGGGTGAAAACGCACTCTTCCAACGCGTAGATATAACCTACGACGTCACCGTCTACATCCGTGATCGCTAGATCCGTCAATGCAGTAACATCTCCTTCAATAGAAAATGCCGTTCGACCTTCTTTCAACGCTACGTTGAACGACGGCCAACCCATGTATGCTTCTTCACCTATTCTTTTTGCCAAATTCTCTCCTACTCTAGACCAATACTGGATAGCCCCTTCTATACCGGCTTTTTCACTCATATTTTTTATCAGAGAAACTAACGCTACATCAAGCAACTTATTTCACCTCCTGGTTTTTTGTTGCTTTCAAATAAATCGTCCACCTGTTTCTTTTCTCGGTGGTTATTCTATCTTGATCGATAAGTTCTTCGAGAACGGATTCTATCTCGTCCTCATCCAACTCCTCTATCTCCCTGTTCAATCGAGACAACGTCGAGCCGTCTTCCGTTATATTTGATAAGACGATATCAAATTCATCCCTTTCTTCCACTTCCTCGACTTTTTCAGTTTCCTCGATCTCCCCTTCAACTTCCTCTGTCCCCTCTTCTATCTCGCCTTCGACATCTTCTTCTACTTCATCAACGTCTTCGACCTCTCCTTCATCTTCTTCAACCCCGTTCTTTTCGAATTCTTTCACTTCCTCTAGTACTTCTTCCATTTCACCCTCTAGATCTTCTTCTGTCATTTCTTCTTCATCTTGAATTTCTATCACATCTTCATTCTCTTCGACTTCTCCCCCTTCCAACCCTTCTTCTAGCCGTTGATAGATGTTCCATCTTCCCCTTTTGAACTTCTTTACTAGACCTTTTTCGATCAGATCATCCAGTTCCCCCTCGACGTCGTCTACGACATCTTCAACGGATTTTTCAACGCTGTTCAACGTACCCCCGTCCGCGGGTATAGCGAAGTAAACGAAGCGTTCCTCGTCAGTGAGTTCCGGTTCTGGCACTCTTTTCGGTTCTTCATCTCTCAATTCCGCGATCTCATCTTCTAACCGGGATACCTGTAGATCCTGTGCCGCCGAGAGTTCCTTCACCTCGTTCCTTATCTCCTCTTTTTCCTGATTGAATTCCCTCATCTCTTGGATAGATTCTCGAAGATCGTCCAAAATGCTTATCCTCTCTTCCATATCTCCTAGGCGTTCATCGAAAGCACTTATCTCCTCTTCTATTTTCTCATCTATATGTTCTTCCATATGGTCGATCTGCTGCTTCATAGACTGGATGCGCTGGTTGAATTGATTCGTAAAAGAAGATAGGATATTCGATGTACTCTCAAGGTTCTTCTCTATCTTATCTACACGATCCAGCAGTTGCGTGGTTTTATCTATAGAGAACTCAAGACTCTTGGACTTCATCATAGCTCTAAAATTCTTCGGTTCATAACCCGGTAGAGATTCCCTGAACTTATTCATCAGCTCTGTATAAGTGCTGTGTATCTGTTTGGCGGAAATGAGATTCCTGTTGATACTGTTGATGAGATTTCTTACGTGTATCTTTCTTCCGTCGTACTGGAATAATTCCGAGCCGCTGGTCCTGGTTCTCATCATCTCTAGAGTACTCTGGATGACTTGTTGTGCATCGTGTTCCCCAAGGTTCTCCCTCATCTGGATAACGGCATCTTCAAGAGTGCTTTCATAAACTTCTTTAAGTATAACCGGCGGTATTTTCGAAACATCAAGTGATTCTCCATAACCGACTTCGTCCATGACATCGGTGAGCTTCTCGTCCATGTCTGATATCTCACTCTTGACTCTGCTGACGTTCTGGGTTATCTCTTTCTTCTCAGCTTTCTGACTCGTTTCACTCCTCACTTGTGCGAGCTTCTCCTCGGTTTCCTCCATGAAACCCTGGAGGTTCCGTCTCAATGACTGTATATTATCTTTGAATTGACTGTAATCCGTTTCTATATCCTGGAGAACATTGACTATCTCGTTCTCCCAGTGAGCACCTGAGCTGGAAGTGACCTCTTCCGGTATGGATTCTTGTTCTCTATTCCTTTCCTTTACTTGGTCGTTCATTTGTTACCTCGAGAGTCTATAGATACTTCTTTAACTTCCTTTCCAATTCCATCTTCCATAATTTCTTATATTCCTCAGCCTGAACGTCTCCAATGATATCCCTTAGATTGTCCTCGACTACCATATCTAAAAATTTAAGCCATGTATCGTCTTTCATGTAAGGTGCTGATGTCCCCAATTTATTGAAAGTGACCGAGATGATTTGATCTACTTGCCCTACCCCTATGGTCTTCTCCAACTTGTTCTTGATGAATTCCAGTATCTTCATGTTCTTTTGATAACTACGTGTATGTTTGAATCTCTCAACGAACAGCTGACGCGATAATTTTTGAAGCTCGTCCTTTACACTGTCTGGATACTGAGATAGAATCTCTTCAGTCATAGGTTTCTGTTCAAAGATATGTTCCAACACCTGAGTAGCTATCAAAACCTCTTCTATGAGTTTGCCCGTTTCCTTGATCTCCGATTTCTTTGACATAAGAGATGATAGGAATGCGTTATCTCCTACTGCCGCTACTATCCCCATACCATTCTCCCATCGTTCCAATGATATCTCCATGTCCTCTCCCTTCAATTTACCGCAAAGATGTGCTAGATTGGATTTGAACGTACTAAGTAATCTATATTGATTGGGTTCGAGTTCTGCGGGAATAGAGGAAGAAAAAATCCTGCCGTCGATGCCGATGAAAAGGTTGATATCGATGTCAGTACGATCTCTAAGCCTGTCCAGCTCCATCTCCAGCATGTACTTAAGTTGTGAAACGTTCTCGGCTTCCATCCGTCTATCGAGTTCTTTTTTCTTCATATTTCCAGGATTCAAGATTATACACCTTATTCTCTATATGGAGAAAGGATTATCTCCAAGATCTCGTCCGGCGGATAATCGTAACTCCATTCTTTACGCATATTCTCTAATTTATCCATCATCTCATCTGGCACCCCTATGGCTTCTGCGGTTTCCATAGCATCTGCGAACGCCTTGTCGTAATCTTCCATCTCTTCCTCTTTGATTTCTACCGGTGTGGACCTCACGACTACGCCGGCACCTCTTACGAAAACGTAGGGGTACAAGCCTTCTCCGTGATTCGTGCTCCTCATCTTAACTATCTTGAACGTCCTATTGAAAGCACCTCCTACCGGGAAATACTCAAGATGAAATACACCGTCTGACAGATATATTGGCAGCAGCACGTCCTCACCGATGATCTCTCCTGGTTTAGAGTGCTCTTCCACCGTTGCCATCACAGTACCAAGTTCTTTCAGGGGTGAGAACAGCTTTTCGATCAACTCTCTTTGAGACAATCTATCCTCTGTTGACCAGATCACCGGTGTGAGAGGATCTATTGCGACTCTTGTTTTAATATCGTAATCTTTCCTAGCTTTGACCAACTTTGGAAGCTGTTCCTCTATCATCTCCTTAAAATTCTGTCCGCCGAGATGTATAAAGAAAAGGGATTCTTCATGGTACTTCTTCATGTCCCATCCCATCAGCTCCGCTTCTTTCATTATCTGTTCAGGTGTTTCTTCAAGAGTAACGAAAAGAGCCTGTTCACCTTTTTCTATTCCTTTCATCACGAACTGTATAGCGAATGTTGTTTTACCGGTACCGCTAGCTCCAACCACAGTTATAGCTGAATTCTCTATCAACCCACCTTCGATAAGTTGATCGACTCCGTATATTCCGGTTTCTATTCTATTGACCATTTTTTCACCTTTAATATTTTATTCTTCATCTCCTTCAGATTCTCCTTCAGGTTTCTTTACCGTTTTTGAGACTAATTGAGCGAAACTCTTGCTGGTTTCTGCTTCTTTAGCTAGATTGACCACATCCGAATCCTTGATGTCTTCTTTAGTTGATTCATCCTCCAAGCTGCTGCTGATAGCTTCTGCAAAAGAAGCTGTATCTGCGATCTTACCGGATATATCGGACATGGTCTTCCATGGAGGATCGAAATCCTCTTTTTCTTCGTCGATTACGCTTTTACCGTACTTGTAGTAAGTCTGCCCAATCTTTGTTAGATTCATGTTTTCATCCAATACGTGGAATGACTTCAGTGTATCGATACGATAAGTCAATTCGTCCTCCATCATCTCCAGCTCTTCAGCGATCTTCGTTTGATCTTTTCCACTTTTAACGTACTCGATTATCTGTTCATCCAGTTTATCAAGTGCGATCCTGTAGACTGCTAGAGGTTGAAGGTCTATTTTGAACTTACAAACGGGATCACCCGCGTTTCTGCACTCCAATTCCACTACCTCTGCGGGTATCCTGAGGTCTTCTGTGAAAAAATCCGATATCGCATCTGCTATGAGATAACAAGTGGTCCCTTCTACATCAGTATATAACTCCCATATGGGGTTTTCTTCATCAACAACAGTCATAGAGAAGTTGTCCTTGTCCACGACTTTTAACTTACCTAATCCTATCTCGTTGAAAAGGTTCTTCATGAACTGGAAAACCGTGGTGTTCTTTACCTGCCTAGGTGAATTTGTCTTTAACAGCTTCCTCGTTTCTGAAGGCGGGACTTCAGATGATTCTATAGCTGCTCTGAGAGCGGATTCTAATTTTGTAAGTTTACCCAGGGAAGCGAATTTCCTTGCCAGCCCATAATCCTTATTTTCGTTCTCCACCATCTTTAGTCCCCCAGCTTATCAAGTTGATTTCCATTTTCTTCCAAGAAGTCCTTGCCCTTCTGTGTTACCCCTTCATCCTGGATATAGCCGGATTTTCTCGCCTTTGTAAGTAATTTTCTGACGTCGTCTATAGACAATTTCAACAGATCTGATATCGCCTGTGCTTTTCTTATACCCAGACCCCACATCTTAACAACTCCTTTTATGGGTTGTTCTTCTTCATGGTATTCCCCTATATAAGGTAGAAGTAGGTGTCTTAGCGCAAGAAGTTTTTCAGCGTAGTCCCCTTCCACTTTTACCTTCAAAGCAGGTATACTGAATTCCAATTCGGGAGGGTTTCTACTTATGACCTTGATGCTTTGAAGCTTTTTCAGAGGAATTTCATACCATTTGTCCCCCTCTCTGAAAAATATATCGGAGATTGATAAGTAAAGCTCACCCTTTTTCCTTTTGATACTGAAATTGATATCAGCAGGATGTTCTTGTTCTATAGCAAATTTTACATCATCAACTTTTTGTGCTTTCAATTACACACCTGAGGATTTAATACAATAATAGGTTAAAAAGATTTCGCTAAATCTCTATTATTATAAATTTATGGCATATATAGTAAATAACGGAGCCAGATATTATAATATTCTATTATGGTAATTTTTGTAAAATTAAGAGAATTTTATCTCGATTATCTCGGCTTTTACCACCGGTTTTTGTTTTTTACCGTTCTTCTCTAGTAAGATTATGTCGTTCGATGATAGAGCCCTAAGGTCGTCGTACACGTTCTTATAATCTCTGTCGATTTTATTGGATAGTTCGGTTATGGATTCTACTTCGTTCTCCTTTATGAAAGAAAGCAACTCCACCCTCTTCGGAGTGAGGGATGCCAGTGCCTTGGGGGAGCTGTTTATTACTTCATATCTTAGATCCGCCCCCTTCTCTATAAAATCCACTAAAATGTAATCATCCACCATACCTGGATTTCTGCACCCGTATCTAGATACGTTTTTTCTCAGTCTTTCCATGGAGCCGTGCTCTTCTATTATACTCTTTTTCAACTCCTCAACTTCATCTTCTGAGTAGTTCCGTTTCAATGTCAATCTCAATCGATCACCTTCATATCACAACCTCGATAGGTCCATAGTCACCAAATTCTTTCCAAATATATCTACCAATTCTATGACCTCCTTTAGACTCTTCTCCCTACTGGATATCGCTTCGATGTGGTTTCCGTTCTCATCGTACCGGTCAACATGGGGCTGCTTCTGAAAATTGTCCCACCTTACGTACAATTTCCAATTGTTGTCCTTTTTTACTTTGTAGTTGTAACTGTAGAAAATTCTTTCATGGTCGTTTTTCACTTCCAAAGCATCGATCCTTTCGTTCTCTTTGACGTTATACCTCTTCTTCTCCATTTTCATATTCTATAAACCCCCCAAGCGGTGAATCCCGCAGCAGGTTTTTCAATTCTTTTAACATCTCATCCGTTTCTTTACATATACTTCCTTTTTGTAGTATGCTGTGAGATAGATTGTCCTCCAATTCTTCGTAAGGATTATCAAAAAGAGAGAGTCCCGATAAAAGCGTGTGTAAGAGTTTTCCATTGAACTTTTCGTACCCTCCTTCCATCAACAAAGCTGACCTCCCGTTGTATTTCATAGACAATTTCTTAGCTATATAATGGTAGCTTCTTGACGTGAATCTTAAACCGACAACCGGGTCAGAATGATGTGAGTCAAAACCGTTACAACCGATTACAAAGTCTGGATTGAACTCGTTCGCAAGTGGGAAAACGAGGCTTTCACATACCTTCTTAAATTCCGGATCTCCGGACCCCGCGGGTAAACACACATTAACGCAGTATCCTCTACCTTCTCTCTTACCGATCTGATGTAAAAAACCGTCGTGTGGATAGAATCCGTTTGGATCTCTGTGGACCGATATTGTTAAGACCGTCGGGTCGTCATAGAAAATTCTCATGGTTCCGTTTGCAGCGTGGCCGTCCCAGTCTACGATCATCACCTTGTTAATACGTCTTTTTTCCTGTAACCATCTCGCCGCTACTGCGGAATTGTTGTAAAGACAGTATCCTCCATAATTATCCAGTGTCGCGTGGTGACCCGGGGGTCTTATCAACGCAAATCCATAATCGTAATTTTTTTTCACTTGGTCACACAATTCTATCGCACCACCAGAAGAGTATTTAGCGGCTCGGCAGGATCCCTTTTGAACGTAGGTGCTGTCCCCCAAAAACCCTCCCCCGTTCTCGCAGTATTTCTCCATGAAATCTATGTAACTTTTCTCGTGAACACGTTCAAGGTCTTCTCTCGTAGCCGGTTCGAACTCTTGATCCATATCAAAATGATCCAATATGTCGGTCCTATTCTTGATATATTTAAACCCACTTTCTAACCTCTCTGGATTCTCCCGGCTCACTACGGATGCCCTATGGATCTGGTGTTTATTAGTGTAAACGATAACACCTTTTTTTTCTTCTTTTCCGATTTGATTTACTTCAGGTGACAAGTTTTTCCTCCTTTTCTAAATCAGAATGCATGGATTACCATCATCTGTTGAAACAACTTGAAATATGACGGATAATTTCATTTGATATTGATTTGGCTAAGGGTTAATAATATTTACCTACATTTACTAAAAAAACCATATTTAAATCATTGACATTCGATTTTAAAATATGAACTCTCCTTCTTCCATTATCTTCTCGTCGTCGAACCATATGTTCGATCTCTGGATCACCATATCTATATGTTGTCCACAGGACCATCCTGCCATGGTCATACCGCTGTTTGGATCCCCGAACGCTATGTGTGCACCTGGATGCTTCTCATCCTGCAGTATGTTGTTGATCAATCCTTTGATAAATATATTGGTCCCTATACCTAGTTCACCTACTCTCTTAGAACAATCATGTTGATGCAGATAATCGTTTAGGTCTTTCTTTAAGTCTTCGTTCTCACATTCCAATTTCGACAACACAGCCCCATGTGCATCGCTTTTTATCTCGAGTATGACTGGCGTCTCTTCCAGTATGTCATAATGATAAATCGAATCGAAATAATCCCCCAGTGTACCGTCAATCACTGCTTTTCCCTCCATCCTCTCTGGAGTGGTGTAAATCTCACCAGAGGGTAGATTATGCCAGCTGCCAAACCCTCTAACTATACCAGTGGACGCAACCCATTTGTACTTACCGACTTTCGCTTTCAGATCCGTACCCTTTTCGGTCTTGATCCTGACCTCTTCAGCCTTCAGCGCCCTATTGTATAGATCTTTAGTGAATTCCTCTACCTTTAGATAATCAGCTGAGAGGCCAGTGTTAACGATCTCTTCGGTGATGTTCACCATGTGAGCATGTCTTCCGTTGATTACAGCAGACCTAAGAAACGGTCCACGTATCGTTTCCAACTCCCCTTCAACAGATTTGGCGGTCCAGAATGTTACAGTCGAGTTTCTCGCTGCATTTTCGATTATCTTTGGAAATTTTTTGAGCGGCCTTCTACCGTATATATCCAAGTTGAAAAATCTGACATGAGGGGTTATCTCCAGAGCTATCTCCTTCAACTCGTTTCCAATCCTTTTACTATCGCCGTCGGCAATTATAGATACTCGGTCTTTTGGCTTGACTCCCATGCATGTTTCAACATCAAGACCCGTGGTCTCAGCAGCCTCCAGGAGACATTTTTCTATTTTCTTCCTGGATATATCATATCCAAGGGACACTGTTACTTTTATTATTGTCCCAGATGAGCGTATGGTCTTGAGGGGTTTTGAAACAAGGGTCATATTGGGTATGGTTATCAGATCCCTGTCCATGGACTGGACCTGTGTGTGGAGAAAATATACTTCGGTGACCCTCCCAAAGGTCTCATCTGCTTTTATGAAATCTCCCACCCTGAACGGATGTATGAGTCGAAGCATTATTCCGGCCATTGCATTTGCCACAAATGTAGTAGATGAGAATGCTATTATGGCACCAATGATTATACTAACAAA
>JAWOBZ010000031.1:0-5394 GCA_046484045.1 Thermoplasmata archaeon | reverse complement strand
AGGATGAGATAGAACGGTACCGAGAACATATCGCACATCACTATCACCTCGCAGGGGATGAGAGGGGGATAGACCACCTTATACGGCTGGGAGAAAGGGCGAAAGACGATTACGCCAACGAGGGGGCGGAGCAGTTCTACCGGGACGCTCTTTCATTGATCGATGATAAATCAGAAAGAGCCAAAACGGTTAACAAAGGGCTCGCAGACGTTTACATGGTCGTCGGTAGATACGAGGAAGCACTGACCAACTACAAGGAGGCACTGAAATTAACAGATGACGACCTGGAAAGAGCGGAGCTCAAGGGTAACATCGGAGAGACCCTACGGATGATGGGTGAATACGACGATGCATTGGAATTCATCGAAGAGGGGATCTCTCTCACCGGAGAGGACGATGTGGAGAGGTGCAGACTCTTGTACATAAAAGGATGGATGTTCGTTAGACAGGGGGAGTACGATGAAGCGATAGAAGTGTTCGACAGGGAAAGGGAACTAGCCCGACGGCTGGGGGAGGACAAAGAGAGAGGACAGGCACTGCACGACCTTGGTACTGTTCACTATCATAAGGGTAACTATGATGAAGCCGAGAAATATTTTACACGAGCTATCAAGCTCAGGCATGAAACTGGTGATGTAAAAGGCCTAAGTGCTTCCTTCAACAACATCGGACTGGTCTACAAGAATCAAGGAGATCTAGAGAAAGCTCTAGAGCAATACGAGAAGTGTCTAGAGATAGCCGAGGAGATCGGGGGGAAAAGCACGATAGCCATGGCGCTGAACAATATCGGGGTTATCCATAAAAACAGGGGAGACTTAAAGAAAGCACTGGAGTACTACGAACAGACCTTGGAGATCAAGAGAGAGATAGGCGATAAGTACGGCATCGCCATGGCGCTCAATAACATCGGTATCATCTTCAGCATACAGGGAGACCTCGATAAAGCCATGGACCACTACCAACGGACCATGGCGATCCAAAAAGAGATCGGTGAAAAGTACGGTGTAGCCATGTCCCACACCAACATGGGTGAGAATCACTTCGAAAGGGGCGAGTACGATGAAGCTCTGGAGCACTTCAGGATGAGCATGGAGATAGCTGACGAGATCGGAGAGCGGTGGCTGTGCATCTACAACATGTGCGGGAAGGCTGAGACGATGGTCAAGAAGGGGGAAGTCACAAAAGCTGAAGAAAGTGCTGCAGAAGCTTTGGATATCGCGTTGGATATCGGAGCTAAAGTGGAGGAAGGCATGAGCCGCAGAACATTGGGTATCGTTTACAGAGAACAAGAAGGATGGGAAGAGGCCGAGGAGGAATTCAAAACCGCTGTTCAGATATTCCAAGAGAAGGGATACAAAAGGGAGTTGTCCAGGACTTATTTCGAATACGGTTTGATGTGTATATCGAAGGGAGAGAAGGAGGAAGGAAGGACACATCTGGAAAAAGCCATCGAGATGTTTGAAACGATGAACATGAAACCGGATATAGAAAAGGCGGAAGAGGCGCTTTCATCTATATGAACGGCAAAACACGTTAAGTGCAGTTAACATATTTCTCAAAAACACGTTAAGTGTAGTTAACATAAAATTAATATAATAAGAACGTACTACATAAATCCATGGAAGCGGAAGATCTTATCGATTTCAACCCCTGGTGGTCTTCTGGAAGAGTGCCGGACCGCCTTATCGAAGAACAGCGTAGAGACCTTTTCCAAGAGATCAAAGAAAAGCTGCCGTCTAGGCAGATAATATCCATCGTCGGATTGAGGAGGACCGGAAAAACGAGTTTGATGTATCAACTGATAGATGATTTATTGGATAAAGGTACACCAGAAGATCATATCTTGTACTTCAGTTTCGATAAAAGGGTGGATTCCATAGAGGATATCGTCAAGACGTATAAAAGAGAGATATTGATGGAGGACTGTATCCCTGAAAGGACCTTTTTCTTTTTCGATGAGATACAGAAACTCGACGATTGGGAGAATCAGGTAAAGCTGCTGTACGATAAAAAATATCCGCTGAAGATACTGCTTTCTGGCTCATCGAGTTTAACGCTCCAAACAGGTGGAAAAGAAACCCTAGCGGGTAGAAATTACGTACTGAACCTTACACCGTTGACCTACAGGGAATATTTGAAGTTGAACGAAACACCTATACCGGAGTTCAAGGGGATTAAAAGAACATACAGTAGTATCAAGAGGGATAAGGAAAACCTTCTCACCCATCTTCACAGGTTCATCAATTTCCACGGTCTTCCGGAGACCATCGGTATGGACGAAAATTCTTCCATCGAATACACGAGGTCCAGTCTGATCGACCAGGTGATATACAAGGATATACCGGCTATATACAGGGTGGACGATCCCAGCGTGCTGAGAGAGATGTTGAGGATCATAGCAGAACGACCAGGGATGCTCTTGAGATTCGATTCATTGTCTTCCGATCTGTCCAGAACACGGCAGACCATCTCCAATTACGTATTTTATCTCGAGAACGCATTCCTTTTAAGATTGATGTACAATTACTCCGGCAGCTTCATCACATCGGCGAAGAAGTTGAAAAAAGTGTACTTCACACACCCATCGATAGTCAATTCCTTGAAACAATCCAGAGAGAATATGGGTAGGTTGATAGAAAACCTGGTGGTGAGCGAATTGGGGGGGGAATTTTTCCACAGAAAAAACAGGAAGGAGATAGACATCATTTTAAGATGGAAAGATCATGTGATCCCAGTTGAAATAAAATACAGGGATTCTATAACCGAAAGAGATGAGAAGGTTTTGAGGGATTTTAGAACGAAACAAAAACTTGAAATGGGCTTGATATTGACCAAAGATACATTCGAAATCGAAAACGACCAGATCGCTAAAGTACCAACGTATTATTTCCTGCTGTATAAAAAGAAAATTCTAGACGAGTTGATGAATGGAGTGGAACGATGACAAACATAACATTCTACGGAGGAGTAGGTGAAATAGGTGGGAACAAGATCATCCTAACGTCCAAAGAACAGTCCCTGATGCTGGACTGGGGGCTGAGCTTCGGGGGAGAGGGGAAATACTTCGAAGAATTCTTACAGCCCAGAACCAATAGCGTGCTGCAGGACTACCTGCGCTTAGGTCTCACACCGAATCTCGACGGGATCTACAGGAAAGACCTGCTGAAATGTCCAGCACCGGAGGAATTCAGTCAAGGACAACAAAAACACCTGTGGTGTACGGACATCAAGAGCTACGACGAGTACGCAGAGAACAAGAACCCGTTCATAGACGGTATCCTGATCTCACACGCACATATCGACCACTGCGGTTACCTGGGACTGTTGGACCCGAAGATACCCACGTACTTCTCGCAGACCACTGACACCATCCTGGATACCATGGACCGGATGGGTATGCAGGGCATCCTGGGAGAGATGTACAATCCCAGCGATATCATCCTGACGCAGTTAAAATCCGGTTACACGCCGGGAGCTCTCAGACTAAAAAAAGAACCCGTCCAGAGGAACACAAACCCCAAGGACAAACCCTTCGAAATCAAAGACTTTCATGTCGTCCCGCATCCGGTGGACCACTCCCTCTTGGGTGCAACCGCCTTCGAGATACACACTCCGGATGACCTCACCGTAGTCTACACGGGAGACCTTAGGTTCCACGGAAGACAGGCTGAAAAAACAAAGAGATTCGTCAAAAAAGTCTCAAAAAAAGAAGTGGACGTTCTCATAACAGAAGGGACGCGGATCGAAGATAAAGAAAAAGACAGTGAGAAAGAGGTCTACGAGGAAACTCTAACACTCGTAGAACAAGCGAAGAGCGCCGTGTTCGTCGGGTTCGCATGGAAGGACATCACCAGGTATCAAACCATCAAACAGATTGCAGAGAAGACCGGTAAGACGTTCGTGATCTCCGCTAAGACGGCGTTCCTTCTCCACCAACTGGATGGATACAATAATCCAGAAGAAGAATCCCACGTGAAAGTTTACCTGCCGAGGTCCAAAAGCATGCTTTACAGCATGGGCGACTACACATCGAATAAATACGACGCCGGTTACCTGGCTGACTGGAGCGAACAGCAGGACTTCACACACATCGAGAACGGAGTCAGAGCACACGACATCGCGAAGGATCCGGAACAATACATCGTCTTCCTGGACTACTTCCACATCAAAGAGCTGTTGGACATAGGGCCCGTCCCTAACTCCATCTACGTCAGGGCACAGAGCGAGCCCTTCAACGAGGAGATGAAGTTGTCAGAAGAAAGACTCATCAACTGGCTCACCAAATTCAAGATAAACGAAGACAACGACAACGAGCCGTACCAGGTGCACGCAAGCGGGCACGCCAGCGGCAGTGAACTCATCCAGATGATTAACGATATACAACCAAAAACCGTTATACCGGTACACACGGAGCAACCAGAACGGTTCCAAAAGATGTTGGAAGGTGTAAAAGTGACTCTTCCAGAATATGGTGAAGATATAAGATTTTGAGCTGATCACACAATCTTTTTCCAATCAGAAATAGTAAATACTACATGTATCAATTAGAGACAACGAAAAGGTGTAAAACATGAATGATGACAACACGGTATATATCGGAAAAAAAGAGACGATGGCATATGTGATGGCCGTGACCCAACAATTCAACAGCGGTTCACAAGAAGTGATAATCAAAGCACGTGGAAGAGCGATAAGCAAAGCTGTGGATGTTGCTGAGATCACGACCAAACGATTCCTGACCCAAGCGGATATAATCGATATCGTCACGGATACGGAAGAGATCGAGCAGGAAGAAGATAACAGCACGGTCAATGTCTCATCCATAGAGATAACCCTCAAGCTGGAAGAGTAACTGATAAACGATAAGATAACAACACCGCAGAGTGATTTCTTACTCGTGTGAGCAAGGTGCTTTATGTTAATGTATCTTATAATCACATTATATCAAAAATAAATATATAATTCAACATAGATTACTGCTTGATGAATAGGGTTATATTTGCACTGCTTATCTACTCTCTAGCGATACCATTTGGGTTCATCTCCCCAGCATTGGTCTTTATTGGTTCGGGAGTGCTTCTATTCCTCGGATTTGGCGGATTCTCGGCTTCCAAACACGCAACATACAGTTTCCATATTGCAAAATCTTACTCAAAAGACCCGAAAGATCATAGGATAATGAATGACGTCGAGTACGATCTTTCTTACCACATCCCTAGAGATGATGACAGAACGAAGATATATGGAGATATCGGTATAATCGGTATCTTGTGGTTCGTCACCGCTTTCGTATTTATATGGCCCTATGTATAAAGGAGAGAATAAAATGATATGGATAGCATACCTGGTACTGATCATACTCGTCATATACCTGATCAACAACGCTGAAGACCT
>JAWOBZ010000088.1:0-5873 GCA_046484045.1 Thermoplasmata archaeon | reverse complement strand
AAGGAAGAATGGTACTGGTGTAGGGAGTGCGATGTTACGGTGAAAGGAGAGGGTTAAACAGTATTATCGTAAGTTGAATATATATCTATAAATATAGTGGTAAGTAAATAATCTAAAATTATGCTCTCCAGGGACCGAAAAATAATTATTCGATACACCCTTATAAAACGTAATGGATTTGCACCCCATATATAAAGGAAAGAATGAGCCACTGGAGGGAATTGAACCCCCGACCTGCTGATTACAAGTCAGCCGCTCTGCCGGACTAAGCTACAGTGGCAAATTACTTCGTAATTTCCCACTTACTCGCCAAAATTTATAATTTTGGCTCGTACAGTGGAAATTGCTGTGCAATTTCTCCACTTAGTCGCAAAGCAGAGCTTTGCTCCTACAGTGGACCACGAGAACTTGTTTCTCGTGAGAACAGGAATTTTATATTCCTGTAGAAATCGCTGTGCGATTTAATTAAGAAACATTTCAAGATTATTTCTTCAATTTTAAGGAATCGATAGTAATTTGATATATAATATTATTGTATAGGAAGGCTTAGTCGTGTTCCATACCTTCTAATGTTTTTTCGTGCAGTTCTAGGTGATCGGACTCTATTTCTACCAATGCCTCAAAGAGTTCTTTTACCCTTGGTTCCGTAGCCTCACTAGCGAATTTTCTGTAATGGTCGATAGCCTTACTTTCTCTTTCGTGCGCATCTTCTAGATTATCTGGAAGGTGATGATTGCAATCCTGAGATTTTTTGTTGATATCCGGTTCTTCGATATCCAAGAACATACAGATCGCTTCCGCATGTTCAGCCTCCACCTTGGCTAATCTTTTGAACATGCCTTCCGTCTTCGCATCTTCAGCCCTATTATAAGCACAGTAATAGAACGTCGCGTTATCAACTTCCAATTCCAAAGCTTCTTCAAGATTTTGCTTTGAGATTTCCGTAAGATCCACATCAGGATACTCGTATTCCTCTCCGGGTTTCAAAAACTTTTGATCCGCTCCACAGTAAGGACAATCAGTGGGAGCCGCTTCACCCAGGTATGTTTCTCCGCATATCCAACATCTAAATACTTTCAACATATTTAATCACATTTCCAGAGATGAACATAATATTTATAACTTTAGCTCCGTGATTAAGGTTGGGGTAATGTGATACAGAAACTATTAAGTAGTACATTTGTGCTTTAATACATAAATAGCCTTAAATATAACATCGATCTAGAACTTTATGAAAAATATTAAATAGTAATACGTTTATAGGAGTATGTCCGACTAGCCCCTAAAAACCGTATGCCTTTATGACATACGTGTAATACACTACAAACCTGGATGTTTGGTGTGAATATGGAAAGAAAAATCTCGTTGCGGATCTCTGACGAAGACCTCGAAGTCATCGATTCATTCATCAGTAGGAACGATTTCAGCAACCGATCGGTCTTCATAAGAGAAGCCGCCCTGGACTATATACACAGACACAGTATAACGAAGGACGAACATGAGATACCCGCAAGAATTTCACTGCACATCGATACGAAGAACAGTATATTGTATTGGATAGCAATAGGGCATTACAGAAATTGGGAAGCTGCCCTGCAAGACCTTGTTGAGAGAGGGATGCTAACAAAAGATATTGAAAAGATTGAATCTCACCATGAAGCGCTAAGTGGCATCAGTAAAAAGGTAGAGGCCTTGAGAAGCATCGAAAAGGACAGTAGTAAGTACATGACCAAATAAACCTGATCGAGCGGGCAATGGACAGTGGGTTTCCGACCCACGTGATACAAACGCAATCGGAGGAAAGTAAAATGGAAAACAGCCCCCAAACCCCCAAAGAAGAAACCCGATTCATGGAAGGAACCGCCCAAGACATGCTTGAAAACATGTTGGAATACAACATGGTAGTCATTGGTGTCGGTGGATGTGGATGCAATACTGTCGAATATATTACTCGACAGGAAATGAAGGATGTAAAAACTATCGGTATCAATACCGATAAGAGTATAATGGGCGAACGAGATCTAGACGTCCAGATGCTTATCGGAAATGAAATAACCGATGGGAATGGAGCCAACGGAGACCCCGTCATCGGAAAAAGAGCTGCCGAATTAAACGAAGAGCAGATCATAAAATCGATAGACGGCGCCGATGTTGTCGTCGTGGTTCCCGGTTTAGGTGGAGGCACTGGAACCGGGGCATCGAAGGTCGTAGCGGATCTGGCAAGGAGAAACAGCAAACTGGTTGTTACATACGCCATAATGCCTTTCTCCTTCGAAAAAGAGAGATATGAACGTGCACAGAAGCACATCGAAGATATCTCTAAGTATTCTGGAGCTACGATCGTTTTCGAAAACGACAAGGCGATGAATATAGCTGGTGGAAGATCCCCTGCAAAAGCATTTGAAACGACCAACAAGATGCTTCATAATCTTGTAAAAAGATTGAAGATGGAGTATGTCAAGGAGTTTTTCCATGAAATAGGGCTGGGAGTCATCGAAGAATTCGAGGATGAATCCCAAAAACTATTCCCTTTAGAAGAAGGAATAAAAGAGGAAAAGATAGAGGAGGAGATCTGTGTTGAAAAACAGTCTGAAGAACCTCCTGTAATAGAAGCATTGAAGTACGCTGGAGAATCAGTCGAGGAAGACAGCTCTATAATGAGTTTGGATTCGTTCCTGACCAGCTATCCTCAGTAACTTCTTTCCTCTTCCCCCTTTTAATTTTTTTCCAAATGTATTTATACTTTAATCTGATGTTTTTACATCATGGACCCTGTATCTCATGCTTTATTTCCAGCACTGATACTTATCGCACTCGGTATAGACAGAACCAAGATCGTATCTCTATTACCCTTCGCAGTCATAATGGATTTTGACGCCTTTTTGGGACTCTGGGCACACCGAGTCGTCTTCCATAATTTTATTTTTTCTATAACTTTGCCCTTTGCTGCCTTTCTAATGGTAAGATATTATCACCCAAAGTATTTACAGAGTGTATACATAGCTTGGTTCTTTTTGATCAGTCACCTTATACTGGATCTACAAGGTGGATTCGCCTTTCTTTGGCCTTTTAGTGAGAAAGCGCCGTACTTTTCTATGGAAATGGTGACAAACATGGAAGCATCAGGTTTTCCAAAGGTATTTCTGAACATCGATTATGGTTATGCTTCCAATGCTCCTGAATTTTATGGTGGGAGTTTGATCACCCCTGGATCGTTTCTGATCCTGATAATAATCGGTATATCATTGATAGCGAACAGAAAAACCGTAGGTGCTTTCGTTAGTAATTTGATCAAAGATTGGGCTGATCGGCTGTATTCTTTCTTCC
Organism: Thermoplasmata archaeon; assembly: GCA_046484045.1. Classification (GTDB taxonomy): domain Archaea; phylum Thermoplasmatota; class Thermoplasmata; order Halarchaeoplasmatales; family Halarchaeoplasmataceae; genus CAZHUM01. The sequence goes on along the minus strand of JAWOBZ010000088.1, from coordinate 2,546 downwards.
GATGAGTTCTGCTTCTTTAGGGTCCCCTCCCCAATCCTTAGATGAATGGTCGACTTCGACAATAGTCTTAATGCCACCTCTTACATTCCAATCGCCTAGGACGCGCATATATCGAGGATCAAGTGTATCTACAAGGTCTTTTAATATCTTGTTCGTAGCCGTTTCATGGTAGATCTCTTCATTTCTGTATTCCGTGAGATAATATTTTAAAGATTTTAACTCCATTAATAATTCATCTGGTATATAGGTGATTATTATGGTGGCAAAATCGGGCTGATCTCTTTTACCCGGGCAAAGACAAGTAAACTCCGGGCAGGTGATCTGGATACTGTAATCCTTCTCTTCGTATTCATTTCCTATCGTTTCCAATATTCCTTTATCCATATGATCGTCTCTTTGTGTACGATAGTACCTTCAGTGAACACAAATTATATTATCTTTACGTTTTTTCCACGTTATGAAAAACAATGCATGCCCTAGAAGTGATCGATCTAGTAAAGGAGTATCCATCCTGGAAAAGTGAAAATGTTAGAGCGGTGAATTCTGTGACCTTTTCGGTAGACGGCGGGGATATCGTTGGCTTGCTGGGACCTAACGGTGCAGGAAAGACAACTATCATCAAGTGCATATGCGACTTGATCAATCCCACCTCAGGGATGATTAAAGTCTTCGAACAAGATATACGAGGAAAAAGAGTCGCTTTAGATGTGGCTGCAGTTTTAGAGGGGAACAGGAATATCTACTGGAGATTGACCGCTGAAGAGAACCTGGAATTCTTTGCCGGCCTACAGGGTTTATCGCCAAGATCTATGGGGAATAAGATATCAACTTTTTTGAACAAATTTGGTCTGGAAGGCAAAAAGGATACTCCTGCAAGGAAGTTATCGAGAGGGATGCAGCAGAAGCTCGCTCTGGGGTGTGCACTTATTAGAGAAACACCTTTTCTACTCTTGGATGAACCTACATTGGGCTTAGACGTTGAGACGTCCATCGAGTTGAGAAAATACATCAAAGAGTTGGCAAATATAGAGGGAAAAACGGTCTTGCTCAGCAGCCATGATATGAACGTAGTTGAAGAAGTATGCGAAAGAGTGGTGATCATCAACGAAGGAAACGTAGTGGCCGACGATAAGATCGATAATCTCAAGGAGTTCTTCAACATCCAGACCTACGAGATCGGGGTGACAGGGCCAATAGGGAGAAGTGAACTGATGGATGAATTCGAATCCGTGAAGATCAAAATTAGAGATGGCCACACCAAGATAAAATGCCAGTTGAAAGATTCGCGTGCATTCTACAAGATGATCCACCTCCTCGAAGAGAAAGGGTGTGAAGTTCAGTACATAAAAAGTTTAGAACCCGATTTCGAGGAGATTTTCCTTAAAGTGTTGAACAGGAGGATGGCATGAAGGAGAGATACATATTTTGGGCCATCATGAAGAATTACTTCATCCATCTGAAGAGGTACTGGTTCAATACCGCCATGATGATGGGCGGGGTATACATCCTGTTCGTTTTGGTGTTTTTTGGCCTTCAATCTTTCGGCGCCACATCAGAAACCCTAGAAGGTTCGATCGTTGGATTCGCCCTTTGGATCTTTGCGATAATCGGTTTCTCTGAGCTCTCCTGGTCGCTTATGGAGGAGGCACGTAACGGTACGTTGGAACAACTCTATCTATCCCCAGTGAGTTTTAGACGGATCTCGGGATACCGTATAATCAGCTCCTTCCTTGTGAATCTGATAATAATTTTGATATTTTTATTTTCTATGATGGTGGGTACGGGATATTATTTAAACATGAACCCAGGCGTGTTGATCTTGATCTTCTTCACGCTTTTATCCGTCTATGGGATCGGTTACATCCTAGGGGGTCTATCCTTGATATTTAAGAAGATACAAGCGGTATTCAGCATCATGCAGTTCGTGTTCATAGTCCTGTTAATACTGCCGGTGATAACCGACAGCCCGGTGATCTACTTTTTACCGGTATCTTGGGGGACGGTACTGATCAACAAGATGATGATTTCTGGCTATTCCCTTTTTGATCTGTCCCTCCAGAGTCTAGGTATCCTTTTTTTAAATTCCACTATTTATCTAGGGATCGGTTATCTTTCCTTTGGGATATTGGAAGATATCGCTAAAGACAAAGGACTCCTAGGCCATTATTGATGTCCCGGATTTAAGATTTATAGTGGAAGACATAACTTATTTGCAATTCGTTATGTCCTCCACTGCTAGTCAAAGACACAAAAATTTCATTAAAAGTTGTGTCTTTGACTATAAACCTAAAAAATTTAAATATGTCATGTTAGATGATGAGTCCCTTTCAGGAGCTTATTATGAAAACTGCGGTCGTAGCATTAGGAGGTAATTCTCTTTTACGCCCCGAGGACAGAGGGACCGCCCAGGACCAGATGCAGCACATGAGAGAAACTACGGTGATCCTAGCGGATTTGATAGAGGAAGGTTACGACCTCGTGTTTACACATGGAAACGGGCCACAAGTGGGAAACATACTCCTTCAGAACGAAATAGCTTCAAACAA
>JAWOBZ010000075.1:0-8657 GCA_046484045.1 Thermoplasmata archaeon | reverse complement strand
CCGCCCCAAAGGTCGGGAAGCATGTTGACTAGGGGAGAAAATAATAAAAGGATCAAAACGAAGGCGACGATCAGTATACCCACACCCTTTTTCCAATGTGACTTCTTTTTCTTTCCCGGGGAGGGTATCTTCTTAGGTTTACTCTGGGCTTGTTGTGGTTGTTGCGTTTTTAAGCGCTGGGTGTCTCTTTTTATCTTGGTCTGTTCCTCTTTTGGGATGGTTTCCTTCGGAACGTGCTTCGTTTCGTTGCTTCGGTAATAATAATCATCGCCAGAGTGACTAGTCATCATCCTGTTTATGTTGACGTAGGTATAATAAGTTTATGTTTTACTCCCTGTCCATCAATGCTTTTTTACGGGCTCTTTTCAAGTCCTTCGGTATGGTCTTCGGGATGATATCTTTAACGATATAGGTCAATACTAAAGTAACATATATCGCTCCGAAAGCCAATATGCCGAATTTAGTTGACAACGCGAAATCTGGGTTCCACACCCATGTCATAAGGAACCCGTGGATGCCGTGCATAACGAAAGACCTGAACAGGTATCTCCAAAAATCACCCTTGTAGCTTCCATATCCTATGAGCGCACCGGTGGAGGCATTGATCAAAGTGTAGTTATAGGAGATAAGAAGGATGAACACGGCGGTTTTGAAAGAGATTGACTCCAAAGCACCAAAAGAATAGACGAAAACCAGCATAGCGGCTGTACCGATACCAAGTGCCATCCCGTAGAAGGTAGCGTCATGCTCCAATCGGAACGGTTTCTGAAGAAGTATGAAGAATTTGATGGTCTCTATGGAAAATATGATGACCAAAGTCCAGAAGAATTCGGTGAGTGGAACGGTATTGGATATAACACCGACTATCAATCCGATGAAAAGTCCCAGGATCACCATGAAAAAGGCCTTGTTGTCCTTGAAATACCACTCGTACCTACCTAGAATAAAATACAATAAGACCAGACCTGGCCCGAATCCCAATAAACCTATGATCGTGGTTGCGTTCATCTGTTATCGTTTAGAAGGTGGTGTTATAAGTAAAATTCCTCTAAAGTGTGGTAGACCGGTCCGGTTTTCTTCAAAACGCTCTTTTTAAATTTTAATTTTGTAACCCTCTGTTTTCCGAAATCGTAGTCCTCGTAATCGTGAAGAACGCTTTTCAAACGGTTCTTGTTTTTTCCTCCCTTGACCCGTGCAACTGTGATATGTGGTGAAAAACTCCTTTCGCTCCTGGAGAAACCGAGTGGGACTAAATTTTCTTCGATCCCGTGGGCGATATCCTCCAGATTTGGTTCTTTCTCAAGACCTATCCAGACCACCTTCATGTAGTCTAGATGTGGGAAGGCACCGACACCTTTTCGACGGATGTAAAACGGTTCGAAATCTTTAAGGATACTCCTAATTCGTTCGGATATTTCTCCCACATCGTCCTCTTCGGTATCACCTAGGAATTTCATAGTGATGTGTATCTTATCTGTATCAACCATGTTGAGAGGAGCCCTTGTAGATTCTACCTCCTCCATGAATTTTTCCATATCGCTCGTCACATCGATATCCAAGGCTATAAATCCTCGAAATGTCATGTTTTTGCTTAACGGAAGGGTGTTCTTAATTTTTTCGGAAGGTCATTTTGTTCTTCCAAAATCCTTATTTAATGGCTGATTTTTGTGTGGTGGGCCGATCGAGTTTAGCCAAAAAAAAGCTTGATTAACATCTCGGTATCTGGACCCATAGCCCGTCGGAAAATATACATTTTCCAAATAGCTATGGTTGATAACGGCCCATAGCCCGTCGGAAAACACTAGTTTTCCAATTAGCTATGGTTGATAACAGGCCCATAGCCCGTCGGAAAATATACATTTTCCAAATAGCTATGGACCCTTCACTCGCAAAAAGCTCGTTCAGGGCCCATAGATCAGTGGAAGATCGCTGCCTTCGCAAGGCAGAGGCCGCGGGTTCAAATCCCGCTGGGTCCATTTTCACTACGTTCAAATGTTCCCAGCGTGATTTTTTCAAACACGAGAAATCATAGATTCCTCTTGCTCATGAAATTCGATGAATTTCTTCGTTAGCAGGAACCTTGTTCCTGCAACTCACAAAATTCTGGTGAATTTTGTTCGTCCCGCTGGATCCACTAATCTTTGATTAGTGGTTTGTTAGAATCCTTGATTCTGAGTGGTCAACTAACAAATCTACGATTTTTTGTGGGCTGCGAGAATGCACCCACTCATCAACTTCCTCTTGTATTTAACCGAATATCAAAAACAATGCTGTGGCGGTAGCTATAGATATCGCTAACATAGGGATCATCAGCTTCAAGAACTTGTTCAGATCCCCTTTGAAATATTCTAAAGATATGCTGATGCAGGGATGTACCGGTGTTACGATGTAACCCGCGAACACGGCGACATACATGGCTTGGAATGCCCAGAGAGAAAAGGAACCTGCTGTCGCTATGTATATAGGTGCCAATATCGACGTGGGCACCATTATCCTTCCAGTGCCGAAACCAAGAAGGAATCCGAAGCCGACTAAAAGTACAACACCCGGCACGGCTAAATCCTCGATCATAACATCGATACCTGACGAATTAAATATATTGATGAAAAAGTAAAGACTGAATATCAAAATCATGAAATTCCACGGCTTCATCTCGTTTGCAGCCTGTTTTATAATCTTTTTTCTAGAGGCCTTTATCAAAAGTATAGCTAAGATCAAACTCACGCCTACAGCGATCACGACGAAGATATTCTCTATGTGTTCTTGGATCACGATACCATAACTCAAAAACCCCCAGACTACAGGCGCTGCCAAAAGTACACCCATAGGAGGCAGCAGAGCATGAAAGTCGATCTTGGAATCGTACTCCATCTCGCCCTTGTCCTTTCTCAATAGGAAGAAATACCCTAGAATTATCGTGAAAAGGAAAAAAGGTGTTTGGAATAGCAGGATGCGAAAGATGGACAATTCTGCCGCATCCGCCGCAACTATCATGGCATAAGATATAGGGTAGATAAAGTAGATTATATGTCTGAACCATACGTTGATACCGGCTTTGATATGGCCGGCCAGCCCTTCGCCTGCTTTGTCAATAAGGGGAGCAGAAAATAGTGCACCTCCAGGAATCGGTAACAAACCTATAAACGCGGGGGTAGCGCCTAAAAAAGGGCGTTTTCCGATCCTTAGATTGTTGATGATGTCTTCCAGTTTTCCGCTCTCCTGGAGGATACCGCCGATCATCGGAATCATACCTAGAGCGAGGATCAAAAGAATCGTGTTCGGAGTAGTAACAGTCACATACAATTGGAGCAATATCTCTACGGGGGTTAAGGTAAAAGCTCCCAGTATGACAGCTCCAGAAAAAAGTGCTAGGGTCAGATGGTATTTTGCCCCGATAACGACCACGGTCATCGCCAACAAAAACCCGATCCATGTGATGAACATTCCAGGGAATGACAAAAGGTCTTCCCTTTAAATCTTTTCCTGCATTTATTTTGATACTGTCAAAGGGTAATATGCTCTTCTCTTATTAGTTAACCTCACCCTGAAACTCAATCACAATTTTTATTTTACATCCCCCCTATAGACATTCGAGAACATGGCAAGCGATCTCCAAAAGAAAGTTGCAGAGATATTCGAGGATTTCGATATGAAGCTGAGATTAGAACAGGACAACGACAGCATCACGGATGAGATGAGGGAGGTGATGGAGGAGGTGAAGCAGCGGGACAGCCCATACAGTCTTAAGTTGGACGATCCCAAGTATTACATCGAATTCTCGATCACGGCTTTAGCCCATGGAGATCCGTACGAAGCCGAGGAATGGGCTAAAAAAGCCATTAAACTCAGGAAGAACTGCGAAGGACTGGTCGCTCGAGGACACGCACTTTTCAAGCAGCGGGACTACAAAGGTGCCCTAGGCTACTACGACGAAGCCGTAGATTACTGTAAGAAGAAGGGAAAGGTGCATGAATACAGGTACAGGGCACTGAAGAAGAGGGGGATGAACGAGAGGGCACTTAAAGCGTTGAAAAACGCACTTATGGAAGATGAAAGACCGGAGCTCTTAGGTGAATACGCTGACACGTTGGTAGATATCGGAGAGATAGAAAAGGCGAAGAAATTTTATGACCGTCTGGAAAAGGTCAGTGATTCTAGGGAACGGAGAAACAAAAAAGTACGCTCGCTCCTAGATCAAGCACTTCAGCAATGGCTTCCCAGCGAGTTCGACAAGATAATAAAGTTGGATAATACGTGCAAAGAGGCATGGGTGGGAAAAGCGGATAGATACTGGAACCTCGGTCAAAAACAAAAAGCCATCGATTGTTTGAAAAGATCCCAAAAGTATCTGAAAAAGGGTGCCGTCGACAAAAATCTAGGTGATTACGAAGATAGGATCCCGGTGATCAAGGAGTGCCCGGAATGTGACGGTACCGGTAAATGTTCTACGTGCCTGGGCACGGGTGACTGCGGAGCTTGTGATGGCACCGGCGATTGCCCGGAATGCGAAGGAACGGGTTCCTGCTCGACCTGCGGTGGAACAGCACAATGCCCAGACTGCGACGGTACCGGCAAATCCGGCTGGTTCAAAACATGCAAGACCTGTGGTGGGGCAGGGGTGTGCCCAGATTGTGATGAATTCGGAACCTGTCCAACATGTGACGGAACGGGTTCCTGCCGCGTTTGTGGAGGAACGGAAAATTGCGGGGACTGCAACGGAAGCGGTGAATGTTCTAGATGTGACGGAACGGGTATGGTCAAGGAATAAAAGTCCGATAGAGATGACAATTTTAAAATAAGCTCTCTCGGTTCCATAATACATGCTCAACAAAAAGATCGCCGACATCTTCTACGAGATCGCGGATTTACTGGAGCTCCAGGGTGTTTCGTTCAAACCTAGAGCATACAGAAGGGGAGCGAGGAACATCGAATCCATGAAGGAGAATATCAAGGGACTTTACGAAGAAGGCAAACTCAGGGAGATCGACGGTGTGGGCAAGGCAATGGAGGGCAAGATCGAGGAGATAATCGAGACCGGTTCACTTGGTTACCTGGAGGATCTCAGGGAGGAAGTACCAGCCGGTCTGGTCGATGTGATGAGGGTGCCCGACGTGGGACCGAAGAGTGCGAAGAAACTCTACGACGAACTCGGGGTCGTTGACCTGGAATCACTGAAAGAAAAGGCCGAGAGCGGTGAAATAAGAGATATCAAGGGATTCGGTGAGAAAACCGAGAAGAAGATATTGGATGGGATCGAGATGCTGGAAAAAGTATCCGGCAGACATCTGATGCATCAGATAATACCCCTCTCGGAGGAATTGCTCGACTTTCTCAAACCACATACGGACAAGATCGAGACCGCGGGAAGCCTTCGGAGGAAAAAGGAAACCATCGGAGACATCGACATATTAGCTACCGGAGACTCGGATGAGATAATGAATTCCTTTGTGGAATACGAAGATATCGACGAAGTGCTGGTCAAGGGAGATACGAAGACCAGCATACGCATGAAGAACGGTATACAAGCCGATGTTAGAGTAGTGGACTCTGAGAGTTGGGGTTCGGCTCTGATGTACTTCACCGGTTCCAAGGAGCACAACGTTAAGTTGAGACAGGCAGCCATCGATAAAAACTTCAAGCTCAACGAATACGGGCTCTACGAAAAGGAGAGTGAAGAACTGGTGGTCAGCAAAACCGAGGAAGAGATCTACAAGAAACTCGATATGGACTGGATACCTCCCGAATTACGGGAAGACAGGGGGGAGATAGAAGCGGCTCAAGAAGGAGAACTGCCTGAATTGGTCACACTTGAGGACATAAAAGGGGACCTTCAATCCCACTCGGACTGGAGCGACGGTCGTAACACCATCGATGAGATGGCGAAAGAGGCACAAAAGATGGGCTACGATTACATCGCCTTGACGGACCACTCCCAGGGTCTCACCGTTGCAGGTGGATTGAGTAAGGCAGATTTAGACGACAGATTAGAAGAGATAGAGAAGGTCCAAGAGAACTACGATATCAAGATACTTAACGGTATAGAAGTCGACATCAAAAAGGACGGCACGCTGGATATGGACGGCGAGACCCTCGAGGGATTGGATATCGTTCTCGGTGCGGTTCATTCCAACTTCAAGATGGACGAGGAGGAACAGATGAAAAGGATCACGGACGCCTTCAGCACCGGTCTCGTCGATATCTTCGCCCATCCAACGGGTAGAAAGATAGGTGAGAGAGAACCTTACAATGTGGATATGATGGAACTGATAGATTCTGCTAGGGACAACAACGTTGTTCTGGAGATCAACGCCCATCCCATCAGACTCGACCTGGATTCTTCCAACGCCAGAAGGGCGATGGAGGAGGGTGTGATGATATCCATGGGTACCGACGCCCACGGTCTTCAGCACTTAGATTACATGAAGTACGGCGTGGGAGTGGCGAGGAGAGCGTGGTTGGAACCGGAAAACGTATTGAATACGCGGGATCTAGACGAGCTGATGAAATTCCTAGGTGGTAGATGACATGGGAGAAGGAGACTTCGACATACCAGATGATAAGGGAGAAGCCGAGGAAAGGGCCGAGGAACTCAGAGATAAGATCAGGTACCACAACAGGAAGTACTACATCCATAATGATCCGGAGATCAGCGATTACGAATACGACATGCTGGTAAAGGAGTTAGAGGCACTGGAGGATGCCTATCCTGATATAATCACTTCCGATTCACCGACTCAAAGGGTGGGTGCCGAAGAGATCGATGAGTTCGAAACCGTCGAACACATGACCAAGATGCTCTCTTTGGACAACACCTATAATCACGACGAGCTCAAGGATTTTGATAGAAGGGTGAGAGAGGGTCTGGAAAAGGAGGAGATAACCTACGTGGTGGAACCTAAGATCGACGGTCTAGGAGTAGCGCTGTACTACGAAGATAAGAAGCTGAGCAGAGGAGCTACCAGGGGCGATGGCCAGAGTGGAGAGGATATCACACCGAATCTAAAAACGATTCATACTATCCCGCTCCGGTTGACCAAAGAAACCGTCCTTGAGAACGCGGAAGTCCGTGGAGAAGTATACATGCCCAGGGACGAGTTCGACGAGATGAACCAGGAGAGGGAGGAAGAGGGCGAAGAACCCTTCGCAAATCCAAGGAACGCTGCCGCTGGTACCGTTCGAAACAAGGATCCTAAAGTCGCGGCTTCACGCCCGCTTGATATCTTCATGTACACATTGAGTCACTTCGAAGAGGGCGACTTTCAAACTCACTGGGAATGCTTAGAGGAGATGAAGAGAGCCGGGCTGAAAGTCAATGGTAACATAGAGAAATTCGACGGGATCGACGACGTGCTGGAATACATCGATAGATGGCAGGATAAGAAGGAAGACCTGAACTACGAGATAGATGGGATGGTGGTGAAAGTTGACAACCTAGCGGATCAAGAAAAACTCGGTGCCACGTCGAAAAACCCCCGGTGGGCCATAGCCTACAAGTATCCTGCCATGAGGAAGACCACGGAGTTGAAAGATATCGAGATCCACGTAGGCAGAACGGGGAAACTGACTCCCATCGCAATCTTGGAGCCTATACAGTTATCCGGGACAACCGTATCCCGCGCCTCCCTGCACAACGAGGACGAGATCGAGAGGAAGGACGTTCGGATCGGGGACACTGTCCTGGTAGAGAAGGCCGGGGAGATCATACCTCAGGTGGTCAAAGTCATCAAAGATAAAAGAGACGGCTCTGAAGATGAATTCGATTTCCCGACCACATGTCCGGTCTGCGGCAGCGATGCCAAGAGGATAGGCGACGAAGTAGCACGCAGGTGCGTGAACGCCCAATGTCCCGCACAGATAAAACAGAGATTGGAACTATGGGGCAGCAAGGGTGCAATGGACATAGAGGGCATGGGCCCCAAGTTATTGAGTAAATTGGTGGATAAAGGGGTAGTAAAAAGCGTTGCAGATCTGTACAAGCTGGGTAAGATCCAGCTTACCAGCGTGGAGAGGATGGGCGACAAATCTACTAGAAATCTTCTCGAAGAGATCAAAGAGAGCAAGGAGATGGGACTCGCTAGGGTTCTCTACGGTCTGGGGATCAAGTTCGTGGGGAGTCATGCAGCCCAAGTTTTAACGGATAGATACGATTCCATAGACGAGATAATGGAAGCGGATCAAGAAGAACTGGAAGAGATAGAAGAGGTAGGCCCCAAGATCGCGGAGAGCATCGTTTCCTTCTTCAACGATGAAGAGAACAGGCAGATGATCGAGGAGTTGAAACGGTGCGGCGTCAAGATGGAAATAGAACGAGAAGAAGAAGCCGAGCAGTTCTTAGATGGTAAAAAGTTCGTGTTGACCGGTTCTTTGGAGAACTACACCAGAGATGAAGCCACTGCACAGATACAGAAGTACGGCGGTAGAGTAACGGGAAGTGTCAGCGGAGCTACGGATTACATCGTCGTTGGAGAGAATCCAGGTTCTAAGCTGGACAAGGCGAAAGAGGAGGGTACCACGATACTTAACGAGGATGATTTTATTCAGGTGCTGGAGAGTAAAGAATTACCTAGTAAATGAATACCCTGAAATCAAATGCTCAAAAACTTGCATTAATATTATATAACCCCTAACAAGATTTTTGTTTTAACAGGTAGTGAAGA
>JAWOBZ010000066.1:0-14380 GCA_046484045.1 Thermoplasmata archaeon | reverse complement strand
ATAATCTTAAAGATATTGATACCAATATCAATTTAGATGGAAGGGGAAAGGAATTGTGTGATTTCATCGAAAATATTTTGGAACTCCAGGGCTTTAAATGAAAAGGAATAAGTAAGGGGTTTTAACCCTCTTCCATCTCAGCTTTTATCTTTTCCATATCTTTCATCAGATCCCGATTTTCCTTAAAGAATTTCATAGCTTCAACCAAATCGCCCATCTCATGTAATAGGGAAGGGTCCTGGTCCGCCAGTTTCGGGAAGTCCTCAGCCAATTGTTCCTCTTCCTCTTCCAGCTTAGCCACCGCTTCAACTGATAGGGCCAAACCGCACCTATAACAATAATCAGCTTCGGGAGGTACTGATTCACCGCACCGTGGACATTTACGAAGAGTAAAAGCGGATTCCTCTTCCTCTTCCTCTTCGATTCCGTATAACTTCTTATATTTGAGGTCTATTTCACGGCCTGAGAGATGGACATATTTGGCTGGAGTTCGGGACCCCTGGACCCATCCAAACCACTCACATAACTGGGCTTCGGTGAATATATTGGCCAAAAAGGTAGCCCTGGAGTGTCGGAAGGCGTGGGGATTTGTGTCCTTATCCAGTTCAGCCCTCTTACCGGCTTCAGCGAAAGCTTTACGGATAGCACGATATTTCATCTTATCACCGGCTTCAGAACCCCATCCATTGGATAGATTAACCCATAGGGGAGCTTCCTTACTATCGCCGTCAGGATGGTCTCTAAGCCATATCTTCAGGTAGGGTATAGATTCGATAAGATCTAATTTTCTTTGGCCAGTTTTACCATCTACAATTATCTTTAAAACCCTATCGTGGTCCTCCAGATCGCCCACCTTCAAATCCATGAGTTCGCCTATCCTGGCCCCCGTCTCCCATGTAACCGAAATCAAAGCCCGATCCCTACTATTCTTACAAGCTTCTTTCAATTTTTCGATATCTTCCCTCACCAGCATATCCTTAGGTAGCTTTCCGTTGATATAATCACTCTTATACTCCAGCCAGGATATACACTCAGGATATTCACCATCTCCCACCCACCGATAAAACCGCTTCAGTAATATTTTATAATCGGTCTTTGTGGTCTTATTTATATCATCTCTCCTTTTAATCCATAGTACGATATCTTCGATATCTCCCCTCTCAGCTTCCCTTAGGTCCTTATCTAATAAAGCTATCATTTTGGGGAGCATGATGAGGTATTTGTACCGTCTAGCTTTACTATAATCATTTAATTCCAGTTCCTTATCGAAGTCCAAAATGGTTTTTTTATTTACATCCAGAAGATTATCGTTATCTTCTATGTTTTGGATGGGGTTTTTTAACCGATTTTCGTAATTTATAGATGGCATAGTATCAAATTAACAACTACATACTTATATAAATAATTTATGTAGGGGCTTTGCACCTACTATATAAATTATAAGTAATTCCCTCCAGTGGCTTCATCATTTTTTTATAATAGTCAACTTATTCCAACCAAACTTTGTAATCATTGAGGTAATCCTCGTTAAATTCAAAACTGATATTGTACTCTTTATCACTGTTTGCAGGTATATTCAATGTGACTGATTTTTGATATGTTCTACTCACTCCAGGCCAATCGAGGTAGGTGGTGATATTTGCAACTAATTTTACCTCTGTCGATCTCAATCCATTGTACTTAATTCGAACGGATATATCGATATGATCACTGGTAATAGTTGGTTCCGAATCTACTATCTCCGGTGGTAATAGAAACGGGCTAATTAATACGATCCCAACCAGTAGGATAATTATGATTCCCACTATTATAATGGTTTTCTTTTTTCCTAGACCGTCTATTTTCCTTTTCGATTTGCCTATGTCATCTTCTTCTTCCATGCTCAATATCCCCTTTCTAGATTTACAACGTTGATCTCCTCTCCCCCGGCCAGAGAATTCAATATATCCGCTAGATCATCCATCCGGATCAATTCTCTTTCCCTGACGTGACTACCTCTATGTGGGCTGAAAAGCACGTTATCGAATTGATGGATGGGATATTTGGATGGATATGTACAACCCCTCGATTCTTCATCAGGAGGATATATCCACCATGTATCGATACCAGCTCCAGCTATTTTACCGGATTTTAAAGCGTTGTAGAATGCTTCTTCATTGACAACCGGGCCCCTGCCCACGTTGAAGAGATACACTCCGTCTTTCATGGCATCGAATTCAATTTCGCCAACGTAATCTTCGGTCTCATCGGTATGTGGTAACGTAACAACGATCATGTCCGCTGTTTTTAAAAGAGCACAGAGTTCGTCGTTCGTGCCTAGATGATCGATCCCCTCTGCCTTTCCAGGGCTTTTCTTGATTCCTCTGACCGTCATACCAAATGCCTTTCCTATCTTCCCGATCTCCCGCCCCACTTTTCCGTAGCCCACAATAAGAAGTTCTTTGTCTTTTAACATGGTCCCCCACCAGTGGTCATATCTAGGTGTCCAATCACCTTTTTTCATCCTTTCATGTATTGGGCACAAACGTTTTGCTGTAGCAAGTATAATAGCCCATGTATGTTCAGCGACGATGCTGGCATTGAAATGAGAATTTATCACTGTGATATCTGGAAAATCCTCAAGGGTTTTTCTGTCTTTTTGTGGAATGCCGGCAAAGGGCACGATAAAATACTTTAGATTACCTGCATTCTCGAAAAATTTTTTGGGGACCCACGCTCCGATCAGAACATCGACTTCACCAGCCTTTTCGATGTATTCTTCCTCCTCTTCGGGTGGTATCATAAAGATCTCTATATCGTCATGGGTATTATCACGAAGATACTCGAGATGTTCTCGGTTTTTTTCATTTAAATATAGTACCTTCATGAGATTGCCAAAGAGGTCGTCATAAATAACACTTTTTGGATTTGGTTAGGCCATTCATAGTAGAGTTGTACAATTTGTATATTTAACAAAATAAATTTAAACGGTACATGTATTCTGAGATCAGATGGAAAAGAGAAAGATCCTGGTATTGATAATTTTGGCGGCTATTCTTGTACCTTTATCCGGAGCTGTATACATGCCAAACCTCCCCTTGATCGAGGAAGAATTCGGAGGTTCATGGCTCATCTCTATGACGGTCACCGGTTATCTGGTCGCACAGGCTGTCTCTCAATTATTCTACGGTTCACTTTCGGACAAGATAGGACGAAGAAAAGTCTATGTTCCCGTATTGTTATTATATGTTGTAGCAAATATATTGTGCTACCTTTCCTGGGATGCACTTTCACTCACTATATTCAGATTTTTTCAAGGATTCACCGCCACAACTGGATTCGTACTCGGCGCCGTGGTGATCACGGACGTTTTCTCAAAGAGTAAAAGAGGTCGGGCGATGGGTATCTTCCTTTCTATACCATTGATCGCACCGCCAGTGGGTTCCTTTATTGGAGGGGCCATTGGAGAATTTTTCGAGTGGAGAGATATATTTCTTTTCCTAGCGGTTCTGGGAGCGGTTATCAGCGTACTATTTCTCAAGTTCTTTCCAGAAACTTTTGAATCGAGCAAGATACGTCAAAGAAAAATGATCAGTTTGTTCTCTATATTGATCGAGAAAGAATTTTTTTCTCTCACTCTGCTGGGTCTAGCACTCTTTGGAACGATGTACACTTTCTTAGTATTCTTCGGGATCATGATGAAAGAAACATATTCTTTTGGTGCCTTCTACATCGGGATAGTATTCACACTGTATGGTATAACTCACTCTGCATTTGCATATATTGGCGGCAGATTGTCCGACATGTATTCAAAAAAATCGATTTTTACTACAGGTGGTTTAATTGCAAGTATCGGTGTACTGATGTTCTCAATATGCATAGGTTCATCCATCTACTATCTGATACCTTTCCACCTTCTCTTCGGAGTCGGGATCGGCCTGGCTACACCTTCCGTGGTTACATACATATTAGAGATCGCCCCCGAATCAACTGGGTCGGTGTCTGGAGTTTACAACTTCGTCAGAACTTTGGGTGGCTCTTTAACTCCGGTTGTCGGTATTTTTGTTATTGCTGTCTTTACAGAAAGTGTATTATTTTTACTCTGCTTTGGACTGACAGCCGCGGCTACGTTATCAACATATTTATACACGTCAAATAAATAGGTCCACACTTCGACAAGAGATTTAAATATGAGACCATAATATTCGCTCACTATGAAGGTGTTCATCGAGGGGGAAGGAAAGGTCGAGGTGAAGGAAGAAACTACCTATCTAACACTTTCAAAAGATATGGGTTATCACAAGGATCACATAATTACATTAGAGAACGAAAAACCAGTCCCTATGGACAAGATAATAGAGGACGGGGTGAATATCAAATTCATCAATGTTGTTTCCGGTGGATAGGTTCTCTTTTGGGCAAGTCCAAAACTGACATAATATTATCATGGAATTCAGGCATCATCTCAAATACGATCATAAGTAGTATTATCAGAAGTATAACTGAGCCTGTTTTAGCTATCTGATTGTGTGCCATATCGAAGCTCGTGATGCCTTCATTGTACAAGTAAATAACTAGAACATTTCTTCCGACGTTGGCGAAGAATATAGTGGGTAAAACCAGCAGTAAGCTTTTCATCTTTGGTTTGACGGGAGCGAGGGTACAATATATCAAGGAGCCTGCTGGTGCTAATGTTTGAAGCGCAGTACACGCTAATATCAGGTTGATACCTGAACCCCTAATAGGGACGAATATATGATCATTATTCACCCGGTAATAAAGCGGGTTTCCGACGTAATTAACCGATCCTGTAGTAAAATTATATCCTATAAGGTTAGATGTCCCCGTTGTCAGATGAGCTACGACCTGTATCAACCCTCCAGCCAATATGGGAATCCTTTGTATCCCAAAATAGATCAACATAGCGATCGATATACTTCCAGCTAAGAATTTCATCACTTCTGGGTCCTCCTTCCATTTGAGCGAGAGAAATTCATTGTAGGAAAAATACAAGAAAAGCGGAAGGGCTAAAAGACACAGTCCAGCGTTGACGTAATCGTTGATCTCTAAAAAATAGGGAGCTTCGCCCACCCAAAATATACCCAAAACTGAGAATCCAGTGAATCTTAATATATGCTTTTTGAAATCGATCAGATATCCTATCAGAAGTAAGGGTATACCGATCCAAAGTAATATTTCCATTGGGTTCATCTGATTTTCTCCGATAAATTTTTTGATTGCTGTGTATGTTCAATTTATCGGTTATTATTTTAATATTGTGTGAGTTTTGATTTATTCGATGGAAAAGGTATATATATCGGATGTTAGTAACATTTTTAACGAGCAACATGACGGCCATAGCGGTGGGGTAACACCTGGTCTCATCCCGAACCCAGAAGTTAAGCCCACCCACGCCCTCTGTGGTACTGTGGTGCGCGAGCCCACGGGAAACTTAGGTCCTTATGGACCCCTGGTCCGATGGTTTAGGCCAGGAGCCTCGCTCCCTACGGGGAGAAAGGTAAGCCTGGCTGTTTGAAGACCACTTTCGGTCCTTGGTCCGCTGTCAGTTGCTCACCTAACTTATTCTCATTAGATTATAGTGTATCGATAGCTAAGTTATAGTAAATTTAAAACTTTGATTAGCCGAGAGAATATAAAAGATTATATGATCTCACCGAAACCGATCAGGTGCCATTTACCCCTTATACGCCTACTTATGGCGACACGCTGCCCTATTTCTGCACATACAGCTCTCTTCAAGTTCAACGCAGCTTCATCCTCTCTAGCGGATGTTACAACACCAACGGTGGTAGCAGAGCCAACGGTAAGCATCAAAGGTTCACCGGTTTTGATCTCTTTAACTTCGATCTCTTTTTCTATGCCTACCACCTTTTTTAGGAGGTTGATCCTCATCACGAATTCTTCCTTTATCTGCGGCAGCTCTCCCGGATAACCTAGGACGTGCCCTACCAGTGAATCTGACTTGGTCAAGCTAGGGTCCAATTGTGTGCCTACCCCTATCAATCCTCCTGGTGTAGCATTCTCTAGCTCCAAATTACCCGAGGTGAGTGAACTAATATTTGTGATTATCCTTTCCCATTTTGTTTCTCCCCTGATTTCAACCTTATAACCCGGGGATATCTCTACTTCGTCTCCGATAGAAAGTGAACCTTTCAACAATGAACCACCCACCACTCCACCCTTTAGATCTTTGATAGGTGTTCCGGGTTGATTGATATCGAAAGACCGAGCTATCGATAACAACGGTGGTGCATCTATCTTTACATCGGGTGTCGGTATAAATTCCTCTATAGCTTCGATAAGCACATCGATATTTACATCGTGATGTGCAGAAACGGGGATGATCGGAGCTCCTTCAGCCGATGTCCCTTTGATAAATTCTTTTATCTCATCGTAATTTTCTTTTGATGTCTCAGAATCTACTAAATCGACTTTGTTTTGCACGATTATTATGTTCTCCACGCCGGATATATCCAAGCCCATCAAGTGTTCCTGTGATTGAGGTTGTGGGCAGGGTTCGTTGGCTGCTATCACTAGGATGGCTCCATCCATCATAGATGCACCTGAGAGCATGGTAGCCATCAAGGTTTCGTGCCCCGGTGAGTCAACGAATGATACCGCCCTTAAAAATTCAGCTTCACCACCACACTTTGGACACTTGGGTTTAGAAGTGTATGCCTGACTCCCCTCACATTTATTACATTTGTAGAACGCTGTATCTGCATATCCCAACCTAATGCTTATACCTCTTTTTGTTTCTTCAGAATGTCTATCAGTCCATTCCCCGCTCAGCGCTTCTGTGAGAGTAGTTTTTCCATGGTCAACGTGACCTACTAAGCCGATGTTCACTTCTGGTTGTTTGGGGACTTTCATTCAGACTCTCCCTGCTCTTCTTCAAAAGCTTCTTCGATCTTCTTAGGTCCGTACTGTATGATCTTCATGTTGATCTGATTGATATTCGTGGATATGGAATTTCCCCTTAGGGTCTTTTTTACTTTTACGTTCTTTGGATTGCTCCTAAAACCGATGCCGCCCTTCCCTAGAATTTTTTTTCTACCAGGTCCAGGTAGATTCTTTTTCATGGGGACACCGTCCAGATCACTTCCACCAGTTATTTCAAGTTTAAAACCTGGAAGACCCACGAAAATACCATCTACTTCATTGCCAATTTTCTTTCCTATCAGTGAATTGGCGTGATGACCTTCGACTTTTCTTTGGTATGATTTTCCTTCTTTCGTATCCGCTATTACAACTTGAAATTCTACCATATGGAAACACCTTTAATATTTGAGTTGAATATATGTATCTAGTATAAAACTTTGGTGGGCGATTGTAGGCATATTGTAAACCGATCGGGAATAAATATCTCGATCAAAAGATATATAATGCGTTTTCAATAACTTTAAATACAACATCAATCTAACGATTAGAAAAGAGGTGTCTGGATGGAAGAAACTCTCTGTTCAATCGAGATAGTAAAAAACAACAACTCGTTCATAGCTAAAGTACAGACTTCACATGGAAGATACATCGAATATGAAAACCAGGATTTTGAAAACCTGCTCCAACAAGTGTATGAAGATGTGCAGGAAGAAGTCGAAAACACGGTTTAAGTAATCATTTATCTTTCTTCTAATTTTGTCACTTGAAAAACTTATATGTAACCTATATATTCCGAAAAATATCCAATAGGAAACCATACCTTATGAAGAGATGATAAAAATGGCTGAAGAAAACAAAGAATACGAAGAGGCTTTATCAAATTACTATGAAGGCAGAGGGGTTAGTTCAATAGTATCCATCAAGGTAGATACAAAGAAAGCGGATGACATAGCTGAAAAATTATCTGAGTACAAGAACATCGAAGACCTGTTTCTCGTGACAGGCGATGTAGACCTGATCTTAAAAGCTAGATTCACCGATTACAGTCATATGAAATCTTTTCTCGTTAACGAACTTTCGAATCTTGAGGGAATAGATAACGTGAAAAGTATGATGATCATCACAACCTACAAAGAAAGGTTCGAGACAATCCAGGCGGAGAATTCAAAAGAATAAGATCTTGATCTCTCAATCGATCTGGTCCAATCCCCAATCTTTCCATTCTCTCTTTTTTATCAGTATTTCGAACTCTTCTGGAGTGATCACAGTAGTTTTGAATCTTACGTCATCGTCCAGTGCTATTCTCGGGCAAGCAGTATTTATAAAACAGTCAAATCCAAGATAATCCATCCTACCTGGTGTGATCTCATCAGTCTCCACGAACATACATCTTTCACACGATGATTTGATTTCCTCTGCCAACTTTCTCCTTGATTGTCCCTTTTTACTGGAAACGATTATACCGAAGTTCCCCGCTTCCTGTGCTTTCGAGATCCGTGCGTGTCTTTTCCTCAACATCCCTTCTTTTAGATCTTTCGTATTTTTTATCTCTCCATTCATCGGATTGAAGATTGTCAATTCTTTATCCAGTACCACAGAAAGACCTATAGGATGGAACATGCCTGTTCCTATGAAAAGGTGTGTGTCAGCATCATCAACTTTGCATGAAAAATTACAGCCGAGTACATGTCCAGGATATTTCACCCTGCCATTTCCTTTTCCAACGACGGTTTCGTATCCCCGTTCATCCAGATATCCTTTTATTTCTCCTAGGTTGTCAAGGTACTGGACCGTAGAATAGAGTGCCACCTTTCCACTCACTTTCTCAGATAATTCATCCGGTATTTCTTCCAACCCTCCATTTCTGCCCTCTATATAGACCACTGGATAATCGTTTTTCAGATTGGGTATCTCAGCGTGTCCAACATGGATCAATACTTCGTTACCCCCTATGTCAGATGGAAGGTCGCATGCACCGTAACACGTCCCACCCCATATACTGATGTCTCCCTTAATTTCTCTGCTAAATTCATCTGTGTGCCTAATAAGTCCGTCTGGAAGTTGAAGTAAAATTTTATTTGCCCCCATCTCGTCTATCCTCTGGTTAGCAGATTCTAGATCGAAAAAGAAACCGCCGATCTCCTCCTGACTCATAAAATGTCACCTGTTTTATCCACCAGTTCATCTATACTTTCCTTTGTCACATGGGGCATAACCACGACCCTCAAACCTGGAGGATTTATCGTTCGAGATATATTGTATCCCATGTTCTCCATCTTGTCGACAACTTGCTCTGGATCTTCGTGGTGGAAAGCGGCTATGTTCATCATCGGCTCTACGATCTTATCTAAACCCAGTGACCCAAGTTTATCGATGAGATAATGTGTATTCTCCATACATCTTTCCACTATCTCAACGTATCCGGAGATCCCGAGGGAATGCATAGTAGCCCAAAAGGCCGGTATCGATGCGCTTGATCTCGTTCCCGTTATGGTTTTTTGATGAACACCGGTCAGGTAAGGCGATTCGACAGCCTGGGTAAAGCTCTCCCTCGAGTAAAAAATGCCCAAAGGTGTTGTTGAAAGCCCCATCTTATGAGGGTCGATGGCTATCGTATCTACTCCGTCTATTTCAAAATCGAACTTGGGTAGATCGTGTCCCAACCTTTTAAGAAACGGTATGACGAACCCACCGAAAGCAGCATCCACGTGGAGATGTATGTCACAACCACTGTCGGAAATAGCATCAGCGATCTCTTCGATTGGGTCTATCATCCCAAGTTCGGTGGTTCCGGCGATGGTCACAACCGCGGCGGTATCATCATCGAGTTTTTCTTTTAGAACGGACACGTCTAGATTGTATTTTTCATCAAGAGGGATGTATTCAGGTTCCAGACCTAGAAGATCGGATGCCTTCTTGAACGAGAAATGAGCACTTTCTGGGATCAGGACCTTTTTTTTCCCACTTTTGTTCCTAGCTCTCCATAGTGCGATGATATTCCCCTCAGTAGCACCACCGACGGAGAAACTTTCTACTGACTCAGGAGCATGGATCAAGTCACCTACTGCTTCTCGGATCTCACGGTCCAAACTCTCCGTCCCTCTGCAAAGACCTGGGTTACCAAGGTTAGCTTCAAGAAATAAGGCGTGTACGCGATTCCCTATGTCCAAAGGCTCCGTACACATGGAACCAAACACCCTGCCCGAGGAGAAATTCAGGTCATCGTTCTTGGCTTTGAACATCCTGGATATGATCTCTCCCCTATCTAAAGGTTCTTCTGGAAATGATCTCATTGCCATATTACATCACTTATTATAACTTATATTTATTATTCTCCATTTCATTCACTTGTAATATCCGAAGTGATTCTCGTTGTCCAAATCTTCGATTTTACTCCTCACTAACTTGAAAGCGGTCAAAGAGAAAATCAGAGCTACGAGTAGAGCGAGCAGAGGTATGTTACCGCCGTAGAAGATGCTGATAGACGCTAGATAGTTGAACGCTCCGTGCATAACTACCGCAAGGAGGTAGTAGGGGATGGCAACATGTGTTCTGCCTATCATGCTCTTAGAGATGCCGTATCCCGCCACTGCACTAGCACTTCCATGAAGCAGTGTGCTTGCTATGCTTCTCACGATAACAACCATGATAAACGCCTGCAGCCCCTGCTGGAAATAAGCAGAACTTTCATAAAGGAGGTTTTCAGTGGCGGCGAACCCCAGCCCCGATGCGGCACCCAAAACCAAACCGTCCTCCATCTCTATTATGGAACCTTTAACCGTAAAGATCCCCAGTACTTTCGTAAATTCTTCAACTACCGGTGCGACCACACAAACGATAACCAAAGTCATGATGCTTGGATCTTTGAGATTCTGAAGAAATTCATACTCCCTTTGGATCGAATCGGCAGATAATACGTTGATGAACAGTAGTGAAAGTATAACCGCTATTATGATGGCAAAAACGGCACCCCAGATGAAAACAACCGAAACGACACCCCAGCTGATACGGTTCATCCTCTCCGTGTTCCGTACCCAGATAAGATAGGCCAGCGATGGTATGAACGCGGCCGCAAGAAGGATGACTATCATGATCAACGTTTGTTGGTCCATCGGCGTTTCTAATAACGGATTATATAATAACTTTTTTGATATGAATCTGTAATATCCTCTATATCTCTCGGTGCTTTTCTATATCCGACAGTGTGTCTTCTAATACGTCGAGAACGTCACTGTCGGTTTCGGTCCTTTTCATCTCTTTCAACGCGTCGATCTCTTTCGTAAGATCAATATCCTCATCGCCTAGCCCGGCTTCCAATATCTTTTTACCAAGAGTTTTCACAGCCTCAGCTCGGACCCATTTATCATCGTCTTTCAATCCTTTCCTTAGATTGACGAGAATCTTTTTGACTTTACCCTTTCCGACATCTGAGATATCGATGTTCCTCAGCCCTTCGATGACTTTTTGTCTCACCTTCCATCTTTCGTCTTTTATACCATCTACCAAGACGTTCAATGCTCTGCTGTCACCACTACCTCCTAGAGCCACCGCCAGTATGAGTTTATCTTCGTCCATGGCATCTTTTAGTTCTTGGTAGAGAAGGTTTCTATCACTTTCATCTTCCTTCTTCGATAAGGAATTGGCTATAGCCCAGATCACCCTTGGATGAGTCTCACTTTTAACAGCTTTCAACAGGGCTTTAGTGGACTCTTCTCCTTCGATGAAGCCCAATGCTTGAGCCCAGGCGGATCTTGTAGACGGTTCCTCATCCTCTCTAAATTCATCTATATCTTTGATGATCTCTTCATCTCCCACCTTTCCAAGACTCTTTAAAGCAGCTTGGACTACATACAGGCTTTCGTCCTTCAAGGCTTTAAGGAGTGGTTTAATAACAGTTTGATCTTCCACCTCTCCAAGTGCTTTTGCAGATTCTTCCCTGATCCTCCAGATATTGTCTGATAAAGCATCAACCAATAAGCCGACGACCTTCTTATCTTTGTTATCTACATCACTAAGACCTTGAATGGTTAGTTCTCTCACTCCTTTCTCACCCTTATTGTAAAGATCGATTAGATAAGAGACGGCTCTCTCACTCTCTGACTTTGCAAGGGCTCTCGCCACTTCCAGTCTTATATCTTTATCATCAGCGGTCTCCCCAAGTGTTTCGATTACCTTATCTCCTCCTATATTTCCAAGAGCTTCGATGACCTTCTTTCTGACTTCAAGGACTTCATCCTCTAACAGCTTTACTAAGTGTTTTATAGCCTCACTTGACGCAAGTTCTCCTAGTGCTATGGCGGAATCATGTCTAACCACCCAAGAATCGTCTTTTAGTGCATTTATTAATGGTTCCATAGCCCTCTCATCACCGATCTGACCCAGAGCCAAAGCTGCATTAGCTCTGACCCCTGCTTCTTCATCCTCCAGTGCTTTTATAAGATCCTGGACAGCGCTTTTCTCGTCTAAAAGCCCGAGTGCTTTTGCGCTCTCGGCTCTTTCGTCCACATCCCCCACTCTAAGCATATTTAAAAGACCGTCTATGTCACCATCGTCCTTCATATCCTCTATCTTTTTACCGAACATATTATTTTACCTTCTTACTCAATTCTTCTTTCAATACCTGGCTGACCAATTTTCCATCTGCCTTTCCTCTCAATTCTTTCATCACGACTCCCATTAGAGGCCCCAGTGCCGACATACCCCTCTCCTCGATAAAATCTTTTTTGTTTTCGATGACCTTTTTGACCATATCTCTTACTTCCTCTTCCCCCACCCCTTCCAAACCGGCCTTATCTATAGCCTCATCCACCGTTGCGCCCTCGCAAAGTTGTTTTAGAATGTCGGGTATGCCCTCTTTGGCGAATACGCCCTGGCTTAGTTTATCGAAAAGTACCATGAGTGATTCTTCATCTATGTTTTCGGGCTCGTACCCATCTTTTCGTACTTCTGGGAAGTCGTGCAGGAACATATTCGCAACTATGGACCCATTACCGTACTCGCTTACGATATCTTCGAACAATATATCGTAGCCCTTCCGGAAGAGCTGTTTGCTCTGCTGTTTGTTCAGATCATATTCTTTTTGGTATCTTTCGATCCTTTCAGATGGTCTTTCCGGTAATTCACCCTTTAACTCATCCAGCTTTCCCTGGGTAATCGTGTATGGAGCTATATCCGTCTCTGGATACATCCTAGCTTCCCCGGATAAAGGTCTGGAGAATGTGGTGCCCCCATCCTGCTGAGCGTTCCTGGTCTCTTCTGGTACCCCGTCGAAGGCCATCCTAGCTCTTTTAGCTGAATTTTCCAGCGCCTCCTTGGCTATCTTCTCTTTTTCGGTGACCAGTGCGAAAGCGTCGTTCTCTTTGATATCCAGCTCCTCTTGAACCTTATCTACCTCCTCTTCAGTTATACCGTACTTAGGAAGTTCGTCGCTGTGGAAGATACCTGCGACCCCCGCTGTTTTGGCGTAAGCCGCCAGCTCCGGTCCCAGTAATGGCTCTCCTTCTTCTCCTCTCAATAGACCATAGAATCCTTCGAGCTTCAATGCGTAAACTCCCTTTCCAGATTTTATACTGCTGGATACGATACTGCTCGTGGTATCCTTAAAAATCTCCGTAACATCGTATATCTCCCCGCTAACTTCTGCTCCCATTTCATGGAGTTTATCTTTGATCGCAACCAGGTTCAACTGCCTTTGGACCTCTTTTTTCACATACTCTGGCAGCATCCTTAATTCCTGCACCCCCTTGATCTCGACCCTGGCCCCCTCTTCTATCGATATATTCACGTCCTCCCGGATGGTCCCCAGACCTCTCTTAACCTTTCTAGTGGCTCTGAGAAGCCCACCCAATACTTGTGCCACTTCCTTCGCTTCTTCCGGACTCCTCATGTCAGGGTCGGTGGCCATCTCGATAAGTGGTATCCCTAATCTATCCAGCTTGTAGACTTTTTCTCTTTTCCCTTTTTCAACACTTCTTGCTGCATCTTCCTCTAAACATATAGTCTGTATCCCGATCTTCTTTCCATTCATATCAAGATTACCGTTCATAGCCACCAGCGCTGTTCTCTGAAAGCCGGTGGTATTACTGCCGTCGATCACTATCTTTCTCATGAAGTGGATCTCGTCCATGACCTTGGAATCCAACAACAAAGCCATCTCCAGAACTATGTTCATGGCGTCTTCGTCAGGGCCTTGCGGAGGTTCCTCGTCCAGTTCGACTAGGCAGGAAGATAACTTTGGTGATTGATATCTGAATCTCAGACCTTTTTGAGCTTCCATAAGAGCAGCTCTGTCCACCTCTCCCAGCTCGCTGGCAGTGGGTTTAAGACTTCTAAGGAATTCGTCACCGACTTCATCCACCATCTCCGATGGGCAGTCGCAGAACAATTTCTTCGTATCCAGCTGTTGATGTATCTCGAGTCCGACCTTCAGACCAAGTTCGTCGTAGTCGTATCCCATGGTCTCACCTTACCCTCCTGTCTGTCAGCTCGCCTGCTGTGT
>JAWOBZ010000051.1:0-4430 GCA_046484045.1 Thermoplasmata archaeon | reverse complement strand
GTATTTTTGATGACCAGGTCTACCTCTCTATCGAAAAGATCTTCTAAAAAGAATTTTAGGCCCATGTAATTGTCGAATGACTTTTCATCCTCTTTGAACTGGACTAGTATGTCTATATCGCTCTCTTCTTTTGGTTCCCCTTTAAGGTATGATCCGAAGAGACCTATCTCTTTTACACCGAACTGGTTGATTTTTTCACTCTGGTTTTCGATCTCCTCGATGATCTTATCTTTTGTGAGCTCCATCATCATGATATTGACGTCTTTAGTTTTATTGTTTTCGGAAAGAAGACTTTTTGTTGGATAACTGCTTTCTGATTTTTTTAGAGGATCAGTGTTGCTGTAGAGTTTTGTCTCTATGGAGTAGAGGAAGGACTACCGACTTGATCGCTCTGTGGAGTTTCCGCCCTTACTTATTGGAGAAAGGTTTTGGGAGGGGGACTGCCAACTTACCCCACCCAATCCCCCCTGCGCTGGGTTGAACTCTCCCTTCAACCCTGCTTGGGGAGGAAAGATTTTGTTTATTAAGAAATCATGAACGGCGGTATTTATGATTATCAAGAACAGCAGGGATTAGCATCCTTTAGTCTCTCAAACAAGTTATGAAAGACAGCAGATATCTGCCATAGTTGATATATGATTCACCTACCGTCCTTGATAATTTTTGCAGGGAAAACTGCCATTGTTCATATATGAACTATAGTTGACAGGATCGGAGATATTTATGTCTGGGTGATCGATGAACTGCTGTCTTTGATAATGGAGAAGAGGTTAAAGGAGCTTCTAGATTTTAAGAAAATTTAGGTTATCTAGAAGTCAGTTAGGTTTTTCTGCTTTTTCTTTACGGCCTTTGACGAATCCGACTGTTACAATCACCCCACCGACTCCTAAAAGGATTAAACCAATCTGAGAAGTAGGTGTCTTCAAACTAGGATTATAACAATTTTGAATTTCTAGAACCTCTATTCCGTTCATATCAACAATCTCCATTGTTACGGTTATTCTGTCACCTTCTTCTCCTATATCACGTTCAGAGTTTAGCCAAGGTCCCGTAGTATAATCGTCTAGTTCATACTGATATTCATAAGGAAAATCATCCTTTCCTCCGTATTTAGCGGAGATCTCTCCTGTAACCGTCACCGTATCGCCCTCTTTATACCTCGAGAATTCATCTTCATTTCCTCTAAAGTGGTAATTATAATGTAAATCCTGCATGCTCTTGTTCATTAATACCTGTATAACCTATGGCCGTTAGGCTAGTGCCTATAATCAATGTTACTACACCAACAATAACTATCTTTTTGCTAATTTGGCCAAAATCAGTGCTGAGGTAACTCTGCTGCTGTTGAGATGTTTCATCTTCACTCTTCCCAACCATTATTCATTAACTCCCACACGTTGAAGAGTAGAGAAGCGTATATAATATTTATTCATCATCGATCTTGGAGTAGGAATAGAAAAAGACCTAAATATTTAAGGAAATGATGCAATCTTGTATAAGGACGCGATGTAGATGGGAGAGAAATGTGAAGAGGGTGGTGGAACGGGGAAGTGTAGTAGGTGTGATGGGACAGGTTATGAGGAGCATGGGTTGTTCGGATTGGGGCTGATAGAGGAGTACTTTCTGAAATGGCAGGTGAGTAGAGAGAGTAGGGTTGTAGTGGGAACTGGTGAGATATCTTAGATGGATATTTTTGGAACAATAAGGTCATTCGTTTATGCGATCTCGCATTTATATTCACTCAAAACTTATTGCTTACTTATTTTCTCTCAATTGTTTAAGGTTCCATAAAATAGCTGGGTGTGAATCTATAGAAGGGTGGAGCTTATCATGATTCTTGAAAAGTTCCGGTTTGAATTCTTGTTCATCAAAAAACGTATCGATCAGATCTTTATACCGCTCCTCGGAAAGGGATATATATCTCTGTATAAAAGGAAGAATGTTTGTTTTCAGGTCTTCGGGTATCTCTTCCTTTCTGATAAGCCTCGATACCTGCTCATCTATTGAAACGTCTCTCATCATCTTTTCGATATCTTCCTGATATATCCTAGGTTCGGGACGCATCAGACTATCGATTATCAAGGCGGTTAAAAACATCTCTTCTTCGAATCTTTGTTCAGAGATTTTGTAAACATCGAAGAGGTCTCTCGAGCTCATCTGTTTTTCATCCTTGTATCTATATATAAGAGTACAGAATTTATTCCCAAATATCTCTTCAGACCTCGGTGTTTTCAGTGCTATCTCTTGACCGGTTTCAGGATGTTCAAATGTTTTCACTTCGTCTTCTTCGAAAATAGGGATCCGTCTCATGTATCCGATTTCGATCTTTATGGAATCTTTTCGACCGTTATCAGTTCTGTAATGAACAGTAAATCTAGTCAGTGGGTGTGTAGCTTGGATCTTTATATTTTCAGCCAGATATTTCAAATCTGATAATATCCTTTTGATTATATCATCGATCTTATCTCTTTCCTCACCCCAATCTTCTGTTTTTTGATCTCTATAGTTGAAATCGATATCTAAACTCAGTCTTGGTAAATCCTTGAAATGTAGAAAATTAAGACTCGTTCCCCCGTAAAGTGATAGCCTTTCCATCGTGTAATCAACAGAAGAGATCCTCTGTAATATATCACACATCCTGTATACTTTTTCTACGGTCTTCTCATCAAATACTGACATGTCGAACACGATCATACACCTCTTAGAATGCTTTGGAATTCCCTAGGAACGTACAACATCCATTCTTCGTTCAATTCGTTTTTAGAGCCTTTATAGAGATACATTGGGAAAGTACCGATATTTTCTTTGAGATGAGGTTTTAGTTCAGATAATAGCCCTTCATAATACGGATTACCGTTGAAGAGACTTAGGATCAGTCCGGTCTTTCTGTACAACATATCTTTTCCTAGTGAATCTAACATCATTTTTATGTCTTTGGCTTTGACTCCCACAAGGGATTCTAAACTTTTTAGACATTCCTCCCAACCTCCTGAATACTGTGGCCGATCGATACAGTCTAGGAATGTTCTACTGGGCGAAGATAATACAATCTTTTGACCTTTATGGTCTATCTTTTGTAAACCGACTTTCTGGAAAGAATTGTAGACCGGTTCGTACAGGATATTTTTGAATTCGAAACTCCTGAATTTTCTGTTCGGTTCGACCACGATGTACACATCGTTGAAATACGAGTACGCAGAGCCGTGGATCTCAAGAGCTGTGTGGTAACCAAGGTAGTATCCTTGTTGGACCTTCGATGCGATAAGGTACTTGTCCGGTGTGAAACTTTCATCGTTTATCTTTGTAGGTGGGACCGCGACGTACAAACATCTTTTCGGATGCAGTAATTTGCCTTCTTGTTTTAGTTTAGTGATATACTCGTTATAGATGTACTGGTATGAAATATCTTTGCGATCTAATATTTTCTTTGTGATCCTTTCGATATCTTCTTTGTCCACTACTTGTTTTTTTAACAATTCATGGTAGAGAGTTTCTCTCTTGGTCATATTTATACTAATTATACATTATACCTGTATTTAACCCTTACTGTATAGAAAATCTACATTAGTTATATTATACGCTATGAGGGTTTTAAGCAGGTTTTTTGTTGAATTTCTTTTTGTTTCCATTAGGGACTGCCGACTAGCGTCGTAATAAATCACCACTGATTCATCAATTGAGATCGATTCGCAGCGTGGAATTCGCTTTGGTTACGAGGTTTTGGATCGAATGAAAATAGGAACTTGTCGTTCAGTGATCGTGCCTATGATGTGAATCAGGCCAGTGAAGATGTTCATGGCTTTCGTTCTCATGATCATGTGGATGGATGTGTGTACCTGAAACCTCTTCATCATGCTCGTGTAGATGATGCATATCTTCATGAGTATGGGCATGAGTATGGGTCAATTTACTGTGTTCATGTGTATGAAGATGCTTGTCGGTTATGACCATGTATACACCGATCACCATGAGGACGGTCGCAGGGATCATCACCCATCCGATCCATTCTCGAAGTAGTACAAGAGAAACGATAGCGCCTATGAAGGGTCCAAAACTGTAAAACATACCTGTTCTGAAGGAACCCATGCCTTTCAGCGCTTTGATGAATAGCACCAAACTTATCCCGTAACTGAAAGCGCCGACTGTGAGTGCATAAAGCGTGAATAGGTCCAGTACGATATTTTTACCCAAAATGAAAGCGATGGAGAGTGAGATCGAACCCGCTACTATACCTTTGAGTGCGGATATATGTACAGGATTCTTTTCCGATATATGTCTGGTCAGGTTGTTATCGATGCCCCAGCATATCATCGCGAACACTATAAGGAGAGGGCCTATGATGATGAAACTGCTCTCCTGTGGGTTGTAGGAAAGCAATATCCCAGCTATGGTCATAAAGACGAGAGCGATCCATACCTTTTTTCCAGCGT
>JAWOBZ010000089.1:0-5913 GCA_046484045.1 Thermoplasmata archaeon | reverse complement strand
ATAGCTCTGATCAAGGAGGCCTTCGGTGGTCTGGGCTACAATATTTTCAATCCAGCGTTAGCCGGCAGAGCTTTCTTATCAATCAGTTTCGCCGGCATGATGACCCGCTGGGTAGCACCGGTTTCATCACCCACTGCGGATGCGGTATCGACAGCCACCCCTCTCGATAAAGGATTCTCCTACGCAGGAACGAAATCAGAGTTGTACATGGACCTCTTGATGGGTAACGTGGGCGGCTCTTTAGGTGAGACCTCTGCCCTTCTCATACTTATAGGAGGTTTAGTACTACTGGCTCTAGGGATAATAAAATGGAGGATCCCGGTAATATTCATCGGAACGGTCTTCGGTCTAACGTGGTTGATACCAGGTCAGGATCCCGTGTTCCATATATTGGCGGGAGGACTCTTCTTGGGTGCCTTCTTCATGGCCACGGACTATGTCACCGCACCCCTTACAGCCAGAGGACAGATGCTGTTCGCATTCTCAGCAGGTGTTTTAGTGGTGATGATAAGACTCTTCGGTTCGATGCCCGAAGGAGTGGCATTTTCAATATTGATCATGAACGCATTCACCCCATTGATCGACCGCTACATTAGGCCGAAACCCTACGGGTACGTACCTCCGGAAGAAGACGAAGAGGAGGAGGATAAAAAATGAAAAAAGAAGACTTCATGACGGATATATTCCCCATACTGTTCTTGACTATCGTCGTATGCATCTCAGTCGTCGGGTTGTCCCTGACAAACTCAGTTACTGAGGAGAGGATAAAGGAAGCAAAAGAGGAAGCGATACGCGAGATGTTGAGCGAACAGTTTCCAGAGATGCAGAATTACGAGTACAACGATGATTACGAATTCTACACGATCTACGGGGAGGATGAAGTGGTTATCGGTTATGCCTATCGGACTGAAGGTAGTGGCTACGGCGGCGCCATCGAGATGTTGGTTGCTCTCGAAGATACAGGTCTAACGACCAACAACACGGTCATACGCGGAATCTCCATCATCTCACATCAAGAGACGCCCGGCTTGGGTGCCAAGATAGAACAGGAGTCCTTCCTGGATCAGTTCGAAGGGGTCAATGCCAACGACGTGAGTTTAGCTGAAAACGGCGGAGAGATAGATGCCATCTCCGGAGCGACGATCAGTTCATCAGCGGTAGTTGATGAAGTGCATCAATCAGCCCTGGAAAAAGCGGAACAGATAAGAGAAAGCCAGGAGGCGGATTGATATGTCCAATACATTTGAAAATTTTAAGAAAGGTATAATAGATTCCAACCCCGTACTTGTTCTGTTGCTGGGTTTGTGTCCAACATTGGCGGTCAGTACCTCTATTGATAACGGGTTGGGGATGACGGCCGCGGTCTTATTCGTACTTCTATGCGCAAACATAATCGTTTCACTCATAAGAAATTTCATACCGGATAGGGTCAGGATTCCAGTTTTCATAGTGGTTATTGCAACACTTGTCACAATCGTCGACCTCACTATCCAGGCCTTCTCACCGGAGTTGAGTAAATCACTCGGCATCTACATCCCCCTTATCGTCGTTAACTGTATCATCTTGGGGCGTGCAGAAGCTTTTGCTTCCAAGAACAAACTAAAAGATTCCGTGGCTGATGCCTTGGGTATGGTTGTTGGATTTGGAATAGCGATCGTTATAATCTCATTCTTTAGACAACTACTGGGAACGGGTAAATTGTCTATCATCGGATTCGAAATAGTTACGATGCCCGGTCTAGCGGATAACCCCATGTCCATATTCATCCTCCCCATGGGTGCGTTCATGGTGATCGGAGTTTTACTTGCCACCTTAAGATATGCTGGGGTGATATCCAATGAATAACCTGTTCGCCTTATTCATCGGGATGGCCCTGATCAACAATTTCGTACTCACAAAATTCCTCGGGCTGTGTCCCTTCTTTGGAGTATCCAAGAAACTCTCCAGCGCGGTCAGCATGGGCATGGCAGTGATCCTGGTCATGACGGCGGCTTCCGCGGTAACATGGATCCTTTTCTTCCAGATACTCATACCGTTCGGTGTCGAGTACATGTCCACCGTGATATTCATACTCGTTATCGCCTCCTTGGTACAGATAATAGAATTGACTATACGAAGGACCAACCTCGAGCTGTACAACGCCTTGGGGATCTATCTACCGCTTATCACGACCAACTGTGCAGTGCTTGGTGTTACGTTCATCAACGCCCGCAGCGGTTTCACATTTATCGAGACATTAGTGAGTGCTCTGGGTGCCGGAACCGGTTTCACGTTGGTCTTAGCCATCATGTCAGGCATCCGAGAGAGATTGGATATAGCCGATGTGCCGGAATCCTTTGAAGGCATCCCGGTGGCGTTCTTGGTGGCTATGATGCTCGGAATAGCGTTCATCGCTTTTGGAGGCATGGTCTAGATGGACCCTCAGTTGTTGATAATAATCATCTCGCTGACGGCGGTCGGCCTCGGCTGCGGGATAGCGATATATCTAGCTAATCGGTTTCTGCCGGAGGAGGATGAAACATTACAGGAAGCGGAAGAGATACACAAATACCTTCCAGGTATGGACTGCGGCGCCTGCGGTCATCCAGGATGTTTCGCCTATGCGAAAGAAGTGGCCAGGGATGCTAGCACATTGAAAACGACACCGTGTATGACTCTGATGAACGACGAAGAAGCACTGGAGAAATTAGGTGATTATCTCGGCGTAGATTTGAGCGGGGGGGAGAAAAAAGTCGCGGTTGTACACTGTGTAGGTGAATCCGATACCATCTATGATTATGACGGCGTAGAAACCTGCAAATCCGCTATGCAGTTGTCAGCGGGATTCAAAAGGTGCCCCTATGGCTGCCTCGGTCTCGGGGACTGCGTTAAGGTCTGCCCGGTCGATGCCATCTCGATAAACAAAGAAAAGGGGGTGGCAGAGATCGATCCAGAGAAATGCATAGGCTGCGGACTTTGTGTCGACGAATGTCCAAACGACCTGATCGAGCTGATACCGGCTGAGATGCCACAGTATCTTGGGTGCAATTACCTTTCCAAAAAGGATATCCCAGGCAGAGAACGGTGTGACACGGGATGTATACACTGCAGATTGTGTGTAAAATTTGCAGAAGAAGATGAAGTACAGTGGGACGAAGAGAAAGACCTACCTTACTTCGATCCAGAGAAATGTCTACCTGCACCTGATTCGATAGAAAAATGTCCCAGGGATATTATCATCCCCAGAGACGTTGAAAAGAACAAGTAGATTTTTTATTATCTACATCTTTTTGATGGCCATCTCGGCAGCATTTACTATAGGATAAGCTATCGGAGATGCGGTCACTGCGGGATGAGTAGCCATCTGGAACGTAGCGATATCATCGGCGGTCATCTTCTTCTGTATGCATGCGCTAATAACGTTGACCAGTTCCCCTGCACTGGGATCTCCACGTACCTGTCCGCCTATCAACACGTTGTTCTTCTTATTGAATATCAATTGAACCCTCATGGGTTGTCCGCCCGGCATCCCGCCCGGATGTCTGTTCATCTTCTCGAATTCACCTACGGCCACTTCGAAACCTTCTTCCGTTGCCTGTTTCTCGTTCAAACCCGCCATCGCGATTGTAAGATCACCTATAGCTGTTGAGAAAGCACTGACAACACCCGGACTTTCGCGCTTTGTGCCGAATAGATTTGCCCCTACTATTCGAGATTCCATAGTAGCTACAGAAGCTAATTTGACCCCACACGGTTTACCGGTGAAGAACGATCTCTTGCTCGTGCAGTCTCCACATGCGAAGATATCTTTGTCGGAAGTCCTCATGTTTTTGTCGACTATCAATCCACCCTTGTCGGTGTCCAAACCGGCTTTCTTACCGAGTTCGGCATTCGGTGTGACACCGATCCCGACGACCAGGACGTCGGCCTTCAATTCACGACCATCCGATAACTTGACCTTCTCGACTTTTTCATCACCGAGGACCTCTTCAAGTTTTGTTCCAGTGATCACCTTGACTCCTCTCTCCTCCAATTTCTTCTCCGCATCGATGCAGAAGTCTTCAACGAAGGCGAGCATCAAGCAGTGAGGCAGCATCTCAACCACTGTAACGTTCAAGCCCCTTTTGTTGCACTCATCGGCGAATTCGACGCCTATGAAGCCCCCGCCTAAGATCACAACATCTTCAGCGTCCTCCATAGCGTCCAACATGGAGTGCATGTAATCCACGTCTTTCACAACTGAGAAAACGTTCTTTTTGTCCAATCCGGGTATGGGAGGCATGATCGGATTCGCCCCGGTGGCGAGCACCAATTTATCATATCCGACTTCCTCACCACTCTTCAGCATGACCTTTTTATCATCTCTATCGATGTTCTCCGCTTCATCGATCATCAGGTCTATATCGTTCGCATCGAGTACACCGTCTGGTATCAAGTTGTTCTCCGGCTTTTCGACCGTTCCAAATATGTAGGGTATGCCGCACGGTATCAACACTTTTTCCTCTTTTCTGATCAATGTAATACTCTTATCTGGATAGTGTCTTCTCGCAGTTATACCTGCGGGTATGCCGGCTGCACTGCCGCCTATTATTACCACATCTGCTTCTTTCATCTTAATATCTCCTATCATCTTATGGCTTGGATCTTACCAAGCTCGGTTGTGAATTAATTAAATTGATACACTATATACCATTTTGCTTAACAATTGATTATACTCACTTAAAAAGATAATCATCTAACTTAACAATTGATAACCATATTGGCGCTCTCGAAAAGAGTATAAAGACTTTGCAATTATTAGCAAAATTTAGACTAGAGTGATATCGATGGCTTCAGCACTCTGGATACCTTCTATGTTCTTCAATTTCTCTTCCATCTCATCCACGATACCGCCTTCATCGGGGATCACTACGGTCGAGATAACCGCCATGAGTCCGAATGCTATCTTTTCCTGTGAAGAACCTCTGTATGTGCCGTACTCTTCGGCGATACTCTCTACTTCCGCCTTTATGGCTTCTAGGTCAGCTTCGGGGTCCTCGGGCATGATCCTGTAAACGAGCATCACGTCTCCCATCTCAGGGCCCCCTGAAACCGCATTCTGGGCACTCGTAAGTCTCTCCTTGGTCACGGCACTTTTTACATCTTCCTATGGTCTCTTCACCGCATTCTGGGCATTTGAAAACCGTATTTTTCAGTCCTACCAAGGTTATACCGCATGATGTACAGTTGAAATCTTTTTTCATCGTAATCGACTTTTCGAGAAAGCAATAGATATTTAAGATTGTCGCTTTTAATGGACGCTAAATCGAGGGTTGAATGGTTTTGGTCACTCTTCCTTCTCTAAAACCGGGATTTGATCCCACTTCTCTTCATACAGGATATCCATCAGACGATCTTTTGCATCTGTCAACTCCTCGGTCATCCCCTCTTTTAAACTCATATCTTTGGGCTGGATACCGATGAGAATAACCTCCCCAACACGTCTATCCAGGAACTCCATCACAAGCGAGAGCGGCATGGCGTGCGTGCTCATGGTGAAGACGCCTAATCTATCTCTTGGTACGATCCTTATTTCACCGGGTTCAAGTTTTAAGTGAGCGGCATCTACAATTATCACCGTATCGTATGTGTCCTCCTCGACATGTGGGATAACGTTCTCTGGAACCGTACCGCAGTCTATGGTTTCCCAACCCTCTTTTTCGAATTCTCTGGCGATAAGTTCTCCGATAGCGTCGTCACCACGTATGTCGTTGCCTACGCCCAGGAGCAGTACTCGTTTCATCGATTTTTTCATATGACCCATGTATAAAACTTTTCCTGATGCCAAAAATCATCAGAAAAATATTTGTTATAGAGTTATCTTTGTCATTTGAGATGGAAAATTTCAAGGAGAAGTACTATAGGCTGTTGGAATTTGCGCCACCGGAAGAAGTC
>JAWOBZ010000046.1:0-16840 GCA_046484045.1 Thermoplasmata archaeon | reverse complement strand
GAGTAGTATGAACTCGTGCTACCCGGAGTGAGTCCTGAAACATAAATGGTCCCGATGGCTTCTTGAGTTGGTTCTCCCCTGTCCACATAGAATGTTACCGGGATCGTAGATGTAGACGCCCCGCCAACGTTACTGACCCGCGTTTCTAGGGTCACCGTTTCTCCGTCGTACACGCTGCTGACTTGTGAGCCTGATTCGTTCAATATCCTGAATCCACTGGGGATCAAATCAGGTTCTGACAATACGGATACCTCCGCTGTGTTGTCGTTGTTATTTTCATTTCCCTCCTCTACCTGGTCATCCGCATCGGCAATGACGGTTATGGTGTAGTCACCAACACCGGGGTAGGGAAAATTTAAGGTCTCTGTTGTCCTGTACGTCGTATTACCTGGAACGTTGATAAAGCTCGTATCGAAATACGTCATCCCATCGTAATAGAATGACACGTTCAAGTTATCTACATCCGTACCGCCTAAATTGCCTATTGTTGCATAGACAGAAACGGTTTCACCGTTCATGACCTCGTTATCTGAAACAATCACGTCGTTGACTACCAAATCGGCTTTATTACCCACCGTTATCGTTTGATTCGCAGTATTATTCATCTCATTTAATTCTGGGATGTCGTCATCAGGATCCGCAACGGCCATTATTGTATAATCACCCGTTGAAACAGGCGTCCACGAAATCGAAGTAACTTTCGTCTCCGTCATATTGAGGAACGAAATAGTGTCTGATCCTAGTAGGTTGGAAGCCTCCACAGAGTTAAGATAATAATTCACTTTCACGTTAGTGGCGTTCTCCGTTCCAGCGTTGAGCACGCTTAGATTAAGATATAGTTGTGTGTCAGTGGTAACATAACTCACCGTATTACCGTCATGCATAATACTCAGTGAATCGTCCGATACGGCGATATCCGGATGGGGTATCTCTCCATCGAATTGTAGTTCCACATCAACGTTGTTAGAGTGTGCGGTTAGATTGGGGAAGGAAGTGAGTCCAACATCTTTATCTGCATATCCAAGTATATGATGATCAGCGGTAATATTGTAAGATCCAACGGACCTGCTGTTTGGCCAATCACCTGGATGGTTAATTCTATCGCTCGCCGCAAAACAGAGCACTCTACCTGAACCTTTTGTACGGTAATATTCATTTATTGGATCGTATTCGCCTATACCCGTTTTATTGATATACTCCCATGCATCTGAATTGTTGAATGGATCATTAGCACCCTGGACTTTAGCCGCTAGATTGGGCCATACATTTTGGAAATCTTCTTCAAGTTCTATAGTTACATTCGTATCTGCAACTGCCGTTCCTGTATTATCTCTCGGTACAACAGTTAACCATCGATATATCCATATTTTGTCCTGTGATGCAGTATCAGCAGCAACGATTGGATCTCCTTCTGGCGGTGGGGATCCATCAGGAGTTGATGTTCCTGTTGGAACGATACCATAAGCTTTGAATCCTGAATTCATCAATCTGAAACAGCTGTGGTCCGTGTTTGAATCTTCCATCCAATTGGATTGGGTTGTCATCTCTTCATAATTATCCCCAGGTCTAGGGTCTATGTCACTCGGATTGAAATCTACGTCGATCTCGCTGTTTATTACAACCGTCTCTGAATTTCGTACGTGGATGTCATTTTCGTAACCTGAAACAAGCCTTATCTGGTCAACAGAAATATTGGCATTGCTACCAGAATCGCTATTATTCAATCTCGCAGGTATTTTATATAAGAACTGATCTCCGGAAAAGGTGAAATTGGTCAAAGGTATTTCCCAAATATTCGATGCCAAGGTTTCGGATTGATCGGTAGGAGCAATGGATAAAGCATTTTTCCATCCTGAGGGTGTTTCGTATTCCAAAGAATCCATGAAACTGTAATTATCTTCTGTTTGATATGTTATCTCAATATAAAGGGATGACATCTTGTTTATAGGATTCATATAAGGATACATATCGGGCGTAGGGAACAGAGGGTTAGTCATGTTGAAGTCTTCTATCTCCAAGGAATCACCAGGTGATATTTCATAATAATCATTGTCTACCTCTGTCAAACTGGACATAGGTTGAGCGAAATTATCCCTGGGTGCCCAGGAGGGTATATTGTTTTGTTGTTCAAATACATCGTTTTCATAATAATTGTCTATCACGGAATCTTGGATTATCGCTTTAGAGTTATCAGTAACATGCAGAATTGGACAGTCGTCGTTATCATCTTCATCTATAGCAGTTAATTCACCGTCCCAATTAAAATCATGTTGATAATCATCAAGGTCGGGTATCTGGTCGAACCTAGAATCCTGCATCATGAAGGTGGAACCGTCTTCTATGTAAACCCACCCAGGGAACGTGAACGCTGAGTTGTGCCTCATTACGAGCTTAGAACCCCCCGTGACTATAACGGCCGTTTTTAAGAAAGGCCTCAGCTGTGTGTCGTCTGGTTGAGTTCTGATAGTGCTGTTCCACATATATAGCTCCCCGCCATTTTCTACGGTCAATTTCCATGGATGGTAACCGTCTATCAGAAAACTCAACGTGGCATTGTTGATATACAACTTACCGGTCGATTTAACGATTATGTGATAGTCTGGCTCGATGGATGTGTTAATATACACCGTTCCTGTGATATTTCTATAATCGCCTTCA
The DNA here is from genome assembly GCA_046484045.1 of Thermoplasmata archaeon. GTDB lineage: Archaea > Thermoplasmatota > Thermoplasmata > Halarchaeoplasmatales > Halarchaeoplasmataceae > CAZHUM01. The sequence continues at coordinate 14,182 of JAWOBZ010000046.1, read as the reverse complement.
GCGCGTGGATCGATTCCATCGTTATTAAATGACGTCCCCGGGCTTCCAGAATCGTTATATAAACCTGCCACTGGACTCAAAACACTTACCAGTAGAAACGATATAATCACTACACTCAGAATCCTGTGTAACTTCTTCCTTCTTTCAATCATGTCTCTTCACCATTAATATGAACAGAGGTTTAAGGAGTTAAGCTTCTTGACAGTATAAAATATTTTGCCCTATATTTGCCCTTTTTCATAAAATATAGGCGTTCGAATCATTTATTTAGTTGATTTGCTATGCGATTTGAGAGGCGATAAAATGGATACCTATAGAGCTATTGTGAGCAGAAGGAGCATCCGAAGATTTAAACAAAAACCCGTGTCGGCAGAAGTGATTAAAAAATGTGTGAACGCTGGTCGTCTAGCACCAACGGGAGCAAACCGCCAACCGTTGAAATTCATGTCGATCACCGAAAGATTGAAGGAAATTTTCGACTGCACAAGATGGGCGGGATACCTTGACTGGTCGCCTTCTAAAGATGAGATGCCGAGAGCATACATTGCGATCTTGAAAAATGAAGAGAGAGGTAGTAAGATCGACGTGGGTATAGCCGCGGAGAACATCTGCCTTGCCGCTCACAACGAAGGGATCGGATCATGTATGCTCGGCAGCATAGATCGAGGTAAACTCCGCAAGATCCTGCCCGTGCCCTCAGACTACGATATAGAATTGTTGATAGCGCTGGGTTATCCGGATCAAAAAGCAGAGATTTACGACAGCGCAGATGACATCGAATACCACATGGATGATGACGTTTTGAAAGTCCCGAAGAAACCACTAGAAGATATATGGATAAAATCCTAACAACAATTATCTATCCTATTTTCATATAACTAAAGTAAAATTAAAAAAGTCTTAATACTTTATGCTCTATACCCCTTTTACGATAGGGATGCGCGAAATTATCCTAGAAAAATTTGCAGAAAAGAATACTATGTTATCGCCCGAAGGATGGAAATACCTCGACGAAGAGTTCGAAAATCCATATCCTTTTGTTCAAGATATTTTGAACGCTGAAGACAGTTTACCTTTTCCAGTTGGTAGAAAATTCTTGCAGTCATACGTGGAGAAGGGATACGAACGGAAGATAGAGGATATCGACAATAAACTAGAAGAGGTAAAAGAAGAGATAAGATCTGAAGAAAATATAAAAGAATGTATCGATGTCCTTACTGATATCTCTGGCAACTCGACTTGTACAGGTGAACTAAAGGATTTCACTAAGTACTTTAACAACAGATATGAAAAGATACGGAGTATATTGGAGAGGCGGAGAGAAGCTTCAGGAGTAATGGACATCGCCAGGATAAAGAAAAGGAAGGGAGATGCTACGATAATCGCCATGGTGGGTGATATCAGCACGACCTCCAGCGGAAACAAGATGCTGAGCCTCGAAGACAGAAGCGGTCAGATAAATGGGTTCATATCCAGCGGCAGCCCGGCTTTCGATAAAGACCTGCTGGACGATGAAGTTATTATTGCGATCGGCAGCGTTTGGGAGAAAAAGAAACACTTCGAAACCACTTTCGCTATAAATGATTTTATTAGACCTGGCATACCCAAGATAATCGAAGAGCCATCATACAAATTCGAAGGTAAAATAGCCTTCACTGGTGATATTCACGTCGGGAGTACGGAATTTTTGGAAAAAGAATGGGAGCGTTTTATTGATTGGATGAAGTATGACGAGTCTGCGAAAGATATCAGATATCTTATCGTGGCTGGAGACCTTATCGATGGGATAGGTGTTTACCCCAATCAAGAGGACGAGCTCGTTATCAAAGACGTGTTCGAACAGTACAGAGCCCTGGCTAAGATGTTTAAAAACATACCACAGAGAGTAAAAATAATCTGCATACCCGGAAATCACGATGTTGTCCGAAATCCAGAACCACAGCCGGCACTGCCGGAAGAGATCCAAGAGATATTCCCAAGCAACGTCATCTTCTTGGGGAATCCATCGATGTTCAAAATAGAAGACGTCAGTATCTTGATGTACCACGGCGGGAGCATCAACGACCTCTCGGATATGCTGATACAAGTAGACACCGATCATCCCATCACCGCGATGAAGGAGATGTTGAAAAGGAGACACTTGGTACCCGTGTACGGTAAGAAAACACCTCTGGCGCCGGAAGAGGAAGACATGTTGGTCATGAAAGACCTTCCGGATATATTTGTCACTGGACACATACACAAAACTCAGATCCAGCCGTACCACAATATGATATTGATCAACTCATCTTCCTGGCAGGGACAGACCGAATATCAGGAGATGAGAGACATCCAGCCAGATCCTGGCAAAGTGATAGTCTTCGAACCTAGAACACGTAAGGCTACGATACAAAATTTCTGTGGGTAAATGAGCAAAATGCATTTCCATCCAAAAGGATAGAGCTTGAGCTCTGGAAAAGATACGCAGGAACCGGTTCCTGCTCTCATCTATTTTCTCACTCCGTTTAAAAATAGGATGAAATGTCGGAGACGGGGTTCTAGTCAGAAAAATTCGCTACGCTCGTTTTTCTAACAACTCGTAAAACAAGTTTTACTCTCTGTTCGGAATAACTCCCTACGTCGTTATTCCAAACGCTCACAAAGCATAGCTTTGTTCATGATACCTTCGGTTCAAACCCCTAAACACTCCTAAAAAAGAAAGGTGTCGGAGGCGGGGTTTGAACCCGCGGCCTCTAGATTGCCCAGGAAATTGTCCCAATTTCCTCGTTTCGGAGAAAAATCAAAGATTTCTCTCCAATTCTCAGGAAATCCGGGAGGTTTCCAGTTATAGGAGAAAAATCAAAGATTTCTCTCCAATTCTCAGGAACTTAACCCCTGATTTCTGAAAATTTCAATGGTATTCCCTAAGAAGTTTAGAACGCTATTACATTTCCCTATGAGTCTAGCGCTCCACCAGGCTGAGCTACTCCGACTTTTTGTGAACTTACTCGTGCAGGGCGGTATAGATCTTCTCCGAAAATGCTTTGCCTACGCCCTCGATTTCTGTCAATCCTTCCTGCGAAGCTTCTTTTAGTGATTCGATCGATGTGAAACCGCCGTCGTAGAGTTTTTCCGCCATTGTCGGACCGACGCCTTCTATCTCTTGGAATTCCTTCATAACTTCGGGCTTGGTCTTCTCTGTTTCGACTTCCTCTATTTCCGCTTCTTCTTCCACGGCGGCTTCTTCCTTTTCTTTTATCTCTTCCATTTCCTCTTCAGATACTATCTTCTCGTCGATCTTCTCGTCCCTCGGAACAGAGCGTACTTCGGATTTGCGTATCTCCACTCTTTTCAATGGGTAGATTTCCTTACATTCCCTTTTGAGTTTGGTCGCCAAGCCTCCGAAGAGTAATTTTTGGGTTAACTGGGAAAGAGTAGACTTGCCGGCGACATCGTTTACTATCTCACTCTGCCTTTGCCGTATGGACCTCTTGATGGATGAGTTGATCCTTTTATCCGTGACTGAAAGTACTTTCAATCTCACGTCGTAACCCTCTTTGGTTGTTACATCGTAGGCAGAATCTATCTTCGACCTTCTTCTTCTGGTCAGTCTTCTTACGTAATCGGTGGTCATGTCATGACCTATGAATCGTGTTACACATTCTCCTCCCCTTACACCATTGATCTTTAACTGTACTTTGATATGGACCTTGGAAAAGTCACCTACTAAATCTTGGAGTGTTACCTCTGTGATCCTACCGAGAAGATCTTCGGGTTCAGTTGACGGAGTCTCACCAACAAGTGCTCCTTCGAACATATCTGGAGCTACTATCCTGTACCAACTCTTGGACTTCCATTTGTCTTTTACGCGTCTAGCTGCACGTCGAGATTTTCGCTTTGCCATGTTATTTCCCCTAAATTCAAGGATTTTAAACTTATGATAGTACGTCAGCGGTAAAGTAGGGTGTAAGTAAATATTTTTTATATAACTACTTTTTGGTTTATATTGTAAATATGTATCCAATACATTACCGATCGATGCGTATCGGTTTAGTCAGAATGCTACTTAAATAAAAGTTTTCCGTTGTTTCGGGTTACAACAGCTCGATACCCTCGGGCATCTCACCGAAGCGCTTCCTGAACTCCTCTGGCCAGCCTTCAGGGTCGATGCCCTTCTGCGCCAAAAATACCGCTACCCATCTTTCGATGCCGATGCCGGAGCAGCCAGAGTAGAGTTCTTTGGTCTGAGATTTGATATTGAACGATTCCGTATATTTCTTGAAGATGCTCAAGTTCTGGTACTCCAGCCATTCGCTGTCCTCCCTGGTCCCCCTGTACGGCATGTACGCCTCGAAATCCACCGTGCCCAATTCGGTATCGCTCTCCTCTTCCTCTTCCCCTGCCTGCTGAAGATAGAATGGTGTGACCTGAGCCATTCGCCACTCGATTTCCAAAATATCTTCGAAGACGTGTTTATATCTCTCGATCAGTTTTTCTTTCAAATCGATCAACTGCTCTTCTGTACCTATATACACTGGTTCTATTCGATGGAACTCGTCCACCCTTTCGATCCCGTGCCTCCCGCCGGACTCGTACCTGGCGCTGGGGGTCGTCTTATCGTAAACCAGCACAGGCAGATTTTCATCCGCTATGGTCTGGTTTTTCAGAGACCAGTAGATAACCGGGCACTGTGCATAGCATACACCTGCCCTGGGTTCTGTGACCATCTCAGCGAGCTTCTCCACTGGGACCTCCTTGGATATTTTGATGTGGTCGATGACTTCCTCCCAGCTTTCTTCGTCTCTTGTCTTGGGTTCGCATATATAATAAGCTTCGTTGGGGATACCCTCCATATGTCCAGTTCCCATCCAAACATCGAAAGGAACCATAAAAGATTCGATCACCTCCTGGAAAGCCAGGGGTTCCAGCACCTCCCTTATCGCTAATTCCTCCATGGTCCTTAGTATCTTGGCAGCTTGGGGTCTGTAGAACCACTTTCCCTTGGTAGGTCCCTTTAGGATCCAACCCCTTTTCTCCATCTCTGCCGTCGGGTCCTTGTTCCACACCATATTTTTCTTTTCAGACTCCCAAAGCAGTTTCCACATCTCCTCCTTCCCTCCGTAGTACTGGGCATCCACTTTTTCTTTGACTCTCTTGATTATCCTGTCGACGAAATTTCTAGCGAGTTGGTCATCCGTCAATCCAGCTACGGATATTTTACAGGTAGAGCCGGAGAACTGAATGTTATCCACGAATGGAATAGATATCTCATCCTTCGGCTCTTCTTCCAATTCAAACTCAATAGTGTAATCGTGTACTTCGGTTTCCCTGACCCCGAGATGATGTTTCGGACCTAGTTCTTCACCCAGCTTTTTCTTGAATCTAATAAGGGCGTCGTGGGCTCTCACGTATCTGTCGGACAGTATGGTCACCTTCAACTCGTCTCCAGATACGAAGGATTCTACTATACTGGCACCACCTTCCACGTTTTTGGGCACCCCTCTTTTCAGCAGGTCTCCGTTGGCTTTTTCGACGATCTCGTCTATCTCGTCACCTAACTCGGATATCTCTCCGCTGAACGTGAGCGTGGCTTCCATTTCGAATTTCATCTCAAATCTACCCGTTATTCCTATAGATAGTATAAGTATTTTCATATGTTTCTTAAAAACCTTGTTTTTTATTCGAAAAATTTATCATATACTATATTATTTAATAGTAGGATTAAACATGGTAGATTTTGGAAATCCGGATATAAGAATCCAGGACGTTATGACCGTGAACCCCATAATCACGAAGAAGGGGGAGTCGATTACGACAGCCGCCAAACTGATGAAAGAATCAGGGGTAGGAAGTCTGTTGGTCCTTGATGACGATGGAAAGCTAGAAGGGATAATCACTGAGATGGACATAGTGTTTGATCTAGTGGCCGAAGGGAAAGATCCTGACGAAATAACGGTTGGAGAGATTATGTCGTCACCGGTCCACACGATAGAAGGTAATAAAGACATCCAGCAGGCTGCTGAGATAATGGCTGAGATGAACATAAGAAGACTGCCCGTTATGAGAGACGACGAGTTAGCGGGTGTCATAACAGAGAATGATATAATTGAAATATCACCTGCTCTATTGGATATCACAAGAGAATATGCAAGGATACAATCACAAGAGCAGATAGATGAGTACCAAGAACCTCAAAAAATCCAGATATCTGGATACTGCGAAAGCTGTTCGGTGTACTCCGATAAACTCACCATCGTGAACGGTCAACTTCTCTGCCCTGAATGTGTCACTTAAATAAGAGTTGAAAGACATGAGATTCGTCAAACTTTCACAAGAAGAGCTAAAAGACATGGCCAAATTCTACAAAGGCGTGATGGCTACTGCCTATGAAGGACTTTTCTACCGAGAGGGGAAAAGCATCGGCAGGAGTATACTGAGCGTAGTTTCTGAAGGAGACGATTACGTAGAAAAAGCGAGCAAGTTGATAAAAGCACGTGGCTGGGTTGAGGAGATCGAATTCCAGGAGGATACCGCCATAGTGATCGGTTCTGTAGAGGTAGATGACGAATCCGATGAACCGACCTGCCATAGATTAAGGGGCATCATCTCCGTAATATATGAAAACAAAACTGGCAGCCTGGTCGAAGTGAATGAAAGTGAATGTGCGAGTCTAGGTAACGATAAGTGTATATTCGATATCGAAATAAAAGGATATTAGGCGTTGATAATCATGAATGAAGAATACGACAGTGTGCTGTCAGATCTAAAAGGCAAGGGAGTGTTCGGCTCCGCTGTCATAAGCAGAGATGGTATGATAATATCATCTGACTTACCAGCGGGAGTTCACGAGGAAACCTTCTCCATAATGTGTGCTACGATCATCGGAGCTGCAAATACGGCTAATTCTGAGCTCGATAGAAGGTCTCCCAACAAGATCATAGTGGATTCCGACGAAGGTAGGATTATAATCGCCAACGCGGGAAGCAAATTGATCCTATCGGTCGTAGTGGACTCTACGCACATACTCAGTGAACTCTTCGACCACATCAAAGTGGCAACTGACAGGATTCAAACTATGAGTTGATCCTCACTCATTTTTTAGGTGATCTATTACTGTAAGCAGCGCCTTTTCTGCAGTCTGGTCTTTTACATCCCATCGATTTCCAGAGAAATGATATAAAACGACGTGGACGCTCCCCGGGGATGCGAGACCTATGAAAACCGTGCCCACCGGATTTTCCTCAGTACCGCCGCCTGGACCGGCTATACCCGTCGTAGCCAAACCAAGTGTAGCTCCCGATATTTTTTTTATCCCTTCAGCCATCTGACGGGCTACTTCCTCGCTGACGGCACCTTCCTCTTCAACGGTTTTTTTATCTACACCCAGCATTTCGATTTTCGCTTCGTTGCTGTAGGTGACCAGGCCCCTTTCGAAATAGCTCGAGGAACCCGGTACGTTGGTGAACCGGTGTGCTATCAGTCCTCCAGTGCAGGATTCGGCTGTCGCTATTGTCATGTTTTTTTTCCTTAACAGATGAGCTACCTCTTTTTCCGTATTCGGATCCGCTCCTATCACCGGTTTAATCCTTTCAGACATGTTGAACTCCTCCATATATTCTGCTATCTTTTCAGGTACTAGAGATCTCCATTCTTCGCCCGCGGAGATCCTTCTCCTTATCTCCTCTCCCTTCCATTTATCCCTGTTCACTCCTTCAACTCGTCTAACATCGACGTGTATGTCTCTTAACAGATCGAGCACCACATCAGAACTCGAATAAACCACTTGAAACCTGGGAAGTATGCTTTTGATGTAATGCGGCCAAGCGGGATAACAATCTATATCCGGTATGGGGTAGATCTCGTAATTTATCCCCACCTCTTTCAATACCGCTTGGACCATCTCGATCCTCTCTCCGCCAGACAGTGGATTATTCGGCTCCCTCTCCTTCTGAGCGCTGCCCACCCCTATGATGACCGTATCGCATTCTTCCGCTATCTTCTCGACGACGTGTAGATGACCCTTGTGGAAAGGCTGGAATCTACCTATAAATAAACCTCTCATACCGTAAAATAAAACATTACTAGAGGATATAAAGGTTATGATTCTGAGCTCCTATTCTTCTTTTACCTTACTCAGGATCACTTTCCTTTTGAAATAATATTTATTGGCTCCTTCCTCACCGAGAAAATCTGCTTCCAACTCTTTGAATTTTTCAACCAGATCATCCAGCTGCTCTATGGACGGGTCCTCCTTTATATCTATACCCGCCTTGGGTAACTGATTTTGAAGTATAGGATTGACGAATTCTTCTCCTCCTATCTCAACGTACAGCTGTGCTTTGAACATATCAAGCGCTTTCAGGGGAGATATCTCGCCTTCTACACGGTAAAGGTTCTCCTCGAAGTAACTTGTGGGCTTCCTATCTAAAACAAGAAGTCCCATATCACTGAATGCGTTTTCTACGTTCTCTCCAGTCTTTGCGCTTGTGAAGAAGAACTTGGTACCGTACTTTTCACTCAGGTTCAGTAGTTCCTGTCTGTACTCTTTGGCAGAATCGCTCTGAAGATCGATTAGATCACACTTATTGGCCAGGAAGATCAGGGGGGGTGCTTTACCTATAACTTCGACCAAAAGAGGGAGCCAGTAATCTTCGATGGATCTTCGGGTCTCCTCCCTCGTCAGGTCACAAACGATCAGTGCGCCGCTTGAACCCCTCATGTTGGCTTTTTGTGTGTTCTGGAAACCTTTCTGACCAAGGAGGTCTCCGATGAGCAGATTCAACTTGACATCTTCCTCATCATAGGTCAAGGTTTTCTTTTTGAAATTCGCACCGATGGTCGTGATATATTCATCAGAAAATTTTTGCTCTACGTACCTTCTAACCAGCGAAGTTTTACCTACCGCACCGTCTCCCAGAAGAACTACCTTCCTTTTATACTCATCCATCTTTATGCACCTACGATTTTTAATATGGTCTTTAGATTGGAATAATCCAATTCTTTTAAGGCTTTGGGGTATATAGGACATATCAATATATTATCTTTTGCCGAGATTATCCTGTTCAAGGTGTCCAAGAAATCCGATATCTTCTCGAAGCCGTTGTGCCTGATCAGGTACTCCAAGCCGTGTATCATCAGTATGCGGTCGCCTTCCTGGTTTAAGAACTTTCGAGCATCCCTGGATATCTCGAATTCCAATCTCTTGGGATTCAATTCTCTAAACTCAGACGAGCCCGTTTTGTAATCCGTAAGCCATGCAACATCGGTGTTCTCCAGATCGTACAATCCTTTTACTTTGGTGGGTATCAAGGTGGTCATACACATTCCTACGTAACCATGGGTAACGAAATCCTGGAATATGCCGCATGTCTTTTTCGCTTCCGTGGGTTCGTCCTCGATAACGATGTATGAATATCCGTTCTCTATATCCCTATGGATAGGGGGGTTTTCAGATTCCGTTTCACTCTTCTCGGTCATCTCTATCTCTTTAAGCGAGAAGATATGATTGTTTTTTTCGCTTTTTTTGACATCGAAGCTGTATCTCCTGCTCTTTCTCTCGTCGCTCAGAAGCTCGGATATCATACCCGCCATGAAGCCGCCTAGAAAGTGTGGATTTCGGATCTTTGTTTCATCGATCTTCACCTTGATCTCCCCGTCACCCACTTTTAACTTGATCTTACTTATTCCGGCTTCCCATGAGATCTGTTTGACGAATTGGTCAAGCTCCTCCATGGAACATGTTTCCCCGAGTATGTTGACCAACTGTTCACCCCATTTGTATCCGAAGGCGGAAAGCGATTTATCCGCATCCGCATCGGGATTCTCCATGATATTCTCCAGGGCATCGAATGCCTCTATGGGCATCACCATATTTCCTTTGCTGCTCATCTGTTCATCTCCTTTTTTGATACATTGTCTAAGATCTTCTCACCAAGCAACCTGAAAGATCCCTCCACGTTCTCACCCGTTTTGGCAGATGTCACGAAGTGAGGGGCTTTGGTCCTTTTCTTGAAGCCTTCGATGTCCTTTTTCCCCACCATCTCGAATGTCGGCATCTCACCGAACTCAGGGTTCTTTTTGTAGAAGTCCAATATCTGGGGGTGGTTTTGTAGTATGAAATTTTCGAAATCTGTACTCTCACCGTAGTTTTGAAAATCTTCGATCAGATCGTTCTTGTTGCCTAAAACAACGAGGGGTACGTTATCCACTACTTCGTAAAGCCCTTCCCTCCATCGGTTCAGATCTTCAAAAGTGTTTTTTCTGGTTCTGTCGTAAACTATCAATGCGCCCTTGGCCCCTACGTAATTCGATGCGTGGAGGGATGAGAATGTTTTCTGGCCGTGGATATCAACTATCATCAGCTTCAGAACTACGTCTTCATCATCTAGATAATCTTGATATTCTATCTGCTTTTTACTGGTCTTAGAACCTATCGTAGAAATGTAAACGTCCTTGTACTTGTCCTCCACGAACCTCCTGACAAGAGAGGTTTTTCCTACCCCTCCGTCACCGAGTAGGACTACCTTGGCTACAAAATTCTTTACCATATATATTTCCAGATTGCTTTACTCTTACAAAAATGTTATTATGAGCTATGCAGTTATTTATTTGATCAAGAGAGTAAGGAGTAGTCGTAAATGCCAGATATAGAATTGACCGGTCCGGATCTTATAGGAAGGAAAGAGGAGTTGGAGAGATTGGAACATGTAAAAGATTCTATACTCTCACGTAACGGTAAAACTGTTTTGATAAGCGGTGAAGCCGGTATAGGCAAGACACGGTTATGCAGCGAGTTCATCGAAAGGATAGAGAGAGACGGTGGTAAGGTCGTGAAAGGATGGTGCCTTCCGGGAAATCTCGATCCACTGCATCCGCTGAAAGGAGCTCTCAAAGATGCTAATCTTTACCATCTAATTTCCGAAGACCCGCCCCCCCTGGTGCTCTCATCTTACCTCATAGACGATTCCGGTCTTTTGATCTACAAAGAGGAAAGAGAAGAAACCGGTTTGGACCCGGATATATTCGCTTCTATGTTGACGGCCGTGGAAAATTTTGTGAAGGATTCTTTGAGTATGATGTGGGGTGATTCAGGTAAAGGTTTAAGCGGGTTGGCTTATGACAAATACAAGATCCTTCTTAGAAAGGGGAGAAATCTATCCTTGGCCGTTGTGATCGAGGGGACAGAGAACGAATTCTTGATCGACGATATGGATGATATAATTAGGGATATGGAGGAAAAACTACCTGGTGGGGGCGGGGGTGTAGACGAGATAGGCGGAGAAGAGAAGGTATTCAAGGGTCTGATCGAATCCGGGAGATACGAAGGACGGTACGTAGTAGACGACCCGAAAGTTAGGCAGGAAAACCTTTTCGATAACATCCTCATGGGTTTCCAGAGATTAGCGATCAACGAACGCCTGGTTATATTCATAGACGATATACAGTGGGCGGACCCCACCACTTTGCTCCTACTTCATTATCTATCTCGTAACATTTCCAATCATAAGATCTGTATCTTGGGGACCTACCGGCCAGAAGACATATCGAAGGACGAGGAAGAGGGAGTGCATCCTCTCGAGAGGACACTGCAGAATATGAATCGTGAAGGCCTGATAGAAAGTATAGAGCTAGAACGCTTGGGAAAGGAAGAGACCGCTGACGCTATACGATCTATGTTAAAAGAATCAGGCATGACCAAAGATTTCATAGACAAGATATACGAAGAAACAAAGGGAAATCCTCTCTTCGTGTTCGAAATAGTTAAATTATTGGTCGAAGAAGATAAGATCAAAGTAGAAAACGGTGAAGTCGTATCCGAGTCACTCCATGATTTGGACATACCATCCAGGATAATGGATGTGATCGAGAGAAGGATGGATAAACTGTCCGATGCGGAATACGACATTCTAGAGTGCGCCAGCATCCTGGGGGAGAACTTCAGGAGCAGGGTGATCGGTGAAATACTGAATATCAACCGGATAATCCTCCTAAAGAACTTGAATAACCTTGAAAACGATCATGGTCTGATAAAATCATCCGAAGACATATACCTCTTCGACCACAGCAAGATCAGAGAATACATCTATGGAAATATTAACAAAGAGTTACGGGTTGAATATCACCGGGTTGCAGCAGAAAGCTATATCGATTTGTACGATGAAGAAGAATTTTCCACCGAGATCGGCGTCAATTTCTATAAGGCTAATGATGAACGTGGATTCCCACACCTTATCAGATCCGCAAAAAAAGCTCAAGATAAGTATGCCAATGAAGAATCCGTCGAATTGTACAATATGGCACTTGAAGTTTGCAGTGATGAAAACGAGAAAAATGAGATATATAGGAATATGGGAGATATCTACAAATTAATGGGTGAGATGGAAAAATCACTAGATAGTTACGAAAGGGCACTAGAAGGTAACTCAGACATCTACGAGATCGGGGAGATATACTGTGATATGTCCGATATCTTTGAAAGAACGGGGGATTACGAGGGGGGGCTGGATGCCTGTGATAGAGGGATCGAAGTGATTCAAGGAGAGAAAACGAAAGAGCTTTCCAAATTGTACGGATGTAAGGGTTGGATATACTTGAACATGGGGGATTTTGATAGATCTTACAGCATGTTAACGAAATCCGTCCAGGTGGCGGAGGACATAGGGGATGAAAAATACATCTCGGAGGCTTATCATCTCTTGGGAACTTTCTATCATGACAAGGGTGATTACAACGAAAGTATAGAGATGTTGAAACGTGCTTTGGAGTTGAGGGAAGAAAACGAGGATGAGAGAGGAATTTCTGCATCCACAAATAACCTCGGCGTAGTTTACTGGAGCCAGGGAAGATTGGATGACGCCCTTCGATGCTTCAAAAGAAGTTTTAAGATAGCTAAGAAACTGGGCGATAAGTACTCTATGGCTAATTCCTTGAACAATATAGGTTTGATCGAGACATCAAAAGGGGAAGTCGATACCGCCCTGGATCATTTTGAAGAAGGATTGAACATAAATAGAAGGATGGGCGATATGTCCGGAATCGCCATGAGTTTGGATAATATCGGTTACGTAAAAGGGATGGTGGGAGACTACGAAAAATCTCTCGAGAATAGGATGGAAAGTTTAAGGATAGAGAGAGAAGTCGGTAACAAACACGGCCAGGCAGCTTCTCTAGAGAACATCAGTGGAGTTTACTACATGATGGGAGAGTACGAGAAGGCACTTGAATACTATAAAAAAGCAAAAAGCGTGTCTGAAGAGATAGGGGATAAGCACCAACTTTTTGATACCCTTTGCTCGCTCATCAAATTTTTTGTATACCGAGGGAAGACGACTGATGTTGAAAGTAACATGAAACAACTTCAAGAACTTGAAGATTCGGTAGATTCAAAATACTCGGAGGAAAGATATCATAGAACTCTAGGTATTTACTATCGTGAGACTGAAAGGTATGATAAAGCTGAACAGGAGTTTGATAATTCTGAGAAAATACTGGAAGAAGTTGGAGACAATGAAGATATCGGTATGCTAAATTATGAGATGGGGAAATTGTATGGGATGAAAGGGGAACGTGACAAAGAAAAATATCATTTTGAAAAAGCACTCGATATCTTCGATATGATGGGAATGAAGGTTTGGAAGGAAAGAACTGAAGAAGAATTGCGGGCATGTGAAAATTACCCCCCTAGTTAACGATTGTGAAAGAAGTGGATAGAACAGACCCAAACCAAAGAACTCTAGTAAAAATAAAGGCTTTAGAATTGTTTTGATCAGCTTTGGAACTTTCTTCGTCGCTGTAGGTGTGGTTGGCATCTTTTTACCGCTCCTGCCCACTACTCCTTTTTTACCCAAGTTTGACACTTAGCTCCGCTAATTTATCAAGAAAATGGATTTGACAGGAGTCATTTTTCGGGGTCTTTTTACCCCGATTTATCAAGTAACTGCACGTTTTTTACCCAAAATTACTTGAGAAATCGGGTTAAAATTGGAAAATATGTACCTTTTTTTACCTGATTTTTTGAATTCGACGGTAACTGTCAAATTCATCAACGAAATTTTGATGAATTTTGGTGAAGTATGCTTCAATTCTTCATTTTCAAATCGGATCAAAGAGATGAACAATTGAGCAAGAAATGCGATTATAAGAGCACCGTAAATACTGTTCTCTGACCATACCCTGAGCGGATGTATATCAATCTCATTTTTTA
>JAWOBZ010000027.1:0-7232 GCA_046484045.1 Thermoplasmata archaeon | reverse complement strand
TCCATGACCTTGTGTGATTTCGTACCTCTTGATGTGGATACCTTTCTAAAACTGTTCAACACCGCTACCGGATTCGAGCTGACCGAAGAAGAATATCTAAAAGCTGGTGAAAGAACTTGGAACCTGTCCAGGATGTTCAACGTGAGAGAAGGCGTAAGCAGAGAGGATGACAGTCTGCCCCAGAGAGTGTACGAACCTCTTCCCGACGGTCCTACCAAGGGGAACGCATTCACCGAAGATATGTTCGATCAGATGTTGGACGAGTATTATGAACTGAGGGGATGGGACGAGAATGGGATACCGACCGAAGAAAAATTGAGAGAATTAGGCCTCGACTTCACTTTATGATAGATAGAAAAAGGAGATAAGAAGATGAGACGAGGAATATTGGCCGATTCGTCGATGTTGAGAGGTGAGCCCCCTCTGGAATACCTAGCAAAAGCTGATAAACTAGAAGCCCAGGGAAGAGATATCGTGCGTTTCGAGATCGGACAGCCGGATTTCGACACGCCTGATAACGTGAAAGAAGCGGCTATACAGGCCCTCAAGGATGGATTCACTCACTACGTGCCTTCCGACGGGATACCAGAGCTGAAGGAAGCCATCCAGGAAGATATAAAGAACAGCAGGGGTTTCGAACCCGACCTTGACCAGATATTGGTGCTGCCTGGTGCTAAACCGGGGTTGTACTTCTCCATGATAGCTCTTGTTCAGCAAGGAGATGAAGTGATATATCAAAACCCGTGTTTCTTCACATATGACTCCCAGGTGGGCTATACCGGGGCGAAGAAAGTAGAGATACCCCTCTACGAGGAGAACGAATTCAGGATGGATCCGGATGATATCCATGAACGGATCTCAAATAACACTAGGATGATCATAATCAATTCCCCACAGAACCCTACTGGAAGTGCTCTCACCAAGAGAGATATCCAGGCCATCGCCGAGATGGCTAAAGAGTACGACAGCTACATCCTCTCCGACGAGATCTACAGCAAGATGTATTACGATGGGATGGAACATTATTCACCGTCTTATCTTGACGAGTGCAATGAAAGGACTATTATCGTCGACGGTTTCTCGAAGGCCTACTCTATGACAGGGTGGCGTTTGGGCTACATGATCGCACCGGAGGAAGTGATCGAAGAAGTTGAGCTGCTGGTCGCTGATGCGATATCTTGCACTAACTCTTTCTCACAAAAGGGTGCCGTAGAGGCACTGAAAAACGGTCAAACCTTCGTAGATATGATGATGAAACACTTCGCTAAAAGAAGAAAGGCTATTGTCGACGGGTTGAACGAAGTCCCGGGTATGAGCTGTATATATCCACGTGGGGCTTTCTATGTGTTTCCGAACATCAAGGAAACGGGGATGTCAAGTGAGGAATTGGCTGCTTATCTGCTCGACGAGGCCGGGGTTTGCCTACTCCCGGGCACATCATTCGGAAGCCAGGGAGAAGGGTTTTTGAGGATGTCATATGCCTCTTCTTTAGATGAGATCGAAGAGGGAATCCAGCGGATGAAAGATGCCCTTGGATGAGATGTTCGTAGGAGTTAAATAGTAATCCTCTTTTCTAGATTTAATTAGGAGATATAATCATTAAATGGTGTAAAAATGACCGGAATAAAAGAGATTAAAGAGGCAATGGAAGAGTTAGGCGTACCGAGTGAAGATCCAAAGGATTACCCGAAATCGGGAAAAACTTTCCCTGATGGAGGGCATTACAGGATGGAGATCTCCGGAGTGGAAAGACCTTCTGCACTAGAAGCACTTATTGAAGAGAGAGAGAAGAGAGATATACCTGTACATCGACTCATAAGCACTGTCATGGGAAGTACTTACCTATCCGATGACGAATTAGAGGATTTCGCCAAGATGGCTCACGATGCCGAGATGGAAGTCATAATAACGCCGGGACCAAGATCGAGTTGGAACACTGGTAGACAGGTAGCAACACCCGAAGGTGCCCTCTCCGGACTTAGAGTAAGGGGTTCTGACAATTTAATTTACGCCTTCAAGGATGTTATGAGATGTATGGAATTCGGATTCAAAGGATTCTTGGTAACGGATGAGGGGATGCTTTGGCTGATCAATGAATTGAAGAAAAAGGGATTGATCCCAAAAGATGTTACCTTTAAAGTTTCGATTTATGCCGGGCATGCTAACGCGGCGGGAGGAAAACTCCTAGAAAGCTTGGGTGCGGGAACATTCAACCCCTTGGGAGATATATCCATACCAATGTTCGCAGCCATAAGACAAGCCATCGATATACCCATCGACGTCCATATACTGCTGGGAGAATCCATGGGAGGATTCAACAGATTCTATGAGGGGCCAGACATCGCAAAGGTTGCATCCCCATGTTATTTCAAGATCGAACCTGGTACGGCACTGGCTGCCGGCGGAGGTATCTATAAACCGTGGACCGATCCAGGATTCCACGAATTCATGGCAAGAGAGAAGGTCAAGTATGCAGAGATAATACATAATATAATACAGGATGAATATCCGGATCTTAAATTATCTAAGCATGGGTGTAAAGGACTGGCTATACCACAACCGTAGAAGGTGTAGAACATGACGAAAGGTCTGGCGGGTGACTTCTCCCTTCTAAGAGGGGAACCGCCTATCGAGTACCTGACCAAGGCCAACCAGTTGGAAGCCGAAGGAAAAGATATGGTGAGGTTCGAGATCGGTCAGCCCGATTTCGATACCCCGGACAACGTGAAAAACGCAGCGAAGCAAGCTCTGGATGAAGGGTTTACCCATTACGTTCCAACCATGGGGATACCGGAACTGAGAGAAGCTATCCAAGAAGATATCGAAAAAACACGTGGTTTCAAACCGGATCTGGATCAGATAATAGTTCTACCCGGTGCGAAACCCGGGCTGTTCTTCGGCCTTCTATCCACTATCGAAAGAGGTGACGAAGTCATCTACCAGGATCCGTTCTACTTCACATACGATTCCATGATAGGATATCTGGGAGCTAAGAAAGTCCCTATCCCTCTCTACGAGGAAGACGAATTCCGGATGACGCCTGAGCACATAAAAGAGCGGATATCCGACGACACCAAACTGATACTGCTCAACTCACCGTCGAACCCGACCGGTGGAGTCCTCACGAAGAAAGACGTCCATGCCATCGCGGAGATGGCTGAGGAGTACGACGCTTACATCCTATCGGACGAGATCTACAGCAAGATGCTTTACGAGGGGCATGAGCACTACACGCCGGGATACCTGGACGAGTGTAAAGAAAGGACGATACTGATAGACGGATTCTCCAAAGCTTACTCCATGACAGGTTGGAGACTCGGCTACGCCGTAGCTCCAAAAGACGTAGTTCATAAGATGGACCTTCTTCTAGCTGATGCCGTATCCTGCACAACATCCTTCGTTCAAAAAGGTGGTGTAGAAGCCCTCAAGAACGGGCAGGATTTCGTAGATCACATCATGGGGCATTTCACCAAACGAAGAAAGGCCATCGTAGAAGGGCTCAACGAAGTACCTGGCATGAGCTGTATCTACCCGAAGGGAGCTTTCTACGTGTTCCCGAATATAAAAGAAACGGGCATGAAGAGCGAAGAACTGGCCAACTACATGATAGAGGAGGCCGGAGTTTGCTTACTTCCGGGAACGGCCTTCGGAGAGCAGGGCGAAGGCTTCCTGAGACTCTCATACGCTTCATCTCTGGATGAGATCGAAGAGGGTATCAGACGTATGAAAGATTCGATGGAAAAATTGTAATTTTTCCATCTTTCCCTCCCTATCTGTCGGGAAGCCATGGAAGAGCTGTAGAGCAAACATACCACTAAAACCCTTTTATCCACTTTATTATTCCCCGTTTATCGTAGATTGCTGCCATATAACGTCATAAAGTATAAATAATACTGCGTTCTACGTCATAAATTGTCAAAATACGGTACAAAACGTGGTGTTTATAATGAAGATAGGAGAGATGTTGGACGAAACGGATGTCGAGGATATACCCCAATTGATCGAAGTGATCAGAAAAAATATCGAGAGCACACTGAATGAATTCATAACCTCTAGAGCGTTTTTCAAAGCCAAAGTCGGTGAGAGCGGAAGGATAACAATACCCACGGCTGAGAGAGAAGTATTGGATATCAACGAAGGCGATATCGTTCAAGTCATAGTGAGACCTATCGAGGATCGCTGATAGCTTTGATCCTAAACAATAAAATCAAAAATCCTTTAAATACGAGTGTTTTAGATAGGAGAGTTGATAGATATGACTAAAGGGCTGAAGAAAGGAAGATTGGGGTTCTTGTCCTCCATCGTCAGTGATAATCCAAAAAAGGTCCTGACCGTGATCATAATTTTCACTATCATAATGGGGTATTTTGCTTCTGGCATGAGTATGGAAACCCGGGAAGAATCTTTCAATCCCGAGAGTAAAAAAGGTGATTGGTTAGAACAGGTCCGGGAGGATTTTGGATCATCCGGTGAAAGTGTTCAGATTGCCTTCGTAGCCGAGAACGGCGACGTTTTTACCCGAGAAATCCTTCTGGATATGATAAACACCAAGATAGCCATGCGTGACGACGAAGTCATCAATAGTACGTTGATGGAGTCCGACGATATGATGGGCGGCTCGAATACATTGGCCGACACGATAGTGTTCGCGAACCTCACCCTGCAGATACAAGATTTCGTGATCTCTCTGCCGAGCAAAACGAACTCAACGAAGACCACCTTCGAAACGCAGTACCAGATAAATCAATATATGAACTATTCACTCTCATCCGCCAGTTCTCTGATGTCATCTTCAGACCCCGAGGTAGCTGAAAACTCGACTCAGGCTCTGGTCCCCATGTCCGATATAATATCGAATCCACAGTCATGGGCGATCACCTACGAACTGCAGTCCGACCTAACGAACTTGAGTTATGCTCTTCAGGAAGGGAGTACAGAGGAAGTCATAGACCGATTGGATGTGTTGATAACCAAATTGAACGGCCTTAAAAACGCCATGGTCGGTACCGATATGGAAAGCAGTGTTGATCGCTTTTTAGATCTGTTCGTCAGCTCTAAAAACATATTTGAGACGAGTCGAGACCAATCAGAACACCAACAGGCTCGCTCTATGCTGTTGAGCTTCCTCGCTATCGGCGGTGAGATGGGAAAACTCGACATGGATGCGATGTCCATGGATCTTTCTGAGGGGTTGCCATCTATGGACTTGATTTTAGAGGATAAAAAACAGATGATCGAAAACATGGGTGACTCTGACATCAAGAAAACCGTCATGGATGTGATGAATTATGATCCTACAGAACTCAACGGATCTATAGATGAGATATTGAGCGATTTCACTTCCATGCAGGACACCGCTGGAGATAGCATCGACGTTCTAGAGGACATGAATGAAACCTTATCAGGAGTGATATCCACCCTACAAGCACAGGGTGACATGGAAAGCGTATCTGCTCTATCGGATTACAAAAAAGTAGTGCTGACGAATAAAACCATGATGGAGCATTCCATCGTGTCTTTCGAAGAAACTTCGACAATGATGCAGTCGTCTAGATATATCTCGACACAGATATTTAGTCTAAAAGACGGGATCACGATGAGCGTAAGCAAAGATTTTGAGCCTACCGGTGAACTGGATTCTATCAGGGCTGAAAGCACCATCGGGCTCATCAGGATGAATTCATCCATGAGTAGGGACACTAGGTTAGAAGCCCAGCAAAACCTCATCGAGCTCTCAAAGGAAGTGAGCGGCAGTTCTCGACCCCGTATCTTCGCCTCGCAAGTGATGATGGAAGAGATAAGCGATAGCGCCGACAGGAGTTTACAGGTTCTACTCCCTATCGCATTTGTCTTCGTCGTTGTGGTTCTTTTCCTAGTTTATCGAACTTTTATCGAGACCGCCTTGAGCCTGTTAGCCCTGGGTTTTGCCATCGTCTGGACCTTCGGAGCGGGTGTTCTGATGGGATATGAGTTCAACCCCATGATAATAGCGGTTCCCGTCCTTATCACCGGCTTGGTGATCGATTACGGGATACACATGGTGATGCGGCATAGAGAGGAGAGGGAAGACGGATACGACCCAGCGGATTCTACACGTATCGCCATATCTACCGTCGGGGGCGCCTTGTTTTTAACCACATTTACAACCGTTATAGGTTTCCTTTCTAACACCTTCAGCTCGCTCAAAGCCATGCAGCAGTTCGGTATCCTCGCAGCAGTGGGCATCTCGTCGAGTTTCATACTGATGGTAGCAGGACTTCCCGCCGTTCTTCAACTCGTCGAAGAGTGGAGAGAGAAAAAAGGTGAAAAGAGGTCTGACAAGAAGATTAATAAATTGACCAAGGAAAAGGGCAAGGACATCATAGGAAATATATTGTCCATACCTGTGGACACTTCCGATAAACACCCAGTCATCGTGATATTGATCGTGGTGATGATAACCGGCGCATCACTTTACGGCGTTTTCAATATAGACACAACCTTCGACATAGAAGATTTCTTACCAGAGGACAAACCCCAGAGCGAGAACATCAAATATATCTCTGAACACTATAACATCAGTACTTCTTACGCGTACATACTGACAGAAGGTGACCTAGCCACCAGCGAGTACCTCCACGCAGTCGATAAGACCATGGAGAACCTGAAAGATGACGAGATGGTCTCTAACCCTGGATCGGACACGTCCTCGGTCCTAACGGTCCTTCAAAGCTATGGTACCGCTACACCAGGCAGTCTAAATTATAACACCACGATAGTCACTGCGTTCGACGACTCCGACACCGATGATGATGGTATCCCAGATCAAAATATAGATGAACTTTACGATTTGTTTTACGAGAGTTCGACCACGAAGAATTCTATAAAAAATGTTCTTGCCAAGAAAGATGATGGATACACGAGTGCGATAATCAAAGTGAAAGAGAACGGGGAGAAGATCACCAATGATATGGACAACGCGAAGGTATTGGAGAACGAGTTAAAAGAAGATTCTCAGAACCTGGAAGAGGATGGTTTTGATGTAAAGATCACGAGCAGCAATATGATCGGGCAGCAGACCATAGAAGAGCTGAACGAGACCCAGATCAAGGGACTGATCACGACCGTATTCATAGTTCTTCTCGTTCTCACCATCGTGTTCTATGCAGCTCACAGATCTCTGATACTCGGCCTCATCACGACTTTACCGGTTGCCGTGATCACGCTGTGGATCGTAGGGACCATGTACGCAG
>JAWOBZ010000080.1:0-99497 GCA_046484045.1 Thermoplasmata archaeon | reverse complement strand
AAATAGCCTATACCAGAAGACTGGTTTCCTCCTTGATGAACTCAATATCCAAGTCCCGATAGAGGATGAACTCCTTTCTAAGGTGGGAAAAAGGACATATTACATAGATGAAAGCAAGGATTCTTATTATGTGAGTAAGTGGAATCTGATGGTTCCAAAAAGGTTCAAGGAGTGGATCACAAGTGCCTAAGCTGGATAGACAGATGTTTGAAGAATTATCTAGGTATAGAATGGAGATTGAAAAATTTATAATTGAGCTGTGCCTAGGTTAATTGCATCGTTTAAATACTCAACCTATGTATTGGTTCACCCGCCACGCCTACTACGAGTTCGAATGAAACAGTAAAATGGGAAAATTAGTTTGAGATAAGATCCCCAGACAAACTATTGGATACAAAAAAATGATGAATTACATCCCCGTAACATAGATCATATCTTATCGTAAATATTTCTTCTGTGACCGATCCGTAATATCTCTACTAGATTCTCATTTTTATTTAGATCAAACATAACTCTATAATCCCCTGCCCTTAACACCCAAAGGTCTATCCCCGTAAGAGCTTTTCCAAAATGTTCTGGATCATTTTCTAATTTTCTTATCCTTGAAAAAATCTGTTCTCTAACCGATTTATCAAAATCAGCCAGCTTTTCTTTAGCTTTAGGATCGAAAACTACCTGATAACTCACAGAAGATCATTCTCCACTTCATCTAAAGGAATCCCTTTGCCTTCATCTATTCTTTTTTTTGCTTCTTTTAATTCCTTTAATACCTCTGGATTGGAGAGTAATTTCATGTTTTCCCTCATATGTTCTACTTCGTCCTTGAGTTCGTCAAATTCTTTTCTTTTTACCGTTTCCACTGAGGACATTTTAACTATCCTAACTATTATTAGGTTTATGTGCTTATTTATAAATTTTGGAAAGGTGGCAGAGGTAATATACATGATTTAAGAAACGTCTAACACCGATCTATAGAAGCAACCCCATCCTCTCTATTTGCTAATAGACCTCGAAACGTGTTCCTCCTGATCCAGAAAACAACATCCACACAGCGGTATCCGCTGGACTTTGTCCGAGGTATCTCGGAATTCCTTTTAGAATTCCAAATAACAATGGAATTATTATTCAATTCCAGTAGTATGGAAGGATGTAATCCTGCTCATTCAACCGCCACGCTTACTACGAATCCGAATGAAATTTTGTCCTATTAAGATCCAATCCAGTTAATATAGTGTTAAGTATTATTTTATAAAAAACTTAACGATAGACATGAAGCAGGAGAAGTTCATAAAGTTACTTAGGGAAGGAGGATCACAAAAATTAGAGTTCAAGTCTAAAGTTACTAAAAATATAGGGGAAGAGATATGTGCATTTGGGAATTCAGATGGAGGTTATATTTTCGTAGGTATATCGGATGATGAAGGTCTAATCGGATGTGATCTCAAACCATCTAAGGAGCGGATATCTCAAAGTTCAAAACATCCAAGACGAGATGATCACAGGAACAAACCCAAAATATGCACAAACTTAAATAAGTGATATGACGATATCATAGCGGTAGTTGAAATGGATACCGTAAAAGCAAAGATCGAATTGCCCAGGTCCATCCTGAACATATGCAGAACGGATGAAAAAGGCTTGACCGAAACGGTGACCAAAACTTTCATCATAGAGTTATACCGAGAAGGGATCATCTCACTGGGCAAAGCTGCAGAGATACTCGGTTACACGAAAACCGAGATGATGGCGGTACTAAGGGACAGGAACATACCTTTGAACTACGACAATGAAGAGTTGGAAAAGGACAGAGAAACGTGGAAGAGGCTTGAGTGATGATAGTAGTATGTGATTCAGGTCCCTTGATACACCTATCCCGTATCGAAAATCTCTATCTTTTGAGAGAATTTTTCGAGGAAGTTTATCTTCCTGAAGAAGTATATGATGAATTGACTTCAGGCGAACAAAACCTACCAGGCTCCAGTGAGATCAAAACATCTAATTGGATAAAGGTAAAAGTTGTCGAAAAGAACACTGCTAAAGAGATCTTGATGGAATACCTTGATCCTGGTGAAAGTGAAGCTATACTTTTAGCAAAAGAAATGGATGCCGATCTACTCCTAATAGACGATCTTGCAGGTAGAAGAACCGCTAGAACACATGGGATCGATGTCATGGGAACACTTGGTATATTAGACCGTGCTGCGAATGTAGGGGAGGTAAAAGATCTTAAGGCTATCATCGAAACACTGAGGGAAAAAGGTTTTTGGATAGACGATGAATTGGTCAGAAAACTCCTTAAGAACTAGCCCTAGATGCCTTGGGAAAATCCTTGCGTCTTACAAATCTTAAAATCCTTCTTAGTCCCAAAACTCTCACCATTATCAAACACAACAGTTCCTCACTCCCCCTAGACATCAAAAATATTTTTTTTGGACCACACTGTTAGGAACCCTGTTCCTCACGCACGTATAAAATGTACTATTTTCCCCACACGCCCCCTCCTTCATTTCTCACTCTGCAAAAATATTCATAAAAAACCAGCCCTCTTTCCTCTCAACTCTTTCTACGATTGTATTTCCCTCATGACACCTCAAAACCGTGTTCAGATAAAGCACCAACGACATCTTTCTTAACCATATCGTACTTAGGCGGATTGACCAGTAAAATCTTCAGGTCCCGTTCCCATTCCTCTCTAGAAATATTGATAGAAATCTCAGCAGTTCCGCCAACTACCTCCATCTTCTGAACGAACAATTCCTTGTTCAAAGGAATCCCCTGTTTCAACAAAAACCAAACGTCGTAGAGATCTCTACCCTTGGACCTAGAATTCAAGGCACGCAATTTTTCAGCAAGGACCTCTTCTTTTTGAAGACCTAGAACCGAAAGAACTCTAATCTGAGGATAATCAAAAAATAGTCTTGTCCATTCCGGCTCTAATAACACATCTTCCCTTTTAGATATATCTATTTGGATACTACCGATGGATTTTTCTGAACCGGTGAAAAGGGGACCTTTATATCTCAATCTTGCGTTGAAAGATATCTCTTCATCTTCCATTTTATCCACAGTGGCTTCAACACCGTAAGACAACAAACTCTCGGATACATCATCCATAATAACCCCAATGTCCCCAGCATCGTAAACCGTAAAATCCAGATCCTCTGAAAATCGATCCAAACCGAAGGCGTGCTTCAGGTAAGTCCCACCTTTAAACACTAAGGAACCGTCCTTCCGATAAAGTTCATTCAGGAACAACGATTGGATATAATCCTGTTCCAATATATGGAGCGGTAATTCTATCCTATGGATCTCTCTCAACTGACTTCTTGTTATCATATCAAATCCCTCTTAACGTACAATTTCCATTCTGAGTTCGATACGGATTTTTTTTGCTTAGGATCGAGTTTTGTGTAAGTATCGATAAGTTTTTTCAACTCTTTTTTTTCAAACTTTATACCTCTCTCTTCAAGAAGATATCCCAAGCGGGAGGCCACTGCGGAACTTCCAGTCAATTCACAGTATTCTATCAGCCTTTCCGTATTCAGTTCGTCCGAGATAGCATCTTTTATCTGTGATATACCGCCAGAATATTCTGGATGTCTTAAACAGTCGATCACGGTCTTCTCTTTATCAGAGACCACCACTTTCCCGTACCTTTCGTACCCGAAGAACAAGGATTTTTTTACCGTAACATATTTGATCTTCTGTCCCTGTAATCCAAGAGATTTTTTTCTTTTGGTAGTAACAACAAACACCGTCTGCGGAACTTGATCCGTCATACCGTGGTAGTGCAAAGCGCTCCAGAAAGCAATGTAGCATGGCTGGAATATATCAGGTACTATCTCGTAGATATCAAGTTCTTTCCACGTCTCACTCAAGATGTATTTTCCTCTTTCCACCCTTTTAACAAGGTCCTTCTCCATCATATTTCCGATTATGCGGTAAGTATTTTCTTTGGATGTATCGAGGAATCGATGGATATCATTAGGGGTGAATACGACCATTTCCCTGGATCTGATCTCGGATATCAACTGAGCTTCCCGTTTGGCGATACTTTTCATGTAATTTAGTTATACGTTAATCATATAAATAGTTTACACAATTTGTGAAAATAATCTAAAATTTCTCCCCCCCCCTCCTTCATTTCGAACTCTGCAAAAATATTCACAAATGGTAGAAAAAGGTGTGATAAAAATGGTTGGCGAAGGCGAAAACACCAGATATGTCTTGTGCCGGAATATGCCGGTACGGACAAAAAGTTTGAATGATATTATATTAAGAAATCAATTTTTGAATAAAAATATTCTAGAGGCTAATTGCATCTCTGTTAAGTACGCTAGATTTCATATCTAATGATTTGATGATTACATCGAAAGGATAAGAACACGGAAAAATTCGTTGTGAAAGATATCAGAAATATCTTCCAAACACTTTGATGCGAATTCGCTCATCGACGGTCAGCGGATAATCTATAAATAAAAGACATTTATGTATATAGATATGGGAAAGGGAGATAACGATCCAGCGGAAGATGACTTAAAGGGGACTTACGGGAATCGTTTAAACAATCGCTCCGGCTTGATGCGTTTCAAGATAAATGACATCCTACTGGTCTCCAGTCTCTACGATGCATTCATACTGGAGGAGGACCGGGGATTATCCGAGCAGATATTCGGTGAGTATCGGGAGCTCGAGCTTACCGCATCACCCAGGGTCGTCAGGGTTTCGTCAGTCAAGGAAGCAGAGCGAGAGCTTTGTGAAAACCACTACGATCTTGTTCTCAGTATGACGCATCTCATCGATATCGACCCGGTAGATTTCGGCAGAAGGGCCAAGGAACTCCACCCGGGGATTTCAGTAGTACTCTTGGCAACGAACAAGAAGGACCTCGACAGATATCACGGAGCGGATAGGAAACAAGGTATAGACAAGGTGTTTTTTTGGAACGGTGATTCGTCTCTTTTCCTAGCAATCATAAAATATTTCGAGGATCTGAAAAATGCAGAACACGATATACGGAAGGGCATGGTCCAGGTTATACTGGTGATCGAGGATTCTGCCAGATATCAATCCATGTTCCTGCCTCTGATATACAAGGAGGTGATGCGTCAAACCCGCTCCCTTATTGAACAAAGCCTAAACGAGCATGAGAAACTGCTAAAACGAAGGGCGAGACCCAAGATATTTTTGGCCGAGAGTTACGAGGAGGCCATGGAGATCTATAAAAAATACGAAAAACATATTCTCGCAATAATCTCGGACGTCGCTTTCCCCAAAAACGGCACCATAACAAACGGTGCCGGGTTCGAGTTCATCCAAACGATCGATCGTGACATCCCGGTGATCATGCAGTCCTCTCAAACCAAATACAAGAACCGGTCGGAAAAGATTGGGCTTCCCTTCCTGGACAAGAACTCCGAAACCATGCTCCAGGACCTTAGAAATTTCTTTACCGAGGAACTTGGATTCGGTGATTTCGTTTTCAAGCTCCCCGACGGCAGTGTAGTGGCCAGGGCCGCGAACATTGAAGAATTGGTTGAAATGTTCGGAAAGGTACCTTTCGAGTCCCTGGTCTATCACGGAAAGCGAAACGATTTCTCCATCTGGTTGATGGCAAGGGGGGAGTTCGAGCTTGCAAGGAAGCTGCGACCCAAAAAGACAGGGGATTTCAACTCTCACATAGAATTGAAAAACTACTTGGAGGATATATTTACCAGGGCAGAGAGAGAAAGGCAGCTTGGTGTGATAACTGATTTCTCACGGCAAAAGTTCGAGTATGAACAGACCTTTACACGGCTGGGTGGCGGTTCACTAGGTGGCAAGGGCCGGGGCATTGCGTTCATAGCCTCCTTACTTCGAAGGAACAATTTCGCCGAAGATTTTCCCTCTAATCCCATACGGATACCCGACACATTGGTGCTGGGTACAGAAGAGTTCGAGCGATTCATCGATGATAACGAACTTCGTTACATCTTGCAAGAGGATATGGATGATGATGCGGTAGCTGCGAGATTCACAAATGCAGAGTTATCATCCGAATTGAAAGATTCCCTGGAAAGTTATCTGAAACACGTTGAAGTTCCCCTCGCTGTACGCTCTTCGAGTTTATTGGAGGATTCCTACAGTCAACCTTTTGCAGGCATATATGCCACTTACATTCTTCCCAACAATCATGATGATGAAGAAAAAAGATTGAACCAGCTCTGCGAGGCCATCAAACTGGTATATGCATCCTCCTTCTACAAACGGGCCAAGACCTACATCCGGAGCACTTTACTGAAGGCAGAGGAGGAGAAGATGGCCGTGGTCATCCAAAAGCTCGTTGGTAACGATTTCAACGATAGGTTCTACCCTATATTCTCCGGTGTGGCACTGTCATATAATTACTATCCCCTACCACCTTTAAAACGACAGGATGGAATAGTCAATATTGCCTTGGGTCTGGGAAGGATCATCGTCGAGGGAGGACAAGTGTTGACTTTTTCTCCGGAGCGTCCCGATTCCATACCAGGATTCTCTTCACCTTCGGACATATTCAATAATTCTCAGATAAAATTCTATTCTCTGGACATGTCCCGAACAGAATTTGACTTGTGGAGGGATGGGGAGGAAGCCAACTTATTATACCAGGACATATCCCAAGCAGAGAAGGACGGAACATTGGATCAACTGGCAAGCGTTTACATCAACGGCGAAGACAGAATACGGGATGGACCAAATTACGATGGAACAAAATTAATAACCTTCGCACCGATCATCAAGCACAATCAGTATCCCTTAACGGAGATACTGAAGAAATTACTTGAAATAGGAGAGAAGGGTATGGGTGGCCCGGTGGAAATTGAATTCGCTAACAGCATCGACGAGAATGGTGATCTGGTGTTTTACATACTGCAGATAAGACCATTTCTCTCTATGAAAGAGCACAATCATGTTGTTATTGAAGATAACGAACGAGAGGGGTGCCTTATTTATTCCTCTAAAGCCCTTGGTAACGGAAAATTTAACGATATATATGACATCGTCTATGTGCCACCCAAAACCTTTGATCGAAGTCAAACCGTTAACATCGCCAAAGAGATCGGTGAGATGAACGAAAAGGTGAACGGGAGGCCCTATCTACTCATCGGTCCGGGCCGATGGGGCAGCAACGACAAATGGCTTGGTATTCCGGTCAATTGGGGCCACATGGCCGGAGTAAGGGCCATAGTGGAAACTCCGATCATGGACATACGGGTGGACCCTTCACAGGGCTCTCATTTCTTTCACAACATTACATCTCTTGGGATCCCTTACCTTACAATTGCTAACAAATCGAAGGAGGATTTCGTTGATTGGACTTGGATGGATGATATGCCCGCTGAGAACAAGGAACGGTACGTGAGGCACCTACGTCTTTCATCACCTCTGCTCGTTAAGGTGGACGGCAAAGCCGGTCACGGTATAATAAAAAAAAGTGAAGGGTAGTGAGAACGGAATACTGTTTATATGGATTTCAACAGAATTAACAGCATACCGGAGCTCTTATCTAGATATTTCAATACAAACAATATCACGAAGGAAAGGGGAAGATTACAAAGTATCTATTGCACGAATAAAATTGTGAAAGACAACCCTATTTTACCGGTTCACTTTTTTTCTTATTTCACACTGTTAGGAACCCTGTTCCTCACGCATGTATAAAATTTACTATTTTATCCATACGCCCCCTCCTTCATTTCGCACTATGCAAAAATTTTCAAAGATGAAAAGTTTTAAATCTATTCACTACTCTATTTAAAACAGGATAAAATGGAATCTATATCGATAGGCGAAGAGATATTGAATGCTATCAAACTCCCCAAGAAAGATAGGCAAAAGATGCTAAAACTAGAACTAGCTTTAGCTCTTTACCAAAGGGGAATAATATCTCTCGGTAAAGCGAGGAAGTTGGCAGAGATGGGGAAATGGGAATTTATAGATGAACTTAAAAAAAGGAAGATAGAAAGACACTATGATGAGAGGGAATTGAAGGAGGACATCGAATTTGCCAATCGCGGTCAGTAATTCTTCTCCATTGATTCACCTATCGAAGATAGGGCTTCTAGAGATCTTAAATGAACTATTCGATGAAGTACTCATCCCTGAAGCGGTCTACGAAGAATGCGTTGTAGAGGGTGGAGATAGAAAGGATTCAAGGGACATAGAAAATGCTGAATGGATATATGTAAAACAAATAAAAAGAGAGAATATACATCTAAAAACAGCATTCTTTAAAGATGTAGATGAAGGTGAATCAGAGGCAATTGTTTTAGCTATTCAGGAATCTGCAGATATCATCTTGTTAGATGAGTACGATGCTAGGGAACTGGCTAGAAATCATGATCTGCAAATAACCGGAGTTATAGGCCTACTTTTAAAGGCTGCAAAATTGAATAAATTGAAGGATCCAATAGAACACTTGGATACTTTAAGGGATTCAGGTTTTTGGATCAGCGATGAACTGTACGAAAAAGTGCGTACTGAATTGGATGAAAAGTGATCAGAGTAAATACTAAAAACTTAAGACAACTCAAAATCACACTCAAAAAAATATCATCACAGATTTTGGAAAAGTGTTTGTCTCCCTCCTTCATTTCGCACTCTGTTTCGATAAACACGCCACTCCACAAAGTTCACGTTTAGTATCTCAAACCGGTAACTATTAATACCACTTGGTAAAATATTATACCAGGTGGTAATATGATATACCGATCATCAAATCTATACAAAGTCCTACAGGTTTTCTTCGACGAGCCGAACAAGATATGGCATCTTAGGGAGATCTCAAGAGAAGTGAACATCAGCCACCCATCGGTAAAGAGTCATCTACTGAAGCTGATCGAAGAGGACCTTATCGAATCGAATGAAGATGGACTCTACAAAGGATACCGTGCTGTAATAAACGATAAATTTAGAACCTACAAGGTCAACGATCTACTAATACGTTTAAAAACATCTGGACTGATAGATTTAATAAAAAATCAATCTACACCGAACTGTTTAGTTCTATTCGGTAGTGCTGCCTCTGGAAGAGACGACACCAACGGAGATATAGACTTGTTCATCCAATCAAAGAAGACAAACTTGAACTTAAACGAATACGAAGAAAAACTGAACAGGAAAATAAACCTTTTATACGAACCTGACATCGACAACGTGAACGAAGAGTTAAGAAACTCGTTGGCTAACGGGATCGTTCTACACGGTTTCCTAAAAGTGATATGATGAAAGATTGGGAAGATTGTAAGGAAAAGAAGAAAGTGAAGGAGATTCAAGAGAATCCAGAGCAGGCTAGATCTCTTTTAATCCTGGCAAAACGTAGGATGAAATCCATAGAGAAAAGGAAAGAAGACGAATATCCTCAACTTTTGTTGGAATCGTATTATGAAGCTATCAAGGAACTATTGACCGCATTATTAGCATTAGATGGATACAAAAGTTACAGTCATGAATGTTTGATCTCATATATTAACGACATAGAACCAGATCTTATAGAATATCAATATACCCATCTTATAGACGACTTAAGATTACTCAGAAGCGATATCATATACAGGGGAAGGGATATCGCTCAAGATTACCTTTTCAGAAACCTAGATGATATCGAAAGGATCATAGAGATACTAATCGATGCGTTGGAAAAAAGGTTAGATGATAAATAAATCAATTTCCTCACACGCCCCCCCTTCATTTCGAACTCTGTTTCGAATTTGAAATTTAAATGATTTATTTCACAATATAACATAATACATGAACTAAAGGATCGAACGTATCTCTTCCTTAACAGTTTCGAATCCTGGTGCCTCCGGCACGAGCATCCCCAGGTCACGTTTCCACTTACTCTCCATCTCACCGATCTTATCAATAAATTCCTCCATGTCGAATTCTTCATCATATAAATCCATCTTCTCCTCAACCAAGCTAATATCCAATTCCACACCATTTTTCAAAAGAAACCACACATCAAAGACATCCCTCGCAGCTCCCCTTGTAATAAGAGCGCGAATTTTTTCTGATAGAATCTCTTTTAGAGGGAAAACATACATTTCGAACTTATCGATCCTCCCGTAATCTGGAATCAACACGTGCTTAATTTCAGGCTTTAAGATCGGCTGCTCTCTAAAACTCAGGTCTATCTTAACACTGTTGGGATGTTCATTTAGATCGTAATATCCTAATTTGAAACTGACACTATCTGCCCAACCACGATCCTCTTTTATACCTCCGAAGGATACACCTCTGACCGTTTTATCCTCTATATCCCCTTTGAGGTCAGTAAGTAGTTCGTCGGAAACCTTCTGACGAGTGCAGGTGAAATCTATATCTACAGAAAATCTCGTTTCATCAAAATATATCTTTTTTAGACAGGTACCTCCTTTGAAGATCAAATCCTCCTTATAATCCTTCCTAGATATATCCTCTAGGATCACTGTTATCACGTAATCCTTATAGATGATCCCTTGGGGGATTTTCTTTCTTCCAGATAATCTCTTCAGTTCATCCATCTTCAACGTAGCACTCTCCAACCCAACATTTCTTTATCAGATATATTCAATTTAAGACCCCACTCCTTATTATAAATAAAGTCCGGTTTGGAAGAAGAGGGATCCAACCATCTGAAACCACTATATTCATCTCTTAATTTATCCTTCAAATCTTTTTTGATATCGAGCACATCCAAAAGATACCCCATCCTCCTGGTAACCGCACTCATATCCAACCTATTTAGGAATCTAAAGACTTTCTCACAATCGATGATCTCTCGGGAGTTCCACAACGCCTTGGAAACTTCATACAACCCTCCACAATACTGCGGATACGTCAGACCATCCACAACGGTTTTCTCTAATGAAGATATATAGAAACTTCCATCTTCAACATCCTTTTTCACATCTCCAAAAAACCGTTTTCCAGATATCTTGATGAACTTGATTTCCTGACCTAGATATTCTACTCGCCTCTTCCTTTTAGTTAAAGCAACCTGGGTCACAACGGGGATCTGTTCAGTCAGGTCCCAGTAACTCATGGCTGACCAGAAACCGACGTAATAATCATCCACTATGTGATCGATTATGAGATATAAGTTTTCCATCCATTCACCCTCCAAACCTGATCTAGCTGGATTCAATACGTACTTCCCCTTCTGTATCTCTTGAACTCTATCCTTTTCCCTCAACCTATACAGAACATTGGCTACGGATGAATCTGAAGTATCCAATATGTCTTTTGAATCCTTGAAATCAAACAAAAACTTACCTCTCTTTTCCAACTCGAATAGGAGTTTTGATTCCAATGGACCGAGATTTATACTTTTATTCACGATAATCACGTATTAGATGATATACGTAACATATAAAATTTCCCCCAGTACCCCCCAACATAATTTTATAAACCAACCACATCTTCCCAACCCAAAGGAGAGATCACATATGACAGCCTTACCAGAAGAAGTTAGATGGGAAAAAAGAGAAGGGCCAGCAGTATTCGCAACAGTCAACAGGAACGGAGAACCCAATGCGATCTACGTGAGCTGCATCAAAAAACGGAACGAAGAGCAGTTCGTCATCGCCGACAACTACTTCGATAAAACAAGAACGAACATAGAGAACGGAAGCCACGGCTCGATACTGTTCATCACCGACGACCACGAATCCTTCCAGATCAAAGGGACCATCTCCTACCACACGGAAGGAGAGGTCTACGAGGAGATGAGGGGATGGTTGGAACCCAGGTTCCCGGGCCATGCAGCCGCAGTACTCACCGTAAAAGAAGTCTACCAGGGCGCAGACAGATTAGCTTAAGACCAAATCAACTTATACGAGAATATCTTTTGTCAACTCATGATCGACTCTGGAAAACACGTGGCGGTCGTCGGAACGGGTCGAGTCGGTAGGGCCACCCTTCTCCTGCTGGCACACGAGAGATGGATAGACAGATTGACCTTAGTGGATACGAAGCCTGAACTCGCGGGATCGATAGCAGAAGAGGTGAGACACTCTCTAGGAAGCACAGAAAACGACATTGATGTTGTATCATACGATGAAGATGATTCAGTAGAAGGAGCGGATATAGTCCTGATAACGGCCGGTGCACCGAGGACCAAGGACATGAAGGATAGAACGGATCTAACAGAAGCCAACGCCAGGATAATAAAAGACATCGCGGAAGCCGTAGGTCCCACGAACCCAGATGCGTACTATGTCGTGGTTACCAACCCGGTGGACGCCATGGCGACCCTCTTTAAGAAACTATCCAACGCAGACTGGGTGATCAGCACGGGTACGAACCTTGAAAGCCTTCGCTTCAGAGCGGAGCTCTCAAAAAGACTCGACGTCCCCATAACATCCATAAAAGGTTTCGTAGGCGGAGAGCACGGAAAGGACGCCGTGTTCCTGTGGTCGACCGTTGAAATACACGGGATGCCTTTGGAACGATATCTGAGAGAAACGAACGGATCCTTGGATATAGAACAAATCCAAGAGCATGTAAAGGAGATATCCCGACAAATTATCAAGACCAGTGGAGGAACAAGGATGGGGCCGGCAGTTTCCTTTAGAGATATACTACGTTCTATTGCTTTAAATGAAAATAAGATACTCCCCGTGGCAGCACCATACCAGGGTTTGAATATTAAGGAAGAAGTCATGGTGAGCACCCCTAGGGTCGTAGGGAAAATGATAGGAGATGCGATCTCTCTGCCGGATAAAGAGATGGTGCAGATAGAAAATGCCGCAGAAAAGATACACGAGGTTTATGTAGAGTCTTTTGAAGGTTTAACGAACTTGCCTCGATAATGATTATAGATAACCCACTTTATCAAGAATTTTACCCCCATCAACTATACCTCTTACCCCCAATCTCACCCAACCCCCACATTCACCCGCCCCCCTCGAAAAGCCTTAAAAATCAGCTCTATAATACAAAAACTACGGTGATAACAGATGACCGAGTACAAAGCTCAGAACATGCCGAAGCTCCACAGCCCATTTGTCCGGGAACATGACGAGAACGACAACTATGTCGTCATCGACGAGATAAACGAAGGCTACGAATGGGTCTTCCAGGACGACTCCGTCATGGCGGTCGAAAAGCTCGACGGCACCAACGTATCGATAATTATCGAAGATGGAGAGATCGTCGAGGTTTGGAACAGGATGAACAGGATCCCGTTCTTCAGCAAGCAGGGGGCGTTCATAATGAAAGGACTGATCAACTCCTACTCCAAGGGATACATGGATGACCTAGAAGACGGGCAGCATTTCGGTGAACTGGTGGGCCCCAGTCCTAAATGGAGGGAAAATAAATACGACCTAGACCAGCGGTTGTGGATCCCGTTCTCGACCTACAGTCGAGAAAAACTCGTTTACCACTCATGGGGTAAATACCCCAAGACCTACGAATCCATCTCCAAATGGTTCAAGGAAGATCTCATTCCGTTGTTCTACGCTAAAACACACAACATGAAGTACGACACAGCAAAAGAGAAGGGCTACGTAGAGGGCGTAGTGTTCACCCACCCCGACGGGAGGATGGCGAAACTGAGGAAAGACATGTTCCCGTTTTTTTACGAAGAGGGATGTGGATGACGGACCCGGATATCGACATCCTAAAGGTATGAAACCATCAGCATTATTATGGGAAAAGAGATCATCGCCAGGATCTTCCAGAAGAGGGACTGGTACCAGAAAGACGGTGTATACTACCTTGAAGAGAGAAGCGTCACCGACGACTGGAGCCGCATGTCCAACCGATGGATAACCATAGATCAAGGAGAAGTCAACGAATTCGCCATAGACCACAGGCTGTATTCCGCACACGAGCTCGAAGAGATGCTTGAAAAAGCAGGCTTCGTAGGCATCCAGGCTTACGGCGACCTCCACGGCTCTCCATACGACGAAAACGCCAAAAGACTGATACTCACGGCAAGAAAATAACTCCCAAAAAGTTTTTATTGACCCCTATATTTCATTCTCCGATGGCAGAACAGAGATCTGACTTGAAGATATTGTTCTACATGCTGATATCGGTGATCATCCCGGTCCTAGTCGTTATTATCAACCACATGTTCTGGATCGACAATATATTTCTATCCATCTTTGTCATCGGTTGGATGGGATTCGCACTCCTGGTGCTGCAGCCTTATTCCATCGACGAATACGAGACCATAGAACCCTGATTTTCAGAACTCAAAATCTTCATCACAGCTTATCGCTCAGCTAGGGGTTTGTCATCACTTGCATACCCTATGGATTTTCCCATATATATCGTTTTATCCAAACCAAAAATATTTATACCACACCCGGGTGCGCCTAATTAATGGTGGAAGAAGCAGTCTGTTCAATCGAAATAGTCGAAAACGGTAGTGGATACAGGGCCAAAGTGCAGAGTGCCATGGGAAGGTATTTCGAGTTCGAAGGCGATGACCTGGAGTACTTGATGGAGACCATCTACGAAGACATACAGATGGAAGTTGAAAAGGCCTTCTACTGACTCCGCTGAGGACTAACCGCCACTTCATCCGAATTTTTCTATCTCACTACGTAGTCCAATATATAATATAATAAAATTATAAATATAACTTAATCAATATCTATTATGGATGCACTTGTCATACGACTGACAGGTGGTGGGACATATGAGCGAAGAGGATAGATGCCTGACCAGGAACAAATTGAAGCTGGCTATTGCCTTCAGCGATAACCCCGTTATCAGAGAGCTGGCAAAGAAGATGTATGTACAGGAGTTCGAGGAATTCCCCGAGTTCGAAACCACCGATTTTAAGGATATTATCAACAAAAGGAAGCTAGAGAGTAAATTCGAACTCGAATAGATCGAGAGAACAGGACGGTCGAAAAAAGTTTATACCATTCGTAATTCGGACTCCTTGGAGAATGATCTTTAGAAGTGACCGAAAAGACGTTGGTACCGTATCCTTCGCCCTTTTAGGAGTGCTAATTGTATTACTGTCGGTTCTAGCGGTAGCTTACCTATCTAGGATACAGATGATCAGCTACGAGAACGAGCTCAGGGCCGACGAGATATCCGAGCTCGAGGAGAGAGCGGACAACGAACTCGATGCACTGAAGTCCAGGATCAAACTATTGGCCGTCAGGAGTGCATACAAAGCCAACAGGAAGGACATGTCAGTTTCAACAGTATTCCAGAATCGGACGGAAGACTTTATGGATGAGTACGAGGAAAAAAAAGTCCCGGGAGCCATTGTAAAGATATTGAACCACAGCCTCTCCATGGACATCAAATTCGAAGAGACGGACTCCATAAACAAAACGGTCCAGGACAGGGGAGGATACGACAGGGTATCCAACGACCAACCGGGTGAGTTAGACAAGAACAACGAGACCTACGCGTACAAGGTTGAGGGGTCGATCTCTCTAAGAGTTAAGAATCCCAAAGGCCTCTCCATGGACAAAGAAAAAGATTTCACCATCGACGTGGACGTGCCGTATCCGTTCCTGAAAAAGAAGTGCTCATCCTTTAACTCACAGCTCTCCGGAGAACAAAGCCACGTGGCCAGGATCACGGACTACATCATCACCACTCTAGCGCAGTACAGGACGTTGATGGGCTACGGGATGAGAAAGTACGAGAACATCGATAACTCGTCCTGCAAAGCCACAAGCGAGATAATCACGAAGAAAGACGTCGAGCTGGCTGTTAACATGGCCTTCCTTTTAGAGACAGCTTACCAGTACAGGACCTTCGACGATGGATCCGTCCGAGAGATATCCAATCGAACCACCAAAGCCGCATGCACTATACGGGAACTGGTGGACGAATACATCCAGAGAGGCCGTATCGATCCTGGTGATATCGTATCTCTGTACTACGGTTACGGATACGATGGAGAGATCGTAGAGCGCGAGGACTCGACTGACATCAACTTAACGGCGGTGATCTCCCAAGCTATAAACGCACTGTCGGATCAGTTCGTTTTCAAGTACCTAGATTACTTCCACTATATGGAGGTGGCAAACATTGGGTTCAAGGCATATCAGGCGCTCGTCGACATCTACGAAGACATGAAAGAGGGGTCGGAGGACATATTCTCTCATTTCTTATCTGGGGAGGAGGATGAAATTAATCCGGAACAGGTGGAAACCGTCAAGAACTGGGTGGCCAAGAATTTCATCTCCGCCGGTCTTATGAACACCAACACGCTCAAATCGAATTATTACGTGTACGACGAGATGAACGGAAAAACGATATCTGGATACCCGAATCTACCGCCGAATTTCAAAGAGGTATACACCCTAAAGATCAGGATCAGGCTGAAATCCCCGGAGCACAGATGGTACACGTACGACTGCGGTCACGGCACGGTTCACAGGGAACACGGACACACGTGCAACGAGTCCGTTGTCAAGGGTGAGGATGACGGAGAACCGGTTTACGGCCGCTGTGGAGGCGCAGAAGTGCTCTACGGATACGATTTCATAGAGAAAGAGGTCAAAGTCACCATCGACGAAGGAAAGTTGATGTTCACCCCTAGAGACCTCTTGGAGGACAACGACAAGCACTGGCAGGAGTTCTACGACGACCACTACAAAAAGGAGAGCAAGAAGAAAGCGGAGAACATCAGGGGTGCGGTAAAAGAGGTGATCTCCAAGTTCATCGAATCGGTACTGGAGGACCCGGGATTGGAGGAGATATTGACTAAATACACCAAGTTGGAACTCGATCCCTACGATAGAAGATCGCTGTTCAAAGAACTCAACGATGCGGTCTCCAGCTCCATCGATGAAACCATGGATTACTACCAGGA
Source organism: Thermoplasmata archaeon (assembly GCA_046484045.1). Lineage (GTDB taxonomy): Archaea > Thermoplasmatota > Thermoplasmata > Halarchaeoplasmatales > Halarchaeoplasmataceae > CAZHUM01. The sequence continues at coordinate 82,693 of JAWOBZ010000080.1, read as the reverse complement.
TAATCCGGGGAAGATCGTCGATGCCGTCTTGGACGTTCTCCACGATGAAGAGGGAGATCCACGCATCAACGACCTAAAGAAATTTTTAAAGAAAAAATACGGTTCTCTGTCACAAAAGAAGGATGTGATTGATTCAACGGCTCAAAGGACCGCCGAAGAATTGTCTTGTCACACTAATCCATACCTGGAGTACGACGTAACTAGTTCTGAAGTGAAGGTAGGAAAGGCGAACACGGAGTGCGACTACGTCTGGAAAAGAGACGGCGAGTTAGATAAACAGCAGATAGCCGATATCTTGCAGAAGGGAGGCACACTCTCAGGTCCCAAAATAGAAGATCTCCAAAAGGAGCTAAAACCAGAGGTCGAGGCCGCATTCGATGATATAAGGGACCGGGAGATCAGCGAGGTGAACGAAGACAGCCAGCACTCGGATTCCGACGGTCTGATCATCCAAGCACTGGATTCCTACCAGTATAACACGTCCGTGAAGAACTATCAAGCTCATAAAAGAACTGAAACCAGGAGTCGAAGCACGGTCTACATCGAGGATATCACACCGGACCCAGCCACCAGGGGACAGCACGTGATATCATTCCAAGGCGATCTCACCGGGGTGAACGCCTCCATGGTATCGTGGATATCGAACATCGACGGTCATCTATCCAACAAAGAGGACTTCAACATGTCGGCCGGTTTTCTCTCACCCGGCACGCACGTCATCACATTCGAGGTCGTGGACGAAGACGGATTCACTCACTCGGACAGTGTAGAGATATTCGTAAATCTACCACCGAAAGCAGAGATAGGGAGCGTTTCACCATCACCTGCATCCGAAACAGAGATGATGGCTTTTCATAGCGACAGCACCGACCCCGACGGCAGCGTTATCCAAAGTATCTGGACCTTCGGTGACGGGACAAATGAGACGGGAAAGAACGTGAACCACACTTTCATGACACCCGATACCTACAACGTAACTCTGGATGTTTGGGACGACTGCGGGGGACACGATAACACCACGGTGCAGGTGCTCGTCGATAACAGACCGAGGGTGCTGGACATCTTACCCAGCAGCAACAACAGCTGGAACACCGACCAGGAGATCACCGTCACCTTCAGCGAGAAAGTGGACACGAAATCTTTGGCATACTCTATCTCACCAAACGTCGATTTCACGGTCAATTGGCATGATAACGATACCCGGGCGGTATTGACACCATCTGAATTCTACTTCCGTTACACTGAATACGAGCTGACCATAGATGGTGTTAAGGACGTGGACAACGGGACGAATTCATCTTTGATGCAGCCCCAGGACATCACCTGGACCACCATGATGTATCCACAGGTCACCGGTATCTACCCGTCCTCGGGCAGCGAGATAACTGTCGAGAGCTCGATAATCATGACCTTCGACGAGAGGGTGGAATTTTCAACCGGCATCCAAGATCTCATCGATTCCAACCTCACCTGGCAGTATAGTTTCGAAAAGAACGGTAAACGACTCGTTCTGGACCATGAACCCTTCCCGCCCGGCGCCGACATCGACCTGGAGTTCGATCTGTCCGCTCTGCAGAGCAGATACGACGGCGCCGCGGTCACAGCTGAAGGGACCGGTACTACTCTCTTCTCAGCGGATTACAGGACCAAGTCGATAGACCTTCCAGAGATCACCTACACTTACCCAGTAAACGGTTCGGAGAACATCTCCAAGAACGAGAACATAAGGGTGAGGTTCAGCAAACCCATCAACAAAACCACTTTCAACCTGTCCGTACAGCCCCACACAACCAACATCTCTTTCGCGTGGGTGGGTGATGACGAAGTCGTCATATCGCATGAAACGTTCGAAATCGGCGTAAAATACAAGGTGTTCATAAAGGGAGAGGACGAGAACGGCAGCGACCTGAGGATATCAGAGGGGATATCGAATCCATTCGTGTTCAAGATCAAGGAATCAACCAGGCCGGAGGTTATCGCCGTTTGTCCAGAGGACGGTAACGAGCGGTATCTCTCCGATATACCACTTCACATCGTTTTCAGTGAGCCCATAAAAGAGAGCAGTCTGGAGTTCACGTGCCATCCATACGATGGGTCTTGGGAGTACGATATGAACGCAGACGGGACCATGATCACCCTACACCATGGTGAATTCGAGTCCGACCAGCGCTACTGGTTCAACATCACGGACGTGGAAGACCTATACGGTAATTCACTGAAGAAGGCAGAACACGTCGAGTTCAAGACCAGTAAGAACGGTGAGCACATCCAGGGCAACCTGTTTCAGAGAAAGGTATGGTCGATAATAGGGGGAGGCAGTATGACCGATTCCCTTTTCGAGCTTGCGTCATCGTTTTTAAAAACGACGACTACCCAGATGATAATGGGAGGTCAGATGAGCAACCTGGAGTACCGTTTACCCGTGGATACAACCGCTGGTTTCTCACACGGTGAAGGGGAGCGGGAGCTCAAGCTCAGATTCGACTGTACGCCGGATTATATCTCACTGGACAACAGGATCGATATAAGCAAGCCCAAAGGGGTCCACTACACGAAAGTAAACAAGATATCCAGCAGACCGTTCAGCACGGATTGGAAGATACAGATAGACCCGATAGAGGTGGATTACAACGTCAGCAGGGCCGATCCTACGCTCATAGAGGACGGTGAACCCAGGTACGTCTGGATGAACCACACCGAGAACATCTCTTTCTCTTTGGAGCTGACGGTTTATTCAGGCTGGAAGTTGGCGGGAGTCAAGTACAAGCTCTCCGACGACGTTTTTTCTGATGCGATGAACTTTTTGAACAAAGTCTGGAAGTACATCAAGAAGCCACTTTCGTACCTCATAGACGGTATCGAAAAGATCATGGAGTTATTCGATAAACTGGTGGACAAACTGAAAGAGTACGCCACCAAGTTGGTCCAGAAGCTGGGTGACGTTATCAACAGCACGATCAATGACCTTTTAAGACCCAAGGCCAAAAGTTTACTGGACAAGCTGAAAGACAAGGGTAAACTGAAGTGTTTGGACAAGATCCTGTCCATAACCGGGCTGTCCAGTATGGTGAACGTCACCGCGGACGGATACGAGACCTCGATTCCAAAGTATGAAAACAACGTGACGAGGTACGTCAACATAAGCCTGGGCGGTGAGCTGTTCGGAACTTCTTACAGATTGAACCTCAACGTTCTCGAGAGCGACGTGATCGCTTTCGGCAAGATACGGGTGGGAAAGACTGATATCGATTGGCAGGTGGACCCGTTGGCGGACCCGTTCCACGAGTCACCGAGCATATACCCCGCATGGTTCCAGTGCCAGGGTCTGCATGGAAAGGAGGGGGACGGCACCTACGTCAACCTGACCATCCCAAAGAGAAAAACACCGAAAAACGAAACCGAAGTGACCCTGGGAGAATACACAGGTATAAACGAAGCGAGGTTCCCCATCGGTCCCGTTGTTGTGAGCGATGTGGACCTTGGTTTTCAGATAGTTTACTTAGATGTCAACGAGAGCTTCGGGGATATTCTAGTGGGATTGGTGAACAGTGCGTTCAGAGACACCGCTGATAAGATGGGCAAAACAAAATTCAGTTTGGACTACATCATCAACTTCGTCAAAACCATGGTTATGAAGTTCATCGAAGAGGTCATCGAGTTCATAAAGGAAGTGGTGCAGGAACTGGTGCTCTTCTTCCAAGCCACCGTGAACGAAGTCCAAGTGACACTCACTTTCGCTTTGACAGGTGGTGAATCCATCGCATCTTTCGTCACCTGGATAGCTACCGCTATCAAGAACTTGATCATGAGTATAGTCGATAAAAAACCCTCCTGTTCAACGAATGAATTTCCCATGGAGATACTGGACGACACGTATCTTGGAGTGGAAGTAGGCAAGGGTAAATACACCGGTTTCTTCTCAGCCAACGTCCCGGCGATAGCGTCCTTGATAGGCAAAGACATGGGTAGGTCCAAGGTGGAATTCGGAGTCAAGGGTCCGGACTACCACCTGGTCGCCGGAGAGATCACAGAAGCTTGATCCGTGTAGATGAATCTATGTGCTGTAAAATTTCCATCGATGTATAACAACTGTCTTTTCAGATGGACCTTTTCGTTCTTATGGACTTGTAATCTACTGTGCTCTTCGTCCATCTGGGTGATATTGATATCAGATATATTTTCAGAGCTCACGTTCCACAGATGTACCTTCGGTATGGGACACGGCAGTTCCGTATTGTTGTTGAGGAAAAGGCAGTCCGTTTGAAATGTAATATCGCCCTTGAAGGTGTCGTTGGCAGTTTTGTTGTAGCTAAGATTACCTTTGGACGGCCTAACTTGGAAGAAATCCGCTATGACGCTGCCCACCGTTTTCGTCTCAGCCACGACCCCTTCCGAATCTTCCGAGTAGATGAAGACTTCGTAGACCCCGTTGTACCCCTTGGACATGATGTAGAAGTTTTCACCCGACGAGATCGACAGGTCGTGGTCGATGCTGTCGACTTGGCTCACCAGGGAGTAATCGTTTTCGCCTATCAACGCAGGGTTCATCATGTGGACGTTCTCCACGAAGTCCCTCCAGATGATCTTGTCACCCTGTTTTAAGTAGAAACCGGAGGGTGTGAACTGCAGCTGATATACCCGACCGTTTATCGACGGTTCCAAGTAGATATCTGGATCCCTGCTCTCGTTGCTGGACGCTAACAGCTTGATCTCTCCGTCCGTAGTGCAGATCCGGTTCACCATCTCCGAGATACCCTTCGCCCTCTCTTCGAGCTCCACCTCTTCCATGGAATGCCTCTGCCAGTTGTAGACTCCGATGACTGAGGCGGTGAGCACCACTGCGGCGATTATCCAAACTATCTTGGACATCAAGTAGTCGAGCATCGTTCACCGATTGCATGAAGGTTATAAAAGTTGTGACATGGTTCAAAAATATTTGACATGACTGATTTCATATATGTAGGATGAAACGATGGGAAGTAGCGGTGATAGTGAAGTAGATGATGACGGTGACAACGACGATCAAACAGTCGATTAAGAGCAGATAGAGGGCACTGGTCACACGGACGGAAGGCATGAAGAAATACTTTCTGACAAAAAATATATAACATAGTAGCGTAATACTAAGTATTATGATACTACAATTCATAGATCGGGAGTACGAGCTCGACGGACTCGAAGAGAGGTACGAAAGCGAAGGCTCTGATTTTTTTATCATCTATGGAAGGAGGAGGATCGGTAAGACCACCCTAGCCAAGGAGTTTTCAAAGGATAAACCAAATTTTTACTTTCTCTCTAGGAAACAGGATTTTTCTCTTGAAGTCGAGAGATTAAGGAATGAACTTGCGAAAGAACACGATATTTACCTTCCAGAAACCAACTCCCTCTCTGAGCTGTTCATAAACATGGTCGACAAGATATCCACGCAAGAAAAATTCGTCTTCATCATCGACGAGTTTCCCTATTGGATCGAGGAGAACAAAGAGATATTGTCCGAGATGCAGTACATCTGGGATGAGGTGCTGAGTGAAGAAAACATCTTCCTCGTATTAACCGGTTCTTCCATAGGTATGATGGAAAAGGAGGTGCTCGATTACAGCAGTCCACTGTATGGACGTCGAACTGGGCAGCTCAAGGTAGACGAGATACCCATAATGAAACTAAGTGAATTCCTACCAGATTATTCACAGGAAGATTTGATAAAAACTTACGGTGCGATTGGAGCCGTACCTTTCTATCTAAAAGAATTCGACCCGAAGAAAGGTTTCTACGATAATATCCAGGGCACCTTCCTGAATAAATTGAATATACTCTACGAGGAAGCGGAGATATTGCTTAGAGAGGAATTAAGAAAGCCCAATACTTATTTTAACATCATCAAATCCATAATAGACGGTGCTACCAAACTTTCAGAGATATCTTCTAAAAGTAAAATATCCATCACAAATATCAATAAGTATCTAAACTCCTTGGACAGATTGGATATAATCTATAAGGAATATCCAGTAACTGAAAAGCCAAAACAGAGAAATTTCCTATACAAATTAAAGGATAATTATTTCCGTTTCTGGATCACCTTTGTTTATCCTAATATGAGCCAGATCGAGGTAAACCCAGATGGAGTGATAGATACTGTAAAAGAAGATTACAGTCATTATATGGGTAGGATATTTGAGGATGTATGTCTGAAAGCCGTAAAACGCAAATATGAATATAATAAAATTGGTCGGTGGTGGCACGAAGAAAACGAGATAGACATAGTTGCGCTCGATGAAAAAGACAACCAGATCTTTTTGGGAGAATGTAAATGGAGTAAAGATAAGGTCGACATCGGAGTGTTGAAAAAGCTAGAAAGGAAAGCCGCTCAGGTCAGATGGAGAAATGATAGTCGTGAAGAGACATTTGGTCTATTCTCAAGATCAGGATATGAAAAGAAACTTATTGATAGATCCGAAGGAAGAGATGATATCATACTTCACCAGTTAGAAGATATCTTAGTATGAATATAACACACCTACAAGTAATAGTTATGACCGCGGTCTAAATACGAGATTGTAATATTTGATTCTGGCTATACAACTTCGAAAATATTTGATATCCGTGAATTAATATAGGTTGAAGATCTGGGGTCAATCTGCACTTTTGAAGAGCGAGATGAGGAAGAGATCAAGAAGTTCTTGGATAAGAAGTGACATGGTTCAAAAACGTTAAACCATAGAAACACAATCATAGAACATGTTAAGGTTCGGTGATAAGAAGAAGATCATAGGGATGGTACATCTGCCCCCTCTGCCGGGAAAATCCGGTTATAAGGGTATGAATCACGTGATGAAGAGCGGGCTTAGAGACGCCCGAAACCTCGAACAGGGAGGTATAGACGCCATCCTCGTGGAGAACTACGGTGACATGCCGTTCTCGGTGAAGGTGTCCAAAGAGACCGTGGCCGCCATGACCATGGCCTGCTGTGAGATAAAGAAGATAGTGGACGTCCCCGTGGGTGTTAACGTACTCAGGAACGACTGGGAAGCCGCCCTTGGCATCGCTAAAGTCCTCAACCTGGACTTCATCCGGGTGAACGTGTACACCGGCGTAACGGCGACGGAGCAGGGTATTATCGAGGGAGAAGCCGCCCAGATCCATCGATATAAGAACGCCCTCGACATAAAGGCCGGCATATTGGCCGACATCCACGTCAAGCACGGCGATCAGATCTATCCGAAAGATATAGTTAAAGGGTCCAGAGACGCTGTTATAAGAGGGAAAGCCGACGGTATCATCATCAGCGGGGAGGAGACCGGTACACCCGTGGACTTGGTCGAGTTGAAGAGGGCGAAAGATTCTGTACAAGCACCGGTGCTGATAGGCTCCGGTTTAACCGTTAACAACGCCATCAACGTCCTGAAAAACTCCGACGGAGCCATAGTGGGAACCTCAATAAAAGAGAACCAGGATATCCATAACCCAGTTTCCGTGGAAAAGGTGAAAGAACTGATGGACGAGGTAAGAAGTATCAGCTGACCGCTCTGTTCTTGTAGTTCTTCCAAAGGAACAGGACGCGCTGTTTTATGGTAGGATGGGTGCCGTGTGAGTCCTTATAGGAATCTATCTTGGCGTCGAAGAGGAAGCTTTTCCTGTCTGATTTTATGTCCTCTATAAACTGTGGTAGTTCCTTCTCATCTAATCTGAAATCCATTATGTGACTGTCGTACTGGATCCAGTCGACTTTGTGTCTATTTCTACCGCTGAACAAGCTGTCTCCTCCGCCGGTCGAAAAGCTGAATGTAGCCTTTTTCCATCCATTCTCTGCCGCCATATCCTCTACGGTCTCTCTGACAGTCTCTCTGATGCCCTCCGGGTCTATCTTCGACCGTTTTATGTTCTTATCGATCATCTGTGGGAGTTGGACGTAGTCGGAAAGAGGGATCCGGTACTTTTTCTTCATCTCGCTTATGGCGGCGTTGATTATGTTGATGGCTTCGTACCTCTGTCCCAGCTTCAGCATGAGGTTGACAGCACCAAAGATATCTGTGTACTTGACCGCCGACCAATCACACAGATGCTCTTCCGCCCTGGATGATTTCAAAGGTAACAACAGGAACATCATATCCACCCAATGGAAGATGAAGAAAAGCGTCATGAACCTGAAGTAATAATCAGACACTTCATAGAAGAAGAAAAGGGACGTCAGCACGGATATCTGTAAAAATATAACGAAGCTGAACAACGTGGGATGCGAGAACATGGGTCGGGTCTTCTTCATTTTCAGGTGGGTCAACTCGTGGGCTATAAGCGCCTTCAGTTCCTGTTCATCCAATATACGCAGCCACGACCTGTCAAGGCAGATCACGTTCCTCCACAGGAGACCGAACGCGTTGGGCATCGGTGAATCCATGGTGCATACCTTGACCGGCTCGCCGTCGATACCCATATCGTCCGCTATCTTCTTAGTGTATCCCTTGATCTTACCAACCTTGAATCCGCCGACCTTCTCTTCAGGATCGAAATCATCCAAGCTCTCCCAGGCACTGATCATCTTATTCAAGAACAAACGTCCTAACGCCTTCGCTCCGATGTACAGAACGAAGGTAGCACCGCTCCACAAAAGGGTCTTGGTGAAGTCCAATCGCTTGGGACCTGGGAATATGATGATCCAAAAAAGTACGTAGAACAAGAAAAGAACGAAGATCACCGATAACACTACGAAGAATCTATTCCTTGCTCTCACCCTCTTCTTCGCTTCCCTGATAGTTGGTACGTCTAGTTTACCGAACATGTAGATTCAAGAGGGTATGAGTTCTAGAGGGTAAAAATTTTTGGAAAACTTTGGACGAAAATCTTAAGAAATAGAAAAAAGAAAAAAAAGGGTTTAAAGGTTTTGTTTTACCGGAAGTTTACCAGAAATCCTTGAGGATTTCTCGATATCTTTCGAGCAAAGCTCTCAAGACTTACCAGACTTCCTCTTCTTTGGATTCTTCGACTTCCTCGGGTTCTTCTTCCCAGGATTCCTCTTCGGGTTCTTCTTCCCAGGATTCCTCTTCGGGTTCTTCTTCCCAAGATTCCTCTTCAGGTTCGCCCCAAGGTTCTTCTTCGACTGTCTCTTCTTCCATCACTGGTTCTGGTTCAGGTTCTTCCCAGGTTTCCTCTTCAGGCTCTTCTTTCTTACCGCCTTTCTTCGTAGTCATCATAACGATGAGCAGTAGTGCTATCACGATTATGATGAACACGATTATCAAGCCGGTTTCGGTTGAAGTTCCTGCGAATCCACTGCTTGGCTCGTAGGTTTCACCTTTACTCTGTGTTCTGATGGTAGTTGGGAATACCTGTGTATCGTTGGCACCGTTTGAATCCATCCAAGTAACTTCGATGTCTTCCTGGTACGGTTTTCCGATCTCCATGTCCCTGTCAGATACCATCTGCCAGGTCACTTCGATCTCTTCACCGGGTGCGAGTTCGCCGACGTACATCGTCCAAATGTGCGGTTGTGGTGAGGAAAGTGCACCTTCCACGTACATGTGCAGTTCGACGATCTCCTTGGCATCGTTGATACCGAGGTTTTCGAGGGTCACTTCGGAGTACTCTGTGTTTGTGGCTTCTGACATGCCCCACATCGACATCGTTTCGTTGTCGGATGCGATGGCAGTTATGAATCCATCGTGGATCGTCCAGTCGTCGTTGTCGTATAACTCGGGCTGCATGGTCATCCATACGTCTCTAGCTACGTCGTCGCCGTGGTTTGAAAGTGTGTAGGTCAGGTTGAACATCTCTCCGGCTTTGACCTTGTCATCCTCTAGTGTTCCTTCTACGACCATCTTGGGTCCGAGTCCTTCTAGTTCTCCGTCTATCGGTACGTCCTGATTGGTTACCTCTTCCAGTGTGTCTTCGTTGACCATCCTATTGATGGTTACTATTCCAGCGTATGCGTGAGCATTACCGGACAATGTATCAGCAACGAAGTCGTCGTTGGTGTCCACGTTGAAGGATAAATCAGCTTCTCCCGGGTCACCTGTAGCTGGATCGTAAGCAGCTATCTCTGTATCTGATACTGATTTGTCCATCTCTACCGTGGTAGCCGTGTGGTCCTGTGGGTGGAAGAACGGAGTTCCGCTTCCTACGTTCAGGACGGCTTCGATATCCTTGAAATCTACGAGTTCATAGTTGAATATCGTAACTTGGAACTGTACATATGTGATATCTCCGTCGAGTATTACACTGCCTACTGCGGTCCCTTCCATGTCTATGACTTCGTCAACTACCGACATCATCGCATACGGCTCTGTCCATGGGTCTGCGGCTCCAATGATAGTGTCTCCTCCAGGGTTATCATATTCATGGTTATCTGCAACTACATTGTATAAGAATGCTGTGTCTGGGTCTGCATCGGCCCAATCAACACCGATGTGCTCGTAAGAGCTTGGATCTCCAGTGGAACCGTCGTTGTAATACCAACCGTCCCATCTGAATTCCAGTTTGTGGTCTCCTTCTTGTAGGTATCTGTGGAATCCGATTCCGAAGGTCATGCTCTCAGAACCAGCTATTGCGAGATCGCCGTCGCCCAATAAATAAGCTCCAGGACCTACAGCGTCACCGTATTCGTAATGTTCAACTTTGGTTGGGAAATAGTCTTGATCGTCGTTGAGACCGACATACACTTGACTAAGGTCCACGTTGCCGACGTTCTCGAAGGTAACGTTAAACGTTGACGTCAGAGTTCCCTGTTCTATCTCTATCGGATCGTATGACACTTCTATTTTCGGTGTGTATTCGACTGTGAAGTTTACTCTTCCAGTTTCTTCGATCTCAACTCCAGCTCTCATGGCTGTGAGTGTGTAATCTACACTGTAGATATCCGGTGGTACGTCAGCTCCGACATCGAATCTGTAGTTAGCTGTGTCTGGATTGGCTAATACACCAGGAATAAATGCGGTTTCGTCCCTGATGGTGATGTCTACTGATGGTGAGATACTGGCTTCGTCAAGTGTGACGTGCGTATCTTCTATGTTCACCGTTCCTGCATCTGGGTCAACGTCGAAGCTTATCGGCTGGAAGTCTTCTCCAGCCCACAGATCAGGTTGTCCATCATCGACCATGGTGTTATCCATGATGTCGAAAAGGATCCATGTTTCGAGCTCTGTGGTTTGTCCCGTGTTTGTTTCGTCTACGTACCTGTAGTGGATAGTCACTGTCATGCTGTACTCGCCGGGTGTGGCATCTGGGTCAACGTCGAACTCGAACGGTCTTGCATTGTACCATGCGTCGCTGTCGACACCGAAAACTATCGTCGAGTTGGCAGCGGGTTCAGTTCCACTCATGTCTGCGCCCTGTGCTCCTGGAGTCTCTTCCCTGTTTTCCCAGGATATGGGCGCGCTGACATCCAATTCTACCCAAACTCTAGATACGTTCTTTCCAGTTCCGTCACCATACTGCAGCGACTGAACTTCCAGTCCGAATCTAACGTCTTCTTCTCCTACATAACAGTCTATGTAATCACCTGCGGCACCTGTATCACTTGTTGTGCTTACTAATCGTACAAAGTCATCTCTATCGTCGGGATTGTCTGCTATGTCTTCTGCCTGGGCAGGACTAACTAAAAGTCCTACCAAAGACATCATAAGCATAGCGCATACTAGTACACTAATTCTTTTATTCATTTTTTTCACATTCATTTCATATTCCTCCTTGGAATATTGCAATTCAGTTTATATTTTAAATATATATATATCTTTTGGTAAAAAAATAAAACGATTTTCACGTGTATACCGATTATTAATTGATTAAAGCCAGTGGTCCAAAAATGAAATAATTATGGTCTTAGAAATAAAATAATCGTTCGAAAACGAACTAATAAACACAAGTATGACGGTTCGTCAGACGGAAAAACGACCAAAACAGGTATATTTCATACTTCGATTTGACGACCATGACAGTAGCAGAGACCACTATCCACGTAAAGACACATCAGGAACTGGACATAAAGAACATCACAAACCAGGGTCAAGAGGCCGTCAAAAAAACAGGGATCAAAGAAGGGATCGCACTTTTCTTCGTCTCCGGCTCCACGGCGGCTATCACCACCATCGAGTACGAACCGGGTCTACTCCACGACTTGCCGGAAGCACTGGACAGACTTTTCCCCAAAGATATGTACTACAAACATCACGAAAAGTGGCACGACGGGAACGGTCATTCACATGTGAGAGCATCCTTCATAGGACCCAGTCTGACCGTACCCATCTCTAACGGAAAACTGAAGCTCGGCACGTGGCAGCAGATAATCTTGTGCGATATGGATGTACCGGCAAGAAAAAGAGAGATCACTGTAAAGATCATCGGAGAATAGGTTCAATCTTCAACCTCGAAGGCGAAGTTGGCCAGCAGAGCCTCGAGTTGGATCATGTCGTTCGAGCCCTGGACTATCCTGAACTCGGCTTCACCTATCCTGTCCACCAACATCATCCTCCTTTCGTTGTCCATGGGGATGTCGTATATCGTGCGGTGTATCTGTTTGACGATGTCGGAGCCGGAGAGACCGTACTCGATCAGGAGGTCCTGGAGTTTGTTTCTTACTTCCATGAACTCTCCCTCTATAGCGATCTTTATCAGCTCCTCGATGTCACCGGGTTTCGCCACGTTGGCACTCAGTCTAACGTTCTCTTCCGTGATCTCGGACGTGGTTGAAGCGGATATTTGTAAGAGGTTGGTCGCCTTCCTGAGATCCCCCTCGGCTATCCTTATAAGAGTTTCCACAGCATCCTCGGTCACCGTCAACCCCTCTTCTTCCGAGATGTGCTGGATCCATTTTCTTACGTTCTCCTTGGTCAATCTACTGAACCTGAATACGGCACATCTGGATTGTATGGGATCGATGATCTTGGATGAATAGTTGCAGGACAGTATGAACCGGCAGTTGCTGGAGAACTTCTCCATGGTCCTCCTGAGCGCCGCTTGAGCCTCTGAAGTGAGTGAATCCGCCTCGTCCATGAAGATCACTTTGAACCCCCTTGCACCCAGTGAACTCGTCCTGGCGTACTCCTTGATCTTGTTCCTGATAACGTCGATACCCCTTTCGTCACTGGCGTTCAACTCGAAGAAGTTCGACTTCCATTTGTCCTTGAATATCTCCTTAGAAAGTGCTATGGCAGACGTGGTCTTACCCGTTCCGGCAGGTCCGGCGAATAGGAGGTGAGGTATATTACCCTGTTTAACATAGGCTTTCAACCTCTCGACCACCTGTTCCTGCCCGAAAACCTCGTCCAATGTCTGCGGTCTGTACTTCTCCGTCCAAATGTCCTTCATCTTGCTCATCATTCTATGTAAAACTAATATAGTTTTCGTTTTCATGCCAAAAAGTAAAATATTGGTTGTATGATTGTTAGATGGTAATATGGAGGAAGTAGACGAGCTGGTGGATAACCACACAAGAGAAGAGCTGAACCGTATAGCGCTCAACGAGGGCATCACGAATGCAGATAGTCTACCGAATAAGACCGCCGTGGCCGCATCTATAGTGAAGGCCAGGAAGACCAAAAAGTACACCAGAGAACCGGTAGGACTCTATTTTAGAGGAGATTGAAAAGTAAATTATATATACCGATATCACGAGGAATTGAATGGCAATGCGAAGAAAAAGACCCAAACGTGCGAGCAAGGTGCAGGAAAGAAAGCTGATAAACAACGCTAGAAAACTGGCAAAAGACCCTTTGAAAGTCATACCGAAATGTGAGGGCCGTTGTTTTTTATGCAAATTCAGTAGAGCTGAAAAGTATATCAAAAAAATAGTTAAACACAAAGAAGACAAAGAGTATCTAAAAAAATACTCTAACAAAGGGCCCGACCTCGCCAAAGCCGTCGCCGGTACACTTCTCCTGGCTTTGACACATAAAGCGCCTTTGCTCGCTAGTACCAGGACACCAGACGGAAAGATATCATACGCAAAAAGAGGGAATGCCAACGAAGAAAGGCTCATCGGTGTACAGCATTTTAACGATCCACACCTCAGGCTTTTGGCATATTCTTTCGAAGCAAAAAAGGGATTTTACTTCTACTCATGGGATGACAATATAGTTTGCACCGGTAAGAAGGACAATCCACCGAATGGATACGTCAAAAATACGCTGGATTCTCTACCGTACAACATGAGGAAGAGGGGTGACAAGATAATCTGTCCCCACATAACCAACGGTGACCGATCATACATACAGATCGACTGGAGTGCCGCCGGACTCACTCTGAAACTGTGTTCTAGGTGTGCTGATAACAACAAGAATCTAGTGCATCATCTGAGCCGCGGGATGATATCCAAGGATAATTCAAAGTCATTCGAAATTTCCACGAGGTACAACATGATGTGCAGGACGGACTGCTCTGAATGTAAGTTGGATAGGAACATTTCAATGGACAAAGATCTGGTCAAGGCATACGAGCGTGGAGAAACCTCGGATCGCGAACTGCTCAGAAAGTATAAAAGGGACGCCATGAAAACACTGGTGGATAGATCGCGGGTTTACATAGTCGGAGATTACTGTTATGGGAGTGATATGGGAGCACTGCTCAGGCAGTTCGATTACGAGAGTTGGGAGGAGGAAGTGATCAAAAAAGCCATCGAATCTGCTAATTCGATAGTCCTGGAGCAGGGCACCGTGAACGAACTTCTAGAGAAGGTCTGGGACGAGGGAGCACTGGATTTAATAAAAACAATCACTAACGATGATGGGATGGCGGAACAAATCTATCAAAAGTATCACGAATCCAGTGTTAATCCGAGGGACGTACTTCGGAAGGCCATGAGTAAAAGGAAAGAAAAAGATAGGTTGTCTTCTCTGCCAGAGTTCAAAGATCTGCCTCCTAAGGCCAAGCTCGCAAACGACCTGGCTAGGCTCTACAAGATAAAGGGTGAGGACAGCGTACTACGGCAGATAGATAATTCCAATCTATCTGACACGCGGATGAAATCACTTGCTTTCGGTTTTCTCGCCGCCTTAGACAAAGGCGACACCAAGAAGTGGAAATTCAACTCCCACGAGATCGAGTCCGGTGAGTACCTCTCGAGCTACGTGAAAAAATTACTGAATTCGGAGGGCATGGAATATGCCAACGCACTGCAGGAACTCATCAAGATGAGCGGTTCCACGAGCATGCTTACCCTTAAGAACGGTAAAAAACTAAGGTAGATGGAACGTAATCCTTAAATAATCATGCCTATAATATGATAACAATGTCAGCAAAACAAGGCGGCGGAGGTTTTCAATCCGCAGCAGGATTGATGCGCTATTTCGATGAAGAAGAGTCCAAAGGACCCAAGTTTGATCATAGATTGATCCTTATCGTAGCTGTAGCATGTTTAGTGGTTATAGAACTGGCAAAATGGAGATGGCCGGTTTAAACCGTCACTGATCCATCATCTCTTCACATTCTTTCTTCTTTTTGACGATCTCTTCTCTATTAGGATATATCTTCAATGAAGTATTGTAGGCCTCGAAGGCTTCTTCGAACTGCTCCTGTTCCACCAATATATCTCCCTGGAGATCCCACGCTCTGATCATCTGTGGGTCGAGAGACAATGCCTGAGTCAAGCACTGTATAGCTCCACCCCACTTTTCCATCCTGTCCAATATATCCGCTTTCATATACCAAGCCTCGGCATTGGATTCATCCTTCTCTATGAGATCATCGAGTTCGTCATTTGCCTCCTGAAGCATCCCCTTTTCATGGAACACCTTTGCTTTTGCCATCCTCGCTTTATGGAAGGTATCGTCTTTGGAAAGTGCTTGATTATAGAATTGGATCGCACCGCCCCAAACATCCTTTACGAACGAGATATCGCCTTTGAGATACCAGACATCCGGTTTATCGGAGAATTTTTTCAGCATCTGGTCGACCACCCTCTCCGCCTCTTCAGGCTGCTCTTGACCGATCAGAGATTTGGTCAGTCCTATCCTGGTATCGAAGTTGTCCTTGTCGATCCTCAGAGCCCTTTGGAAATTATCCTTTGCGGATTCATATTCACCGTTGTCGAGATGCAGTTTTCCAAGGTTATTATACCCGTGGATATCGGGTTTTTCAGATAGTTTTTCTGCGATTTCGTAGTAGCTCTTAGCTTCTTCGACGAGGTCGTCGACGGCCTTATGTCTGAACTTCGGTTCGAATGCACTGTCGTCGGTTTTCTTAGATGTATAATGAAGGAGGTTACCAAGTCTAAGGAACAATCCAGGTGCGTACAAAGATGCGTTATTGTCCTCACGAATCTCTTCCACGGCAAAAAATATCTCCGTGAATACCCTGACGCTTTCCCTGGAATAGATGTAATGGTCAAAATCGATGTGCTTCGGAACCCCCATCTCAACCAGTATACGATCGTATCGCTGAAAGATATTTTCTTCGGAGTACGAACTTCCACGTTTTTCCATGAGTTCCTTGACTTCTGCCAATGTTTTTTTACCCCCTCTGAACTGAAGCTCGTCTCCCGGTCTCTCACCGATAGTGAGCGTGGGTTCGGAATCCTCTTTACACCTGTCTATTACAGGCGGTCCGATCACCGGACTGGCGGCTATCCAAAACATATTGTCTGAAAAGAGTCCTCTCGCACAATCTGAACATATCAGGAAAAAATCATCGATTTCCTCGTCACACTTGATGCATTTACCGGACATTCAACAACAGGATGACATCGACGGATAAAAATCTTACCCGTAATTATTTTTGAATTCTGTTAAGTAATCCTCGAATTCACCCCTTGCTATAGACGCTCTCGCTTCCTCCATCATCTTGAGTATAAAATACAGGTTGTGGATGGTAGTCATCTTCATCCACGTTATCTCGTTGGCTCTACTGAGGTGGTTGATATATGCTCGGGAGTAGTTCTCGCAGATCTCACATCCACAGCTGTCGTCCAGGGGACCTTTGTCCCTTCGGTATCTACCCTTCTCGACGTTAATCTTGCCTCTAGAGGTGAACACCGTGCCGTGCCTTGCGTTCCTGGTCGGATAGGCGCTGTCGAATATATCCACACCTCTTTTTATGGACTCTAAGATATCTACGGGTGATCCCAGTCCCATGAGATAACGGGGTCTATCCTCTGGAAATACACTGTCTGCGATCTCGGTCATACGGTACATGTCCCTGGCGGGTTCTCCTATCGACAGCCCGCCGAGTGCGTAGCCCTGGAAATCGATTTCGCTCAACTCCAGACAGCTCCTTTCACGCGACGTTGGATCCGTTCCGCCCTGCGAGATGGCAAATATGTCCCCGTCAACGTTTCTGCATCTCTCCGCCCAGCTAGTCGTCCTATCCACCGACATCTCGAGTTCATCTTGATCCGCTGGATACGACGGACAGTAGTCCAAGCACATGGCAACGTCAGACCCGAGCCTTTTCTGGATCTCGATGTCCTCCTCCGGTGAGATGAAGAGTTCCTTTCCGTTTATCTCGGATTTGAAGTGGACCCCCTTTTTGTCTACCTTTTTATCGAAACCCTTGCGTATCATCTGGAACCCCCCGCTGTCGGTGAAGATGACTCCGTCCCAATTCATGAATTCATGGAGACCCCCGTGTTCTTCGATTATCTCGATCCCCGGTCTCATCAGAAGATGATAGGCGTTTGTTATCAAGGCTTGGACTCCGAGGCTTTTCAGATCACTGGAAATGAGCGTTTTAACGTCCCCGCTTGTCGCCACGGGCATGAAAAGCGGTGTATTAACCTTCCTACCGTTGACCGTCATAGCGCCCGTTCTAGCTCTTCCGTCCTTTTCTTCGACCTCGAACTCCAGCATCATACCCCCTCGATCAGCATGGCATCCCCGAAGCTGTAGAATCTGTAGTCTTTATCCACGGCTTCCCTGTAAGCGTCCAATATACGTTCTCTACCTACGAAGGCGCTCACCAGCATTATCAGGGTGGATTTTGGTAAATGGAAATTGGTGAGCAGCAGGTCCATACCCGATTGGAATTCATAACCGGGATATATGAAAAGGTCGGCCCATCCTTCTTCCGCTTTGACTTCTCCGTTCTCCGACGCGGATTCTATAGCTCTGACCGTCGTTGTTCCGACCAAAACCACTCTTCTGCCCTCTTTATTAGCTCTGGTGACCGCTTCTGCGGTATCTTCCGGTATCCGATACCATTCTCTCTCCATGTCATGCTCTTCAACATCATCCGTTCGCACCGGGAGGAATGTACCGGGCCCCACGTGAAGTATCACGTCGTATATATCCGTACCTTTGTCTCTTATCTCATTCAATACTTCCTGGGTAAAATGAAATCCAGCGGTGGGTGCAGCTATGGAACCTTCTTCTTCTGCGTAGATCGTCTGGTACTCCGACATTTCTTCCAGATCTTTTTTTATGTACGGTGGCGTCGGCATCTCGCCGTGCGTGGCGATCAACTCCTCGATATTGTCTGATTTCAAGATAAAATGTCCTCCATCCAGATTTTCTACCACTTCGAGGGTCTCCCCCTCCACGACCAGCACTCTACCTTCCTTG
The DNA here is from genome assembly GCA_046484045.1 of Thermoplasmata archaeon. Taxonomy (GTDB): domain Archaea; phylum Thermoplasmatota; class Thermoplasmata; order Halarchaeoplasmatales; family Halarchaeoplasmataceae; genus CAZHUM01. The sequence continues at coordinate 64,217 of JAWOBZ010000080.1, read as the reverse complement.
ATGTTCTTGCCTTTAACGAGGCATTCCCAACCCTTTTTTACTTCACTGTAGAACAGGATCTCGACCTTTCCTCCCGTGTCCTTTTTACCATTGACTCGTGCCGGGAATACTTTTGATCTGTTTCTCACCAGAACGTCGCCTTCTTGGAGCAGTCCGGGTAGATCATGAAATCGCAAGTGCTCATGCCCTCCTCGTTTAAGGTAGAAGAGTTTGGATTCATCCCTGGGTCGCATGGGTCTCTGGGCTATCTTCGACTTGTCCAGTTCGTAATCAAAATCCGATAGTTTCATGAACGTTTCACCCACTCGAAGAAAAAGATTATAACCTTTTTGGTTTCCTCGCCAAGTATCTGATGAACAATATCAAAGCTACGAAGATGGGAGGAAATATCAATGCAGAGTAGTATGAGCTGAAGAACGAGTTATTCCCACCGGTTATAAAATAGATCAAAAGCCATGCGGTTAGAGATAGACCAGTGGCAAATAGAGCTATGGCGAGCATCTCCGTTATCTTCATGGTGAATCGAATCACCAATTACTTCCGGATATATAAATCTGGTTTTCGAGCTATAAGCACCAATAATATTTTTAAGGGGTTACGATATCGGAGAGCCCTGAATAGAGAGTAAGAAAAAAGCCCCGTAGTTTGTCAGAAGCAGAGCTTCTAACCAACTCGGGAAATTTGCAGAGCAAATTCCCCGTGGTGCACAGGAATCACAGATTCCTCCTTCCACGGACCTAGCTCACTTCGTTCACTAGCCCCGTGGTGTAGTGGTCAATCATACGAGGTTCTGGTCCTCGTAACGGCGGTTCGAATCCGCCCGGGGCTACTTTTTAATGCTAAGATATAGATAATTGTCTAGGTTTTTAATATATGGACAGATTTTATACGATATTACAATAGCCTAAAATCTGTTGCGTTTGATATGTGCTAAGAAAATATGAGGATTTGATGTGAAAAAATATTTATATGGAGGTATACCTTGGCATACCAATGTCAGATAAAGTATTGAGTACTAAGGTTCCAGATGATGAAGTTGAAACTATCAAAAACATCGCTGAGGAGGAAGATGAGAGTATATCCTCTCTACTGAGAAAATTGCTTCATAAAGAAGTCCAAAAAAAGAAAGTAGATTGGAGATCACCATGCTTCGGTTCAAACCCTAGAGAAGATGAACCCAAGATAAAAGATACTACAATAGATGAAGTACTTTACGGGAAGTAAAAGTATGGCGGGAGACTACCCCTCTATTTTTATTGACACTAGTGCATGGATAGCCTTAAACGAGAAAAAAGATAAACATCACGAGGAAGCAAGATCCTTTGTCGATAGAAATAAAAAGAACGAACTCAGTTTCGGGTCGATACACACGTCTGAGATGGTTTTACAGGAGACTTATACCTTTCTTCGTTATAATTATAACTACGATGCTGCTGTGGATATCGTAGAGAGGGTGTTGAACTCAAACGTCATCATACACCCTTTCTCTTCGTTGAATTTTAAAGTTGTATGGAATAGGTTAAAAAGGGAAGAAAACAAGTTATCTTTCGTGGACTGGAGTACGGCGGTATATATGGATGAGTATGACATCGGACATATATTTTCTTTTGATGATGATTTTAAGAGCTTAGGATACATCGTTATGCCACGATAGTAGTAATACTCACTACACATCTCCCCAGTTTGCTACTTCCAGACCCTCTATTCTTTTATAATGCTTAACATCAGTAGTTAAAATCGTTTCTTCATGTAACAGAGCGGTGGCAGCTATATACAGATCGTTGATCTCTATCCTTTTACCCTTTTCGATCAAGTTAGCAGCTATCTTTCCCGCTTTTCTAGCCACTTTCTGATCGATGGGGATAATAGTTAGCGGAGATATGAACTCATCTAACAATATCGCTTTTCGATCAGATCTGAAGAACCCGGTCGATATCTCCATAACGGTAGCGGATGAAACTATGTGCGGAGATAGAGATATGAGGTGATCCATCTTTCTCTCTTCTATACCCCTGTCGATGTCTACCATCACTGTAGTATCAAGCAGCATCTTCCAACCGCTCCCATTCTTTATCGCTCATTTTCTTTAATTCGTTTTTGGTCTTACCCCAGTCCTCCAGGATGTTCAATCCGTTAATGTCTTCTAAATTGCCCCCTTTACCCAATTTTCTGATTATGGATGAAAAGCTGTCGGCACCCTTCATCTCTTTGAGCCACTCATATACATCATCGGAGATAGATATGTTCTTTGACATGGGTACATATATGTACATACACATTTATATAAATTTCCCATATTATCTTTATTCGAATCCGCCCTGGGGCTACTCATTATTTTTTTAGGAGACTTAATATATTTTGAGTTAATTGGTATGATACCATGGCGGGCAGATCTATTAACTTGATTATAGGCGCCATAATCATCATAATGGGCATAGCTGGGGTCATCTACGGAGGGATGACGACATACCATGAATTGGGTGATCAAAAAGGAGTTTGATGATATCATGACGAAAGAAGATGAGTCTAAATGTGTGTTCTGCAGGATAGTAGAAGGGAAATCACCGGTCAGCCTGGTATACGAAGATGACAAAGTGATAGTCTTCCCGGATCTTTATCCAGTTAACGATGGTCAGATGGTGGTCATACCTAAAAAGCACATACCCTATCTGAAGGATCTGGATGAAGAAACCCACCTTCATATTACCAAGATCGCTAGAAAAGTATCGGATGCCATAATAAGATCGGATTACAAGAGTGAAGGCATAAATTGGTTCATAGCTGACGGTGAAGAAGCCGGTCAGGAGATTTTCCATCATCACCTCATCCTAGTACCGAGATTCGAGGGAGATGGCTTCGAGTTCAAATACGATAAGAAAAAACATTTTATTCGCAGGGAAAGGGAGCAGTTGGATAAGGTAGCGGAGGATATCCGGGCGCTGCTTTGATGAACTAGCATGGGATAACTACGTTTTCGATCTCATCTATATCTTTAAAAATTGGATCACCAGTATACAAAACATCACAATCAGCCATTAGTGCAGTGGCTAGATGTATAGCGTCCGTATAAGATAGCGTGGAACATCCCATAAATTAAAAATAATAAATTAAAATTATTAATACATGGACGGTTATGAGTCCCTTCATAGATTTATATCATTTCTGGGCTCGTAGGGTAGTCTGGATATCCTTATGGCCTTCGGAGCCATGGACGGGGGTTCGAATCCCCCCGAGCTCGTTTATGTGAGGGGGTGAGAACCCTTGGGTTCGTGAGTCTATTTTGGAAAAATAGATGAACGGTTGGAATTGTGAACTTAGTGAACAATTCCGAGCAGGGGGTGTAGCTTTGCTTCACGAGCGGTTAGAATCACGAGCAAAGCGAGTGATTGTGACCAGAATCCCCCCGGGTCTGCCAAACTTGTTTTGGCAGGCGAAGAAAATGCGTTAGCATTTTGTGAAGCTCGTTCAACTTGTTTTAACGAGCATTTAGAAATCTTTGATTTCTGATAAGCTCGTTTGAAATCTTTGATTTTAAAGAGCTTTAGAAAAATCTCCGGTGATTTTTGGACGAGCTCGTTCAACATCGATAGATAAAAGAACACAAAATATTTTTGCTACTTGTAATTACCACTCGTGATATGGAAATTCCGGAGATGCGAGAGATAGCGATCGAGATGCTCATGGCAGGTGTAAAAGGAGCCGATCCAGAGAAATTAGTTGAAGATAGTATATCCATCGAAGATAACGTTTTAAAAGTCAAAGACGAAACATTCGAGTTAGATTCTTACGATAAGATCCTGCTGTTCGGTATAGGAAAGTCCTCCGTGCCCATGGCGAAACCCTTCTCAGAGCTCGAAATAGATGACGGGCTTATCATCACCAATAAAAAACACATGGATGCAGGGGATCTAAACGTGGAAGTGAGATCCGGTACGCACCCACTCCCTTCAGAAGAAAATATTAGACATTCCAAAGAGATATACGATAAGATAAGTTCCGCACAGAACAGCATTATCATCTTCTTGGTATCCGGAGGCGGATCATCACTCTACACGTTACCCCACGACGATATCGAACTCAAAGATATTATAGAACTGAATGAGATGATGTTGGAGAGCGGTGCCAACGTCAGTGAGATCAACACGGTGAGAAAACATCTATCCAAGGTGAAAGGTGGAAGGTCAGCTGATTTGTGCAGTGACGGAAATCAAATAATTTCTCTCATCATCTCCGACGTGGTAGGAGATGAGCTGACCGATGTGGCATCCGGTCCCACCGTTGCAGATCCATCTACATATGGAGATGCGGTGGCGGTCATAAAGAGATATGACTTGTGGGATAAAGTATCAGAATCTATCAGGGTCCATCTTTCCATGGGTAAGAGCGGTGAGATAGAAGAGACACCGAAGAGGGTCGAAGCGAATAACTTCCTCGTGGGGAGCAACATGATCGCGCTCCAGAAAGTAAAAGCCGTTGCAGAAAGTAAAAACCTTACCAACTGGCTTTTGACATCGGAGAATCAGGGTATAGCGACCGAGGTGGCGAAACCTCTGGCAAGTATAGCTGTGGAGATACAGAAAAGCGGCAACCCGATAAAAACACCGGCGGCACTGATAATCGGTGGTGAGATGACGGTGGAGATGAAAAAAAAGATGGATACAGAGTTGAAAGGCGGACCGAACAGGGAGTTCGTTCTAAGTTTTGCCCAAGAGATAAGAGGAAGGGACATAGTCGTGGCAAGTATAGATACAGACGGTGTGGATGGGGTGGGAAAATCGGGAGCTATAGCCGATGGTATGACCATATACCGTTCCTCACTGAACGCAGAAAAAGCTCTTAACGAACATCAAACTGAGATTTTCTTCGATGAGTTGGGTGATTCCATCGAGTTCGAAAGCAACACGAACGTCAACGACATTTCAGTTGTAATTGTTTCTTAAACTACTTTCACCCTACCCACCCTATTTTAGACTTATATATCTTGATGATCATCGTTTAACATGGAGATAGAATGCCCTAAATGTGGAGAAGAACTTCAACCGCGTGAAGGATGTTGGCTTTGTCCCAGTTGCGGTCACTCGTGCTGTAGATAACATCGATCATCCATCTTCAGCTTCACGTTTTTTTTCGTACTGGGCTATGGATATCCCGGCGATAATGACAATACCGAAAAGGGCGGTTTTCACTCCCATGCTTTCACCGAGGAAGATGTGAGAAAAGCCGGTTCCGAAGAGGGGGATCAAGTAAGTGAACAGTATCTGCTTGGAGAGCTGGTTCTTTTTCAAGACTACATACCATAAGAAAAGAGCTATCCCAGTACATATGATCCCTAGGTAAGCCATCAGCGTCCAGCTGAAAACAGATACGGAAGCTAAATTATGAATATTCTCGGTAAGAAGTGCCGTTGGCAAGAAGAATAGGGATGATAAGATCAAGGCGAGGGTTATCACCTTCTCGGGCTCGTGTTTATTCAATGCCTGCTTGGTTATGACCCCCGAAATCGAATAGAAAACCGCGCTGGCTAGAAGAAGCATATTTCCGGTGAAATCAGACCCGCTGAGAACGACCCCACCTCTAGTGACCAACAAGATCGTTCCACTCAGGGCTATCGCAGCTCCGAAGGCCTTTTTCAATCCGATGTACTCTTTTAATATCATAGCGGATAAGAACAGGCCGAATATGGGGGATGTTGCTTGGATGATTGAGCTGAGTGATGCGGCGGTCTCCGGGGCCATCATGTTCATACCGACGTTCTGAGCCGCTAACGGTAAGAAGAATTGAAAGAGTGCGATGGCAGTGAAGGGATAAGGGTCTTCTTTCAAGGATCTCAACACGTACTTGGTGCCGAGTTTTTTGAACACGACTATAGAGAACGGGATGGCACCGAAAAGGGTCCGCATCAAGCCCAGAGTTATGGGATCGACTTCCTCGAGAGCCAATTTGATGGCGGGAAAAGAAAGGCCCCAGAGCACCATCGAGAAGACGAGAACGGTGATGTATTTAGAACTCAATCGCTCTATAGGTTTAGTTTTGTCAACGACTTTCAATCGACATCACACTCTCTTCCCTGAATAATGTTTCTTTTCTAAAATAAAGAGGGATTCCAAGATATCGTCCATTAGCCACGGAGGTTGTTGATTGAATGCTCTTATCAAACTCATCATCGATTTTTCACCCCCGATCTCGGCGAGAGCCCTTACCGCGTATTTTCTTACCCATCTATTGTCGTCACTTAAAACATCGATCAGATTTTCCAAAGCATCTGGATCACCGATCTTGCCCAGCGCTTTTACCGCCTCACCCCTTACATGCGGGCCCTCGTCCTTCAATATAGTTACGAGGTCCGCGACCGCCATCTCGTCACCGATGCAGCCAAGAGCCCAGGCGGCACACTGCCTTAACTGCCGATCATCGTAGTAGAGCAAACGTATAAGGTCGGTGACTGGTGATTCGTTACCTATCTTACCGAGAGCTATCACAGTCTCCTTTCTGACCTGTGGAGATGGGTCCGATAACAATGCCTTCAAGTATTTAACGGCGATATCTTCCCCGAGCACACCCAGGGCATAAGCGGCATCTTTTCTCACGCCTGGATCATGATAATTCAGAGCACGAAGAAGCTCGAAAACCGCCCTGCGATCACCGAGTTTACCCAGTGCTTCTGCCGCTTCTTTCCTCATATCGTCTCGTTTGTCATAGAGCCCCTCGATGAGCCCCTCGATATGATCGGTACAGCATATCTCACCCAGTGCCCAGATGGCCGATTTTCTTATTATATATTCGTCGTGGATGAGCAGTTCGTTTAGAATGTTTGCTGCTCTATCATCTCCGATGATTCCAAGAGACCATACCACCATGCCTTTGAATATCCGGTCCCCACTTTTACGAAGGGATTCTATCAGATCTGGTACCGCTTGGTCAGAACCTATCTCGCCCATGGATTTGACCGCAGCCCTTCTCACCCTATCATCCACATCGTTGAGGCACTCGACCAGGGCGGGAACCGCCTCTTCAGAGCCGATCTGTCCCAGGGACCTAGCTGCGGCCCGTCTAACGACCACTTTCTCATCTTTCAAAGCACGTATGAGATATTTTAAAGAAGTATCCGTTTGTATCATACCCATCGCTTCAGCGGCGTACCCTCTAACTTCCGCATCCGGTTTCTTCAACCACGGTATTATCTCTTTCAAAGACATATCGGGATCCAATTCAGAACACGCCCATGCAGCAGCCAAACGCACATTTTTAGACGGGTCGTGAACCACCAGATTGATCAGGTCCCTTATGACCGACTTATCACCGATGTAGCCTAGTGCCTTTATCGAACTGATCCTTATACTTTCATCCACATCATAGAGTGCCAGGTGTTTTAGATCCGAAGCGTCCTCGGTACTACCTATCTCACCAAGCGCCCAGATGGCATTGCCTCTGATCAAGGTGTACTCGCTGTTCCAAGCGATCTCTCTCAGAATGTCGACACTTCTTTCCTCTTTCAACATACCAAGCGCTTTGATAGCGAACTTTTTGGATTCGTAGTCCCCGTTTTTCGCAGTGGATAGGAGCTTCTCGACGTTCAATTTTTCCAAAAAGTCCGGATCTAACATATGAGAAATCTTTAAATCATCATCGTTAATAAGCTTTATCGATTAGCACAAAACCGATTCCTATAACCGTGTTTCTCGGTGAGTAATATGATACTATCCGATGCCCAAATAACCAAGATGCTGGACGACAAAACGCTGGTGATCGAGGACTACAGAGAGGAGAATCTAACGCCCAACGGATATGATCTTACCATAGATGAGATCTCCGTCGAAGGTAGGAGGTCGGAAAGAGAGGGTAAAGCGGTGATCCCGGGCTACACTTGGTTCGCTGTTTCCACCAAGGAGTACGTAAAATTCCCACCCGATGTTGCAGGTGAGCTGTGGATAAGAACTACTTGGGCGCGTAAAGGAGTCCTAGCATCCTTCGGTATGATAGACGCCGGTTTCGAGGGTAATCTAACCCTGAGCGCCTTCAACTCGCACAAGGAAATAGAAGTCCCCATCGGAGAGACCTTCGCTCAGATGGTGTTACACAAGTTGGATGCATCTAGTGAGAAATCCTACGCCGAAAGATCGGGTAACTATCAGGGACAGAGAGGAGTCAATCTATAGGATGAATATAGGGAGAATTTTAAAGTATATCTTGTCAATCACCCTTCGATGACAGTAACTGTAGATGGAGAGAATTTGAGTATTTTAGACGTACATCGTACTGCGAGATTGGACGAGGAGGTCGCCCTATCCGATGAGTGTTTGGTAAAAATAAATCACTCCCGTGATACAGTGGAGAAGGCACAAAAGGGCGATGAGAGTGTCTACGGGATAAACACGGGTTTCGGTGAACTTTCCAACGTCAAGATCGATAAAGAAAAGACAGAAGAACTGCAGAGAAATCTGATCCTGAGTCATGCAAGTGGAGTGGGAGAGCCGTTGGATAGGGACGTGGTAAGAGGGACGATGCTTCTCAGAGCTAACACTCTGGCCAAGGGATACAGCGGAGTGAGACCCGAGGTCATAGAAACGCTTATCGAGATGCTGAACAAGAAGGTACACCCAGTGATCCCCAGCAAGGGCAGTGTGGGAGCCTCCGGTGATCTAGCACCGCTTGCACACATGTCTTTGGTGATGATCGGAGAGGGAGAGGCGGTTTATAAAGGAGAACTGCTGCCGGGCGACGAAGCGATGGAGAGAGCCGGTATAGACACGCTGAAACTCAAGGCAAAAGAGGGTCTAGCCCTTCTGAACGGCACACAAGTTATGACCGCCATAGGCGCCCTGGCTATAAGGGATGCAAGGCAGCTTCTCAAAGCGGCACAGATCGCAAGCGCCATGAGCTTGGAGGCTCTAAGAGGTACGTCCACTGCATTCGACGAGAGGATACACAGTGTAAGACCACATCCCGGCCAGATAGCGTGTGCCAAGAATCTTAGACTTCTCACAACGGGCAGTGAGATAATCGAATCACACAAGGACTGCGAGAAGGTGCAGGATCCCTACACCCTGAGATGCATGCCCCAGGTCTACGGAGTTGCCAGGGACACGATGGATTACGTAGAGAAGGTCATATCTATCGAGATGAACTCCGCGAACGATAACCCTCTCGTGTTTCCAAATGGAGACATAATCTCCGGAGGGAATTTTCACGGTCAGCCGGTTGCACTAGCCATGGACTTCTTCGGCGCATCGATCGCAGAGATCGGCAACATATCCGAGAGGACCACCGACAAGTTGATGTTCGAACAAGAGAGCGGTCTACCGCCGTTTCTAACGAAGGACCCGGGTTTGAACTCCGGCTTCATGATAGCTCAGTACACCGCTGCTTCACTCGTTTCCGAGAACAAGGTACTAGCTCATCCCGCCAGCGTTGATTCGATCCCAACCTCAGCCGGGCAGGAGGACCATGTAAGCATGGGGACCATCGCAGCCCGGCAGGCAAGGGAGATACTTAACAATGTGGAGTACGTCGTAGCCATAGAACTTCTAGCTGCGGCACAGGGTCTGGAATTTCACGAGCTAGAGCCCGGCAAAGGTGTGAAAGCCGCTTACGAGGTATTAAGAGCTAAGGTACCTCCATTGGAAACCGACAGACCGTTGGCTCCAGATATAGATGTCGTCAAGGAGACGATAGTGAACGGCGAGTTGGTCAGGGACGTAGAAAAAGTAATCGGAGAGATGCTCTGATAAAAATATATATTCAATCAGTTAATAGAGAGGTACCATGTCTGATGATTTGAGTCATCTGGAAAAAAAAGTACTCGTCGTTCTCGGAGAGATAGGTGGAGAGGGGAGCCCTGAAGAGATCCAAAAGAACGGGGACTTTGATCAGATGGTCCAAGTGATGAACGCCGTTTCGTGGCTCAATTCAAAGTCCCTTGTGGAAGTAGATGAGGATGTGACCAAATTCTATTCACTGGCTAAGAAGAGCATGGCGAAGAAAGACCTTCCCGAAAGGACCGCTTTGAAGTACATCGACAAGGTGGGCGGAAGGTGCACCATCTCCGAGATGCAGGAAGAGAGCGGACTCGACAAAAAGAAGACGGGGATCGCTCTCGGGTGGCTCAAAGACAAGGGCTGGGTGGATATGCGGAAGGAAGGTGGAGACACGTTCTTGGAGCTCACAAAGAAGGGTAGGAAGGCGCTGAAGGAGAAGGGAAAGGACGAGAGATTGATACTCAGACTCGCCAAAGAGGGAGAACTGTCTGAAAAAGATGTTGACGAATACACGGTAAAGAAACTGCTTTCCAGGAAAGAAATAATCGATGAAAAACAGCAGGTATCTCGAACAGTGAAACTTACAGATAAAGGGCAAAAGATCGTGGACCAGGGCATCGAGATCCGGCCGCAGATATCCCAGCTCACTCCCGATATAATCAGGACCGGTGCTTGGAAGGAAGCCGAGATCAGATCCTATGACATACACGCCTTCGCACCCACTAGATACGGCGGAAAGAAACATCCGGTTCGTAGGGAGATCGAGAAGGTCAGGAGGGTCTTTTTGGACATGGGATTCACCGAGATGAAGCACGATTTCGTTCAACCTACCTTCTGGAACATGGACGCGCTGTTCATACCCCAGGACCATCCCGCAAGGGATCTGCAGGATACTTTTTACATGAAACATCCGGAGAAGATAGAGATCCAGGGTGAGATAGTTGAGAAGATCAAGGGCATGCACGAGGACGGTGGAGACGGCAGGTCGAAAGGTTGGAGGTACAGGTGGAGCAAGGAAGAAGCCCAGAGGGCCGTTCTTAGGACACATACCACGGTCAGCTCGATCAAATACTTATCAGAACATACGGAGCCTCCTGTCAAGGCGTTCTCGCTGGATTGGAATTTCAGGAGCGAGGCAACTGATGCCACCCACCTTTCACAGTTCATCCAGATAGAGGGTATCGTTATGGAGAAGGGGGCCAATCTTAACATGCTGATCGGACTGATGAAAGAATTCTACAAAAAGATGGGATTCGACGACGTGAAAGTCAAACCGTCTTACTTCCCGTTCACAGAGCCCAGCTTGGAGGTGTTCGCTAAATTCAAGGACGACTACCTGGAGATGGGCGGGGCGGGTATATTCAGAGAAGAGGTCACCAAGCCCCATGGTATCGAACATCCGGTTCTCGCATGGGGTCTCGGTCTGGAAAGGATGGTGATGCTCAGGCTGGGTATAGACGATATCCGGGAGTGCTACTCGAACGATCTGACTACACTGGAAGAGTACCCGCTTCTATAATTTTTAACTAAGATGATTCGATCATCTCTTTCAAGGCATCGAATGATATCTCGTCTTCGATGAGAACTCCCTTCTTCTCCATCATATCGATGAATTTCTTCTTCCCTTTGATCCTGGTTTTATAGAAATTCTCGGCCAACAGGTTACCGTCTTTTTTATACACGACGTACAACGTCCTGGGAAGTCCTTCGACGTTGTAGTACACCTTTTTGATCTTCTGGATAGGGATCCTCATTATCTCCCTCTTGATGGAGTCGTTGTATTTCACGATGTGATCGTCTTCTATCAGTAGATCGTCCATGAGTGCATGGTACTGTGCCATCTCCTTTAACAGTTTGTAGGTGGTGTACACCATGTATACCGCTGCGATGATATAATAGACAATAGTGTGTGACGGTTGAGTTAGGTAAATCCAGATGATGAAACCGACCATGATGATGATACCTGCCAGTTTTCCGAATATTTTATACTTCCTGAACTTCTTCTCCTTCTTCAGGTCTTCTTCGTAGTCTGGGTCTATGTCGTCCATCGTGATATTTACCAAGGGAAGGGCATATATGTTTTTCTACTATTCTTGAAATACTAGAAGATATACTGCAACGGATCAAAGATTTTCTAAAACCTAAAATATCATTTCTTTTATCCTCTAAAGTACTTCATCCAACACTTCTAAAAGCGTCTTCATGTTTTTTTTCTCACCGATGGTGATCCTCATGTAGCACACCAATCTCCTGCTTTCAAATATTCTGACCCTGAAACCTTCTTCCAACAGCTGCTCGAAGAGAGAATTTGGTTCTATACCCGAAGGAGGTCTGCACAGCAGAAAGTTCGATTCCGAGGGGATCGTGTTGAAATCCAACATCTCGAGTTCTTCTCTGAACCATTCACGAACCTCGACCGTCTTTCTTATCGATTCATCTTTTAGATCCGACATATCCAGGGCTTTCTCAGCAACGGTAAGGGAAAGGCAGTTGACGTTGTACGGAAGCATCATATCGCTCAGGTCCAAAGCCATCTCAGACGAAGAGATGCTGTAGCCCAGTCTTATACCCGCCAGGCCCCAAGCCTTGGAAAATGTTCTAACCAAAATAAGGTTATCGTAATCTTCGAGTAAGGGGATAAAATCCTGGGATGAGTATTCAACGTAGGCCTCGTCCACGATCACGGTGATATCCGTATCGAGTATCCTGCGAAGAACGTCATCGGCGATACATAACCCAGTAGGATTGTTCGGAGAGCAGACAAGCAGCGTATCGATGTCGTCAAAGATATCGTGGTTGGTGGGCACGCCGAAGTCCGAGCTTAGAGGTATCTCGATGGAGTGGATGCCGTTCCTCGAAGCGAAGAACTTGTACATCTCGTAAGATGGTGTAAAATACCCCATCTTACCGTGGGTAGGTATGGTGATCTTGAAAAGCGTATCCAGGATAGAATCGGAGCCGTTGCCGATCACGATCTGAGACGCCCTTAAACCGTAGTACTCGGCAAGCTTTTTTCTAAGACCTTCACCGGTGGGGGACGGGTAGCCGCTCAATTCTACATCCATCACCCCTTTCAACTCGCCATAGTATTCATCGTCCAAGAACAAGTTCTCGTTCAGATGCAGTGGAACGGCCTGGTCGGGTTCCGGGTAGCTGATGTTTCCGCTCATCTATTTGGGATATCGTTGAACACTATTAAAATATTTACAAGGGCATACACAACTTTCAAATATCGTTCCCATCAATCTCGTTACGATCATGACGCTCAAACTTTACAACACCATGGGAAACGAAGAGGAGGAATTCGAACCGCTGGAAGACAATACGGTTAGGATGTATACCTGCGGCCAGACCATCTACGAGGACATGCACGTAGGTAACGCGAAGACCTATGCCGTCTGGGACGTTCTGAAGAGATACCTGAAGTGGAAGGGGTACGACGTCTTCCACGTGATGAATATTACCGACGTGGGTCACCTCACGGACGACGCAGACCAAGGAGAAGATAAAGTCGAAAAAGCGGCAAAAGAGAAACAGATGGAGCCTATGGAACTGGTGACCAGGCAGGTGCTGAGGTTCTACAGGGAGATGGACGCCCTGAACATGGAGCCCGCAGACGTTATACCAAGGGCCACGGGGCACATGATAGAGATGATCGAAGGCATCAAGAGCATCATTGAGAACGGCTACGGCTACGAGAAGAACGGCAGCGTTTACTTCGACGTGATGAAATTCTACGAAGATCACGGTTATCCAGAGTTGGGTGGGCGGAGGATCGAAGACATGAAGAAAGGGGCGGGTGGAAGGGTCAGCGAGGAGGAGATGCAGGAGAAGAGATCACCGCTGGATTTCGCTCTGTGGATAAAGGCCGTACCCGAGCACATCATGAAATGGCCCAGCCCGTGGAGCCTCGGATACCCGGGATGGCACCTGGAGTGCAGCGTGATGAGCACCAAGTACCTGGGCGAGATCTTCGACATACACGGAGGCGGCGTAGACCACATCTTCCCGCACCACCCCAACGAGAGGGCGCAGAACATGGCCATGAATAACCTAGAAGAAGAGCCGGTAAAGTTCTGGCTGCACAGCGAGCACATCTCCGTGGAAGGAGAGAAGATGTCCAAGAGCGAGGGTAACTTCTACACTGTCTCAGACCTGCTGGACCAATACGACGGCGAAGTGATCCGAGCCTACTATGCCAGCATACATTACCGCTCACAGGCGGACTTCAGCTTCAACTCTCTAGAGGAAGCGAAGAAGAAGCTGGACAGGTTCTACAACACGATACGCTTGGCGGAGGCCGCTGAGGGCGGAGAAGGAAACGAGCTGGGAGAGCACATCGGAGATATCGAAAACGATTTCGAAGCCGCCATGGACGACGATATGAACACACCCCTGGCCATGAGCAAGCTGATCGATTTCTCCAAGAAGATCAACAAGAACTTGGATAACAAGAAAGAGTTGATAGAAGAAGCGGTGGACAAGCTCAAAGAGCTCGCTAGAGTCCTCGGTTTAAGCTTGGATAGTAGAGAAAAGACAGCCGTGGAAGTCGACGAGTTCATCCGATTACTCCTGCAGATCAGACAGAAGATGAGGGAGAAGAAGGAATACGGATTGGCGGATGAGATCAGGGATGAACTAGCTGAGATGGGCGTCGTGGTCGAGGACAAAGAAGACGGGTCTGGCTGGCACTGGAAATAGTTATTTTTTGGCAAGATCGTTTTTCTCACACACTTATTTCGAGTTACGAAACGGATTTTGATTTACTGAGAACTGATATAAATCTCGGGCGACCATCTTAACGTATAAACGCAAAGGGGTCGCCATCGTGAAACATATCATCCTGAACTTCTTCACCCTGTCCGCCGTACTCTGTATCCTTATTTCAACTTCTACGGCGGTCCACGGTGGCGATACCCCTGCTAAGATTAAACGAGCCTCTAGTATAGGTGTGGGAACGACTGGAGATATTGATCTAGATACAATTGAGAAAACGGTGCAAGTAACCGTCATTCTGAACAATAGTGTAGATGGATGGAATAAAATATTGATAAGATTGACTGATGGATTCGCAGCAGATATGAAAAGAACCTACGGATACGGCTTCACCTTGAGGCAAAAAGGTGGTGGCAAAATAGTTTTTGAATTGCGGACAGGCGAAAATAAAAGTTTGATCGATTCCTTTGAGATACCTCTTGGTACGGATAAAACTATGAAGATCGTAAGATGGACGTTCAAGATAGATTGCCAGGATTTAGAGGGATTTCCACGATTCGAAATAAATAGAGATATTCCCGATGGAAAACGGCCCGACCAAGTACTCAGGCGGCCATACGAAACGTGCCCTACTAGTGGATCCTCAAAAAGCATAAACGGAACAGTTATAACACCTTGAAAAAGTGGATCACTTTCACTTCACCCCCCACCTATACTTTTCTTATACTTTAGTGCTAAATTATGATATTACATGAGTGCGGAGTATCCTTTGCACAGAGGGGAGATACGCGCCTTCCGGACCACGAAGCATCAGATAGTCACCGCTCTAGCGGTACGCTGCATAGGAGAGAACGGAGGCAGAGCCCTGGTCATCGACGGCAGCGCCAGGATAGATCCGTACTGGATGGTCAGGATCTGCAAAAAGTACGGTTACGACCAGAACAACGTGCTCAAAAGGACCATAGTAGGCAGAGGCTTCACCGCTTACCAGCTAGAGAACATGGTTAAGGACGTGAGGAAGATAGTGGAGACCAGCGGTGACATATCGTTCCTGGGCCTGATAGATTTCTCATCTCGCTTCCAAGACGACGACATGAACGAAGACGAGGGTATCTGGCTGTGCTCTGCAGGGGTCAAAGAGCTGAAGCGTACGGTGGACGAATTCTCGCTCTACTGCGTGGTCGCAGATAAGAAGCCGGAACTGTTCTTAGATCACGGGGGTGAGAGCGGTGGGTAAGAGCGTTCCCACGTTCCGCCAGGAGCTGGACAGCATAATAGCGGAATGGAGCAAGTTCAGGCGAGCACTCAGGAAGGAAGAGCGTGAGAGATTCGACGAGCTCATGACAAAAGCGAAGAGGCACGCCTCCGCCGCTCAGTACCAGGCCAACAGCGATCCCATGGAATCGGTTTTCATCTCCATACTACTTGAGCACGAACTCGTCCTGGACAGGTTGGAAAGGAGGCTAAAAGATGAAGGGATGGATATTGGACATCTACCCCGACTTGAAAAAGGGGAAGATGGTCCTCTGGATCCGGACTAAGAAGGACTGCCACAAGGTCTTGGTCGATTACGACCCGGTCTTTTTCTTGAGAGCTAAAGACGGAGATCACCGTGAAGCCGAAATGCACTACGAGAAGATGGGTTTCGAGACCTGTTCGGAGAAGAGGATAACGGATATCCACGATAGAAAAGAAAGGGATGTTCTGCGTGTTTCACCCGGTAGAGTTTTCGATCCCAGAAAGAACGCGGATGCTTTGGATTTCTTCAACGGCTACCAGAAATACCTTTTCTACAACGTCGACATACCGCTGGGCCAGAGATATCTCATAGAGAACGACATCAGCACTTTTTCACTGGTCGAGAAGAACCACGGATGGCGGGAGCTGGAGGATAGCGATAATATACGTTACTCTAAACCACCTCTACGCACGGTGAGATTGGATGTAGAAACGGAATCTGATGGTTTACCTAGGATGGACGATCCACTCCGATCAGCAGCACTGGATGATATGGATATACGCGGTGACGAAGAGAGTATACTGAAAGACCTGAACGACGGTATCAAAAACATAGATCCAGATATAGTCATCACCTCCGGCGGAGACACGTTTTTGATACCTTATCTTGCTTATCGGAGTGAACTTCACGAGGTGTCCTTATGCCTTGGACGAGAGCGTTCGATGCACTCCCCCAGGCAGGGTTCATCTTACGTTTCCTATGGCAGGGTGCTCTACAAACCGCCTACATACACACTCAAGGGCCGCATACACATAGACGAACAAAGCTCTTTCATGTACCGCGAAGGAGGCATCGACGGCCTCATAGAGATCGCCAGGTTGTCAAAGATCCCCCTGCAGAGGCTCTCCCGCCGAAGTCCGGGTAGTGCCATCGATGCGATGGAGATCGCCCAGGCGATGAAAGACGGATACCTGATACCGTGGAAGAAGAACATCACCGAGCGCTTCAAGACAATGAGACAGCTGATACTCTCAGACAGAGGCGGGCACATCTACTCTCCGATAATCGGCGTTCACGAAGACCTGATCAAGCTGGACTTCGCCAGCATGTATCCCTCTATCATCGACAAGTACAACCTCTCGCCAGAGACTCTGGGGTGCACCTGCGGTGATCATCACGTAGTCCCTGAGCTGGGGTACAAGGTCTGCAATAAAAGGAGAGGACTTATTCCGAAGGTCGTAGGGCCGGTTGTTGAAAGAAGACAGCTCTACAAGTCCACGCCTGATAACGAAGTCTTCAAAGACAGAGCCAAGGTGCTCAAATGGCTGCTGGTTACCTGCTTCGGTTACACAGGGTACAAGAAAGCACGTTTCAGCAACATCGAGGTTCACGAGAGTATTACCGCCTACGGCAGGGATATACTGCTGGAAGCCGCCGATACGGCCCAGGATATGGGCTACGAAGTTGTTCACGGCATCGTGGACTCTCTTTGGTTGAAGGGCGGTGAGGAACGAGTGGAAGAGTTGTTATCCATAGTCGAGGAGAAAACCAAGGTAGTACTGGAGAAGGAGGGCAAGTACTCATGGGTGGTGTTCCTGGGCAGTAAAGGAGATCCGAAGATAGGTGTGCCGAATCGATATTTCGGACTGCTGGACGGTAAACTCGAGTTCAAAGGTATCCACGCAAGGAGAAGGGACACACCGACGCTGTTCAAGAACTGTCAGAAAGAGATACTGCGCCAGATGTCGGACTGCACGAGCAGAAAAGAACTATTCGACGGCATCCATGGATATCTAGACGTAGTAAGAAGATACGCAAGAGAGATACGCTCTGGGAAAGCCGACATGGGAGAACTGCACTTCACCAAGATAACGTCCAAGGGTGCGGAGGAGTACGAGCACATGACAGAGACCAAGGCGGCACTGCTCCAGTACAAAGAACACGGTATCCGAGTGCATCCCGGGCAGGTGATCCGATACGTGGTGACGGATGCCAAAAGTAAGAACTACAAAAACAAGGTGTCTATAGTGGGCTATCACGATGAATATTACGATACCTCTTACTACGAAAGATATCTGTATAGAGTCGGCGGAGAGATACTGGCACCCTTCGGTTATCTAGAGAGTAAATTGCGTTACGAAATAAAAAAACCCTAGGGCGTCGGATCATCAGGGTCCTTTCAGAGATCTAAGTATCTTCACATCCTTTTTCAAACCTTTTTCCAGGGATGAATTAGGATTCACCCACGCTTTGACGCTCTCGTTGCGGTAATCGAAGTCCGTTTTACCCCCCCACACGCCGAACATCGTGGTTTCCAACTCGGGTAGTTTTACCGCGCCGAATATGAGTGCTAGGTCGTGCAGTAAATTCTTGATGACGTCTTCGTTCACCACGTTCTTCCTGGGTATGTTGTGCGGTATCTCCAGGATGAAGTACGGTATCTCGGCATTTTCGGCGTGGTTGCCCATGTTCCTGTCGGCTGAGATGAAGCCCACGTTGATGTTCTTCGTCCATCCGAACTGCTCCAGGGATTCTATTATCCAGATATCGTTCTTCTCCGAATCTGTTTTAGATACGTTCCCTTTCACTCTAGCCGCGTTGAGCTTCCCTCTGAGGTAATTCAACTCCTGGGTGGCGAATTTTGCCTTCCTGGTCATCAGCTTTCCACGGTTATTGAAATTGTAGCGGATATCACCTATCTTAGTGTACATCCCCATCATCTTGATGTCCATGTTGCTGTACTTGTCCTTGATGTGGTGGTCGATCTCCCCTTCCACGATCGAGCTCAGCAGGTAATCGAAGTCCGATGCCTGTATGTTGTATCCGTTGTTCTCGATGGGAAATCTTCTAGAAATAAGCCGATAGTATGCCATGTTCGTATCGATGGAGAGGAATATAGACTTGCTGGCGAAGCTCGGATCGATCTCGCTCTTGTAGAAGTAACCTATCCAATCTTCGAACTTGGACCAGTTATCGAATTTGACCAGACCGGACGAGATCAAGCAGTCCTTGTAGCTGTAGAAATCAGGCACATCGCTTACGTCCCAGTACTTGTCCTTGGACGGATAGGGTCCGAAATCGCTTTTACCTGATAGCGTCACCTCGTATCTCCCTCCCTTCAATTCGATGTCCAGCATCTTGGTTTTGAAGTAAGGCTCTACCACGGTGAAGTGATCGATGCCCTGTCTCTTCACTTCGTTCAGGAACATCATGAGATCTCTTTTAGTGAAGACTTCCTCCATCTATACCCGCCTCCTTTCTTCCACTAGATCCTTGAGTTCTACGGATCCGTGGGGTATATCGGGATAAGGAAGTTCTATGCCATCATCTTCATCGAAATCCAGGAAGAATATATGGTCTATCTTGCCTGTATCTGGAGTGAAAAGAGCGGCGGCGACCATCAATTTACTGCCTCCGGTGAGGTCCAGTGCGTTTTTATTATCCCCTTCCAGGTTATCCTTGATGAGTCCAGTCACGATCTTCGAAGTTCCGTTGTAATCCGAGTTGCCCACTTTTTTTATCCCAACTTCCTCCGGCAGGTCGTAGCTGTCCATCAGTATCTTCATGTCCCTCTGGATCCTCTTCGCTTTATTCATCGATTTTTTCTCTGTTATCAGTACGACCTCTTCCGGGCGGAAGTCGCTCTCTTTGAGTACTGCCCAAAGACCGTTGAGCGTCTTCCAGTAATTTCCCGAGAGAGATATGTATCTGCGCATCCGTCTTACCTCTTGCTACAGTATGAAATTAGTATAAAAATTGATTGGGTGGAGGATAGGAAGCAGAGCTTCCAACAGCTCGCAAGAATGTGTTCTTGCTCGTGAACCCACGGTCTTGTAAAGTAATGAGGAAGCCACTAGTGGGATTTGAACCCACGGTCTATGGTTTACGAAACCATCGCTTTAGCCGAGCTAAGCTATAGTGGCGTTTTGTTTCACAAAACCCCACTTACTCATCGAAATCCGTAGGATTTCGATTCGTATAGTGGAATCGTTGCACGATTTCCCACGAAACCGCTGACCGGTTTTATAACTTAAATTCATTTATCTACTATTATGATTTCATTCAAAAGATACCCGTATATCATTTTTTCTGAAAGGGTCCCTGTCGGAAGATGCGTTTGCTCTTTTCTAGTGCTTCGATACCGGGGAGTTCTTTCCCAGCTAGGAAGTTGATGCACGAACCGCCGCCTGTTGAGATGTGATCGATGTCGCCTTCGATGTCGAGCTTCTCTACAACCGCTACTGAGTGACCCCCGCCGATTATGCTGAATGCGTCCGAGTGAGCAACCGTTCTGAACAACTCTGTAGTGCCGATCGAGAAGGAATCGTACTCGAACGCACCAGCAGGACCGTTGACCACTACCAATTTGGAATTTCTGATATCTTCTTCATAATCCACTACGGTATCTAATCCGATATCGAATATGGGATGTTCCGAGGGCAGCTTATCCACGCTGAGATCACTCCTGGTACCGTTATCGTTGACCGCTACGGCATTTGGAACCTTGATCTTTCCATCCCATCTTTCCAGCATATCCTTTGCCTTTTCTACCAATTTTTCATAGTCTGAGATCTCCTTATCGATGAAGTCCATGCTCCCTTTACCAAGATCTATCCCCTGTGCTATAAGGAAGAACTGAGCTACCACCCCCGTTGTCAGTATCTTGTCGATGGCCCCGGATTCAAGCATGTGGTCCGCTACTTCTATGGAGTCATCGACTTTCATGCCACCGAGTATGGCTATCTTCGGGTTCATTCCGTCCTCAAATGCCTTCCCCATGTCGTCTATCTCCTTCTGCATCACCCTTCCAGCTAAACTAGGAACCACCTCGGAGAATCCGATGAGCGTAGGCTGTGCACGGTGAGCGGCAGCAAAGGCATCGTGGATAAAGAAATCTATCATGGGAGCCAGCTTCTGAACTATGTGTGTGTTCTGATGTTTGTTCCAATCTTTGTTCCCCTTGAGAGAGGTCTCTTCAGAATAGAATCTTGCGTTTTCGAGCAGTAGCTTATCTCCATCTTTCATATTCGTGATCTTAGTCCGAACGTGGCTGTCGAAAAGACCGTCAACGTATTCCACCCTCTTCCCCAAAAGTTGACTCATCCTTATGGCATGGGCATCCAAAGTGGTGTAATCGTTCTTCCCAGGCCTGCTCTGATGGGCGATGATTATCAGTTTTGATCGATCGAGGTCCTTGATGGTCTCAAGATGTCTGCGTATTCGGTGGTCATCCAGGATCCTGCCGGACTTTGGATCGATAGGTGAATTTATATCTACCCTTAACAAGACCGTCCTTCCCCTCAGGTCGAAATCGTCCATAGTGAAGAGATCCCATTTATCGGACATGTTATCGATTGAGGATTATTGCTTCCTCATATAAGCTTTACTTATTTCTATATATTTTATATAAATCTTTTAGTTGAGAACTGACCAAAATTTTCATATTGTACACGATATATCCCGTGCCGATGGATATAGAAGAAAGGCTAGAGCTGGTAATGCACAACGTCGAGGAAGTTGTAACGGAAGAAGAGCTGGAAGAATTGCTGGAAGAGAAAGAGAATCCATCGGTTTATATCGGTTTCGAGCCGTCCGGTCTTATGCACGTAGGACAGGGGATGGTCTGCGCCAGTAAGATCAAAGAGATGCAGGAGGCCGGGTTCGACGTCAAGATATTACTAGCGGACTGGCATGCATACATAAACGATAAGCTAAATGGTGACATAGACACCATAAAAACCTGCGGTAAATACCTGATCGATTCTTTTCTAGCCCTTGGAGTCGATCCAAAAAAGACCGAGTTCATATTCGCAAGTGAGATCATGGATAAAATGGATTACTGGGGGAAAGTGCTCAGAGTTGCAAAAGCTAACTCGGTAGCTAGGATAAGAAGGGCAGTAGATATCATGGGTAGAGAAACCGATGAAACGGAGGCAGACAGCTCCATGCTGATATATCCATCACTTCAGGCAACCGACATCTTCGTACTGGATGTCGATGTAGCCTATGCCGGTATCGACCAGAGAAGGGCACACATGCTGGCTAGGGACACCGCTGATAAGCTGGGATGGAAGAAACCCATAGCTCTACACACACCGATTTTGTCCGGTCTCAAGGGCGGTGGTAGGATGGACTCTGTGACAGAAGGCAAGATGAGCAAAAGCGATCCGGAGTCTTGTATATTCATCCACGACGATCCCGAAGATATCGAGAAAAAGATCAACGGGGCGTACTGCCCTCCGGAAGTAGAAGGGAACCCGATTTTAGAGATGTGTAGGTTCATCGTGTTCCCTGAAAACGGTGAACTTCATATCGATAGGCCGGAGAAGTGGGGTGGTGACATGCACTTTGACTCGTATGAAGAATTGGAAAATGCATACGTCAACGAAGAACTGCACCCAGCAGATCTGAAGCAGGGTGTAGCAAATGTCCTCTCCGAGTTATTAGAACCAGTTAGAAGATTCTTCGAAGTCAATCCAGATAATCTCAAAGAACTGCAGAAAAATTTGGAGAGATAATATCAATCCTTACGCCGGTACCATCCGTTCTTCTTTATCTCTTCCGTGACCTTGGCGAGGAGCTCTCTTAGAATTTGTTCCGAGTTGCAGTTACCTTTGAAAACCGCCGCTCCGGGATGTCCTCCTCCGGAGGCACTTTCTTTTGCAGATGAAACCACCTTCATTATCGCTCCTAGGTCCATCCCCAATTCAAGCATAGAATCTCGAGTTCTTCCCGATATTATTATCCCATCATCTCTTTCAGATACCGTGAAGGCAACATCCGCCCCGGCCTTCAAGAGTATATCACATGCAGAGGATTCGAATGAATTTACTTTTGTATAGGCGATAAGGTAACCGTTGACCTTCTGGAAAGAGCTCCTTTTGGCTCCCTTCAACCTGCATATCTTCTCGGAGTAGGTCCTTTTTTTAAACAGCTCTCTTTTAACCTGGGATATGGTTATCTCGGAGCGAGAAAACAGTTCTGACAATATACGAAAAGTTCCCTCGTCGGCACGATTTAGGTACGATGTATCCGTCAATATGCCTGCGGTGAGTGCAAAGACCTCTTTTTCCGTCATATCTCTCGGTTTGACCATCTCGTAGATTATCTCGGCACACGATCCCCTGTCTTCATATATCATCTCGACATCCCATCCCGCCCATAGATTTGCTCTGTGGTGATCTATAACCGTAGTTTTTTCCTCAACGATCGGTATCGGTTCGAGCTGTTTAGGGTCCGGAGTATCGACAACCACGATCTGCTCGTACTCCTCAGGAGAGGGACAAATAGTGTATTCCATCTCTAGATAATCAGCCAACCTCTTCCCTCTTTTATCGGGCTCGTCTGGTAGACCTATATCTCCTCTATACCGACTCTGTAGAAAATACAGACAACCGACTGCATCTGGGTCTGCATTCTGATGACTCAAGAAGAGCGTTTTTTTCCCTTCGGGTAAACCCATCTATCCCCCGGTCTGTGGACCAGGTTGTACTCCACTGAGTTTGGCACTCAATTCTTTTTGTAGTTCTTGGAAGTTGTTTCGTAATTTTTCTTCCTGCCTTGAAAACGACTTTAATCTCACTTCGGTGGATTCGACCTGTTCCTCGAGGTCTTCGATCAATTTTCCCCGATCTTCCACCTTGATGAGAATATTTTCCCCGACATTCCGATACATTGGAGTATCTTCTTCGAGGTCCTTGATCTCTTCAAGAGCTCTTTCAAGGTCGTTCTTCTTGATCTCCATCTGCTGCTTCTGTGAGAGAACGTTCTGCAGCTGCTGTTGGAGTTGTTGTGCCTTTGCGATTTCGTTTTGTAATTCTTCCTGTGATGCTACCATAATATTTCCTCCTTATCTAGCGTATTTATCTGATATTTCGTCAGTTATTCCGAGCCATCTGAGGTAAGAGTTCAAAGCAGCTCTAAGAGCTCTGCTGTCCTCTGCCTCTATCAAGATCCTTGGCGGATCGTGTTCGATGCTGGCCTTTACCCGATTCATGCCCTCTTCTACTTCGGGCTCCAAAGCACCCAGCATCTTCTTATCCAAGTGCTTTTTATCGAGTGTCAAGGTGGCACGCATCATACTACCGTGCCTTCAGGTCCTTCTTTACGTTGGGCCTGTCTTTGTAGAAAACCCTTGCACCGCAGTTCTCACACTGTATACCGACGGTGCTGATGTCTCCTTTGATCCTTTCTTTACAGATAGCGCATCTGAACATGTCTATTCTTCCTCCTCCATCCTTATCTCTCTGCCAAGGTTGGGTCGATAAGCACCGCCTGCGAATTTCAAACCGCATTTATCGCAGTTCCAAATCCCAGAACTCAATCTCCTGACCTTATCGTGATGGCATCGAGGGCATTCGTAATGTTGTCTCAGCGAATCCTCTACCTCTCTGATAGACCTTCTGACTCTAACACCGTATCTGGCTCCGAATCTACCGGTGCTTCCTACTTTTTTCTTCTTAGCCATCTTGATGACGCCCCTTGTCTACTCTGTTTTACAATGAATATATTTATACTTTATCCTCTTTGGATAGTTCTATCAACATTTTCCTGATCTTTCCGCCTATCTTCCTGGAATTATTGATGCACTCGAGTGTATCTTCGTAGTCGAACACACCGCTCAGCCCCTTCTGCATAGCGACTATGTCTCCGTCTTCGTTGGTACCTATCGTCAACCTTGCTTCGGCGATCTGTTCCTCTTCTAGTCTCGAGTCCAATATGATCTGCTTCTTGATCTTAGTGAATGTCGTGGGAACAACGGTGTGTTCTATCGGAAGCTGATAATCATCGCCCAACTCGTGTCTCTCTGCAGGAACTATGGTGTTCATCAACGCCGCCATGGCACCTATGCCGCATGCGTCGAACAGGTTTCCGTCGAAGTCCAGTATGTGCATATCGATGAATATGAGCCATACTTTCTCTCCTTCTTCAATACACAGTTTAGTAACGTCCACTACGTTTCCTTCTCTGATACCTCTGTCGACCACCCTTGCGAGTTCGGTGGCATCTTCTCTCGGTGGACCGGATTCGAATTTTGGCGATGCTAACGGTATCAATTCGGCGGATGTGATGACGACGCCTTTATCCGGGGTGTCCGGGAACGGTTCACCGGTGTCCATCTTTATGCCTACGATGACATCGGTATCGCCCAGCTTGATTCTAGCAGAGCCTTCGGCTGTACCTATGAATCCGGGTTCAATCTTTATATCCCTGTGTTCGAGCATGTCCCTACCGTCTATCCTCTTGCCGTCCATCATCAACCTGAATAGGTAATCTTTTGTTATCTTTGATATTATTTCTTTCATTGTTCTCAGTCCTCCTCTTGTATTTCATCCATCTCATCGAAGTCCTCTAGATTCGTAGAGTATTTCTTTTTCAGTGCTTCTCTCTGTATCTCGTAAATCTCGCTGCATGCGTTGATAGCCAAATCCATGACCTGTTCGTATTCCTCGACGGTCAAGTGGCCGTCCATCTGTAGAAGGGTTATCTTCCCCGTCCTGGGGACTACTCCGACTGGAACGTCGGCTTGTCCGAAGTTGTCCTCTTTTTTACCTAGGTCGAGTACGACCTGTCCTCCGATCTTACCGGCTGCGCAGGATGTGACCATATTTGACATCGGTATGCCCGCGTCCGCCAAAGCTACCGATGCCGCTGTGAGTGCGGCACATCTCGTCCCGGCACTTGCCTCCAGTATCTCTATGAAAACATCGATGGATGAGCGTGGGAACTGTTCAACAAATACGACTTCTTCCAACGCTTCGGACAACAATTTACTTATCTCCATGGAACGCCTGTCCGGTCCCGGTCTTTTCCTGTCTGGAACGGAAAACGAGGCCATGTTGTACCTCGCCTGTACCACTGCTTTTGACGGGTCCTGGGCGTGCCGCGGATGCATCTCTCTAGGTCCGTAAACGGCGACTATGACTTTGTTCTTACCCCATGTTAGATAAGCTGAACCGTCGGCCCTTTTGAGCACTCCCGCTTCGATCGTTATCTCTCTCAATTCATCAAATTTTCTACCATCTAGTCTGTTACCTTCTTCATCAATCAATTCAATATCTTTATTACTACCCATAATAAATCCTCCTGATTATTTATTCCTCTTCCTCTTCTAAATCCTTACCTGTTTCATCCTTCAAAAATTCTTTGACTATCTCGGTCAGTCCGACCACCTGTGCCTTTTCCTCGATTATCTTTATAGCGCGAACTGCCAAATACTGTCCTTCTAGATCGCCGTCTATCCAGATCCTTCCGTTCTGTCCCACGAATATCCTGCAGTTGGTGTACTTCTTCAACATGGATATCATGGAGCCCTTTCTACCTATAACTCTGGGAACTTGGGAAGGAGCTATCTCGATTATCTGTCCACTGTTGAGCTTTCTTAGCCCTTCTTCGTCCATCCGTATCTGTATCTTCTTCAACTCGTCGACGTTGGCTATCTTTACTAAGACCGCGTCTCCGACGTCTATGTAACTCTTAGTGTCTCCGAATTCTACTCTCCAAGGAACGTCGTTCACGTGCAGTACGGCCGGGAACGGTGCGTTAAGGTCGACCATCCATATGGATGAATTCACATCTGTAACCGTACCGACGACCTTGTCACCTCTCTTGGCATCGTACCTACCGCTCTGTGCGGCGACGTTCACGTAACCTGAACGAAATGTTTTAACGCCCAACTTTGACGCGTGGATTTCGTTACCATCTTTGAAAGTTCCTCTGCCTGGTTTAACGTCTTCTTCCTCAATAGTATCTCCTGGCAGGAGTAATTCTCTCTTAACTTCTCTTTTATTTTCACTCATAACAATACCTCACAAAATATATCTATTCATCTTATCCCTACATTCTATATCATTCAATTCAATCATCTAATACTTCTAACTCCGCTGTACCTTTCGTTTTATTATTCAACATATCGAAGAATTCATCCTTAATGCCCGCTGGAATCTTGAGGATTCCATTCCATCTACCATCGTCGAGCCAGTTCTCTTCAACTAATGTCCCCATCTTCTTCATGTCACTGTACAATTTTCCGTAGTAATCCCCTCTGAGGGTGACTGATACGGAAAGTTTCTTGAAACTCAATGGGATAAGGGCTTTGATCTCATCGACCACTTCTTCTACCTGTATACTTACTGGTTTGAACGGGTCGATATGGAAATTCGCCTCTTTTAAAGCGTTCTCTATCCTCGTCGGTGGATGTGGCGTCCCCGTCTGTGGGTTCATGGAATTGCGGACTATCCTGTTGATTATCTCCTTCATCTTCTGTTCCTGTCTTTTCCTTCTCTGTTCCGTGGTTATCTGTACATCGCCGTGGTCAAGTATATAGTTGGCTATCTCCTCGACGTCGGATGTATCAAAGATCTCCTCAAGATCGTCGTTGGATGCTTCTTCACCTTTCTTTGCGTCGGTAAAGATCTTGTCCACCGGCATGTTCTCTAATATGGAGATCTCTTTTCCTCCTCGAAATTTCTCTACGGCATCGGGCTTGATCAAGATCTCAAAGATCTTACCGTGTGACTTGTACCTTGCGATCACGTGCTCGTCAAGCAGCGTATCGGTGTGTTCCTTTTGAAAATCTTTTTTACCCAAATAAATCCTCCTTTACTTCAGTGATTTCGTGTATTTTTCTATCTCATCTTCCTCAAGTGTGTGAAAATCAGCATCTTTTGTGATGATCGCGACCTCGAGAGATTCAGGGTTCAAATCACCTTCTGCGGCCCTGTCCAATCCCTTGATCGCCAATTGGATGCCATCTTCAAGACTCATGTTCTCTTCGTACTCTTCTTCGAAGACTTCCTGGACTTCCTCTCGGTCCATGCCGATGCTGTTGGCTTTAAGCGCTTGAAAAGCACCGCTTGGATCGGTTTCATACAGATGTGCGCCCCCCTCGTCTATCCCTGCGACCAAAAGCGCAGTTCCGAAGGGTCTCACGCCGCCGTACTGGGTGTAAGTCTGCTTGTAATCACATATCTTCTTGACCAGAGTGGAAATATCTATCCGCTCGTTGTAAGAAACACGATTGATCTGAGCCATAACTCTGGCATGATCTACGAGGACCCTTGCATCCGCAACGAGTCCCGAGGTTGCCAATCCAATCTTTCTATCGATCTTGAATATCTTTTCAATCGAACTTGATTCAACTAATTTACTTGAAACTCTTTTGTCAACGATAAGGGCTACGCCCTCTTCTGTTTTGATTCCTACGGTTGTCGTACCTCTCTTTACGGCTTCCCTGGCGTACTCCACCTGGAAAAGCCGACCGTCTGGAGAGAAGACCGTTATTCCCCTATCGTATCCCATCTGTCCTGGCTGCATTCTCTTTCACCGTTTCGTATAATTATATTTTCAGTTATAAACCTTATCCTATCAAGATGTTATTTATAATTTGCCTATAATCAATAGCAAAAGGGAAGGGGGAGGTTATAGTGATGTGGTGAATCCTCCACTCACTCAAAAAGGGAGGGAGGGTGATTATCGTGATGTAAGATTCTCGCGTATGTGCATATATACAAAGGTAGACTTTCTATATAAGTTTAATGGTCGTTTACTATATAAGCCCCCAAAATAGATTTTACTGGATAAGAAATCAATCGCTACCGAAGTTTTATAAATGATCAAAATATATGTATTTCGGTGATCCCATAGGATCGGCTCATGAAGGAATTCTAGCTGCAGGCTATATCCTTACCTTTACAATGCTATTTTTCCTATATATGTGGATAAGGAGACGTGTAAAACGTTCTATTAAAAAACACTGGCCGCTGCGAACGTATTTAAATTAACTGGTGTTATCATCGAGAAATCAACAACTATTTTATATCTAGCTCGGATACCAAAACATGGTATTGTCTGTCGACGTTGGCGGAACCTTCACCGATTTCATTATGATCGAAGAGGATATTTCCTACTACAAGGTTCCTTCCACACCGGAAAACCCCTCCATATCCGTTGTAAACGGTATAAATGGAAGAAAAATAACGGGGGACATATTTCACGGAACCACCGTGGCTACAAATGCGTTATTAGAGGGTAAAGGGGTAAAAACCGCCTTTATCACCAACCGTGGTTTCGAAGACATACTGTTCATAGGCCGCCAGACGAGGCCGGATCTGTATGATCTGCACGTTTCCAAAAAGAAGCCTCCTCTGGAACAGGGAGACTGTCATGGGGTATCTGGAAGGACAGATCCCCATGGAGAGGTTATCGAAAAGATAGATGAAAACGAGATAACCGATCTAGCCCGTTCACTGAAACAAAAAGGGGTGTGCGCTGCGGTATGCCTACTTCACTCGTACAAAAATCCATTGCACGAAGAGAAGATAGGCGATATCCTGGAAAAGTACGGCGTTCCACATTCACTCTCCTGTGAAGTGACGGGAGAGTACAGAGAGTACGAAAGAGGGATGACCACGCTGATAGATGCCTATCTAAAACCCATCGTCAAGCACTACTTCGATGAACTGAGCAGCTCACTGCCCAAAACACCTTTGATAATGAAGTCCAACGGAGGTCTAGACACTGCAAGTAAAGTTGAGCCCGTGGATACGTTCCTATCCGGACCCGCTGGTGGTGCGGCGGGAGGCCGATTCATCGCAGAATGCACCGGTATAAAAAACATCGTCACGTTCGATATGGGAGGGACAAGCGCCGATATGTGCTCTATCGTCAACGGTGAGATATCATGGAAAGACCAGGGTACTATAGGTGCGTTTCCCGTACAATCCGAGATGGCCGATATCGTAACCGTCGGAGCCGGAGGCGGCAGTATAGCTAGGAAAGATTCCGGCGGAGCACTCAGGGTCGGTCCACAGAGTGCCGGCGCGGACCCCGGACCCGTGTGCTATGGGAAGGGAGGACTGCAGCCGACCGTCACCGATGCCCTGTTGTGCGCCGGTTACATAGATCCAGATTACTTCGTGGGGGGAAAGATGGAACTGAACATAAACAAAGCGCAAGAGAAATTGGAAGAGCTGGCCGATGCCCTCGACATGACAGCGGACGAAACCATCACCGGAATATACCGCATAGCCAACTCCACCATGAGCAGGACCATGAAGAAGATAACGGTCGAAAAGGGTCTAGACCCTGAAAAGTTCAGCATATTAGCTTTCGGAGGAGCGGGTCCTCTGCACGCTGCAAGTCTAGCCGATGAGTTAGGCATCACGCAGGTGATAATCCCACCCCTGCCCGGTGTTTTCTCCGCCTTCGGTATGATGACCGGAGATCTTGTGAGGGATGAAACCAGGACTTACTTCACCAGGTTGACGAACAAGAGTGAGATAGAAGAAGTCATCCAAGATATCGCACCGCACTACGAGGGCTGGGAAGAAGAGATTATCCTGGGACTCAGGTACAAAGGGCAGAGCTATCATCTCAATCTCACATATACAGGCGATATCTCGGACATCGAGTCCAGATTTCATAAGAAACACATGGATATGTACGGTTTTTCCAAGGAAGGAGAGATAATAGAGGTCGTTAAGGTTCACGTTAGGTCGAAAAAGCAAACCGGTATAGAAATCCTACCGCATGGATACGAAGATGTCGAGCACCCTGCAGACAGGAGATGTCTGTTCACAGAGGGTAGAATGAAGACAAGAGTCTATTATAGAAAGGGACTGCAGGGCGACGATAATGGCATAGGGCCTGCGGTCATAGAGGACTCTAATTCCACTATATTGGTCCCGCCCAGTTGGAGATGGCGAGTCGATAAGGACGGTCTGTTGTACATGGAAAAGGAGGGGGATACATGAGCGAATTATCTCCCACACAACTCGAGGTCATGAAGAACGCTTTCGTCTCCATCCCGGAACAGATGGGTGCGGCACTCCAGAGGAGTTCTTACTCCCCGAATATAAAGGAAAGAAAGGATGAATCATGCGCTCTGTTCTCGGCTGATGCGAAACTGTTAGCTCAAGCCGAACACATCCCCGTGCATCTCGGAGCCATGCCCAACGCCCTGGATGCCGCCGTAGAAAGGTGTGAGCTTTCCCGGGGGGATCAGATAATACTCAATGATCCGTACAAGGGGGGTACCCACCTTCCCGATATCACAATAATAAAACCGGTCTGGTCCGGTGAAGATTTTTTGGGATACGTTGTCAATAGGGCACACCACTCGGACATAGGAGGGAAAACACCTGGATCCATGCCCGGCGACAGCAAGACCCTCCAGGATGAAGGTATTGTGATCCCGCCCATGCACATCATGGACAAGGGAGAGATAGTTGAAGATGTTATGGAGATGTTCAGGAACCTAAGGTGCAGCAGCGAGAGGATAGGTGATCTGAGAGCACAGATGGGTGCAAACGAACTCGGAGCTAGTGAGTTCACCAAAGCCGTACGGCGTTTCGGTCTGGATTCTTATGGTGAGTTTGTAGATGATGTTATCCGGTATTCTGAAAAAAGAACAAGGGAGGCCATCAAAGGGATGCAGGACTTCGATGTAAAAGAGATGGATGTCATGGAGTGGAAGGAACCGGTCGAACTCCACCTGAGTATGAAAAAGGAGGGGGACGCGATGAGATTTGATTTTCAAGGAACACACCCACAGGTCCAGGGTAACATCAATGCCCCCGCGCCGGTCACCCACTCCGCCGTTTACTATGTACTGAGGTGCTTGATACCGGATGATATCCCTATAACCGCCGGATGTTACGAACCGATAAGCATCGATATTCCCAAGGGGACCGTACTCAATCCAGAGCCGCCTGCCGCCGTATCTTCCGGAAACGTGGAGACGTCGCAGAGAGTCGTCGAACTCATTCTAAAATGCCTGCGACAAGTACTTCCAGATACGATACCCGCAGAATCCCAAGGCACCATGAACAACGTCACCATCGGAAACGATAATTTCACCTTCTACGAGACCATCGGTGGCGGAGCCGGAGCTTATTGGAGGGGAGGTGGGGAAGACGGTGTCCACGTGCACATGACCAACACCCAGAACACGCCTATCGAATCCGTGGAGAACGAGTATCCTCTCAGGGTAAAACAGTACAGACTTAGGAAGGGTTCCGGCGGAGCCGGGAGATACAAAGGAGGAGATGGTATAGTCAAAGAGATAGAGTTCTTGGAAGACTGCCATCTATCCATACAATCCGAGAGGAGGGAGCACGAACCCAAAGGGATGAAAGGTGGAGGGAACGGTAAACGAGGAGAGAACATTTTACTCTCAAGCGGTGAAAAGATCCTATTGGGAAGCCGGGTTAGCAGGGATGTTAAGGCTGGAGACGCCCTGATCATAAAAACACCAGGTGGAGGGGGATGGGGAGAAAAAAACGATTCGTGAGAAAGAATTAAGTACGAAGTATTTTTCTACTAACGTTACAAATCCCTACAAGGGGAGATAAAAATAATACGAATAATACGATCCACGGAGAAGATAAGATGAAAGAGAAAACGGAATTTCTAGAAAGGGAATACCACAGGATGAAAGAGGAAGGACTGACATGGAAGATAAGAGACTTAAACGGTCCGTCCAAACCTCACGTGACTGTTGACGGTAAAGAGTGTATCATGCTGGCGTCAAACAACTACCTGGACTTGGCTAACCATCCGAAACTGAAAGAAGCCGCTATCGAAGCGGTAAAAAAGTACGGCGCTGGTGCAGGGTCGGATTGGTCCATCGCGGGAACGATGGATATCCACGAGGAACTCTGGGACAAGATCGCAGATTTCAAGAACACCGAAGCCGGGATGACATACCAAACCGGATTCGCAGTGAACGCGGGCCTTATACCACAGCTTGTTGGTAAAGAGGACGTATTGATTTCCGACGAGCTCAATCACGGCAGTATCATAGACGGCGTTCGGCTGTCAAAAGCAGACAAGATGATCTACGGCCACTCGGATATGGGTGAACTAGAGAAGTGCCTGAAAGAAGCGGAAGATGAAGGATATCGAAGAGGAATAGTCATAACCGACGGCGTTTTCAGCATGGACGGCGACATCGCCAAGATGGGAGAGATCCAGAAGCTAGCGGACGAGTACGGTGCCATGACATACGTTGACGATGCACACGGAGAAGGAGTCCTGGGAGGCGGCCACGGTATCGCCAAGGAATTCGACATAGAGGATAAGATCGACTTCCAGATGGGAACGTTCTCCAAGGCATTCGGAGGCTTTGGAGGTATGCTGGCTGGCACGGAATATCTTGTAAAGTACGCTTACAATACATCACGTAGTTGGCTCTTGAGCGCTGCGTTCCCGCCTCACGTTGCAGCAGCGGACATA
The DNA here is from genome assembly GCA_046484045.1 of Thermoplasmata archaeon. Classification (GTDB taxonomy): domain Archaea; phylum Thermoplasmatota; class Thermoplasmata; order Halarchaeoplasmatales; family Halarchaeoplasmataceae; genus CAZHUM01. Next base: position 31,052 of record JAWOBZ010000080.1, on the reverse strand, counting down.
GCGGCTCTGGAGATAGTGGAGAACGAGCCTGAAAGAGTGAAGAAATTATGGGACCTGACCAACTACTTTAAGAAAGAGATGGAGAGCATGGGATTCGACACGGGCTACAGCGAGACCCCCATCGTACCGGCGATGGTCGGTGACAGTAGGAAGGCTCAGAAGCTCGCAGATAGACTCTACGAAGAAGGTATATTCGGTCTAGCGATCGTGTTCCCCATGGTAGCCAAAGGAAAGGCACGGATCAGGAACCAGATCAACGCGGGTATGTCCAAGGACGACATCAACACGATCCTGAGAGTCTACGAGAAACTCGGTAAAGAATTGGATCTGATATAAACTCGCTGAACCTATTAAAATTCTGAAAACCCCTTTCCTTTTTTACTAATTTTTTTAAACTAACCGACGTCGAACTCTTCAAATCTCTCCGCTTTAGCTTTGCATATAGGGCATACCGGCGGTGGTCCCTCTCTTGCAGCGAGGTAACCGCACACGGTACACCTCCAGACCTTTACATTCTCATCCTTTTTGGCTGACTCTCCCTTCAAACCCATTTCATCTAGTTCACCCCCTTTCTTCTTCTCCCTAGCCCCCATAGCGGCATCTATTATCTCGTCCGGTCTTCTCTCCGGTATAGAACCCATCTTGGACGGGTCTTCGCTCACTTCCTTGGAGACGAACAAACCGCAGTAGCACATACCGTACTCTTCTACGTCGGCATCCCGGTACTCACACGGACAGACGATATCGCTGTCATAGACTTTCACACCGCTCCCTGGTCTGCACGGGCAGGAAGCGTAGCCGTACCTCTCTTCGTTCTCTACGAGCCCTTCGATAAGGTCATCCAGCAGGTCCTCGTCCGGGCATACATAGTATCCGTTCTCTTCTGCATCCTTTTTTACGTACTCCAACATCTCTTCTTTACTCCTCGTCATCTTCTAAAACCTCCCTTATCTTCTCTTCATCGAATCCTATGATCACTTCTTCTCCCTCATCGATCACAACCGTGGGTGCGGACATCTTCGGGTTGTATTCAGCCAGCTCTTCCCTTATCTTCTTACCTTCGTTGCCCCATAGAAGGTCTATGTCTATACACTTGTGTTTTACGCCCAATTCCTTGAGCAATTTCTTGGTTTTCTTGCACCATCCACAAGTACTAAGTGTGTAAGCCACGACTTCGTGTTCGTCCTTCTCTCCTTCTACTTCCTTGATCGCTTCTTCCATCTGTATACCTCCATTTTGTGATGATATCAATAATCTATATACCTTTCCATCTCCCAATCCGTGACGTCCCTGGAGAACTCCAGTATCTCTTCCCGCTTCAGATTCAGGTAGAAAGGCAGTGATTCTCCCAGAGATCTAGCTATAACTTCGTCGCTCTCTAGGTGATTGAGCGCTTCGTTAAGATTGTTCGGCAGTACGTCGATACCCATATCATGGATCTCCCTCTCCTTCAGATCGTAAAGATTCTCCCTCACTTCATCTCCCGGATCGAGCCCTCTTTTCATGCCGTCTATACCGGCGGTTATCAGAGAGTTCAACAGCAGATAGATGTTTGCGGAGGCGTCGCTGGCTCGGTACTCGACGCGTCCTCTTTTCTCCTCCTCGTTACCGTAGGCGGGGATCCTGACCAGAACGCTCCTGTTCTCACCACCCCATGAGATGTAGACGGGTGCTTCAAATCCAGGTACGAGCCTCTTGTATGAATTGATGGTCGGGCAGCACACGCCGGATAACGCCTTTGCGTGGTGAAGCAGCCCTCCGACGAACCCCTTGGCCTTTTCATTGAGCTCGCTGGGAGAGAACATGTACTCTCCGTCCTTCAGGAGGGATATGTGAATGTGCAGCCCATTTCCAGCATCCCCCACCACCGGTTTAGGCATAAAAGTAGCGTGGGCACCGTTCTCACGGGCCTCCTTTTTTACTATCTCCTTGATGAATACGAACTCGTCGGCAGCTTTCACTGGATCATCGTATGGAAGCGGTTCGATCTCGTACTGTCCCTTACCGACTTCGTGGTGTATCTTCTCGACCCTGATCCCGTACTCTTTCATGACTTTGGCCAGCTTTCCGATGATGCCGGTGTATCCGGTTCTACCGTCGATGTACCGCCCGGCGTCGATTGGTTCGTAAGAGCCCTCCTTGAGCAGATGGAACTCGTACTCGGGCTTGACACGCACTGAGATCCCTTCCTCTCGGAGTCCCTTGATGGTCGTATCCAATAGATATCTGGGGTCGCCTTCGAAATCAGAGCCGTCCGGCCAGTACATCTTACACAAAAAGACGGCCAGCTTTTCGTTCTCGTAATTCATGATCTTGTACGTATCCGGGTCCGGTATCGCCACCATGTCGCTCTGTGAAACGTCGGTGAAACCCACATTGGATGAATCGTAACTTATGCCGTCTTCCAACGCAACTTCTATCATGTCTGGTGGTATCCTTATCTCTCTCGCCATGCCGTTCAAGTCTAAAAATTTGAGTGCTATGGAGTCTACATCGTCCGGTATATCTATTTTCTCTGCCATGAACTACACCTACCCCTGTGAGTGACTACGTATATAAAATCATTTTTAATTTTTCGAGTTATTTCAAGTCGTGATAAACTTCCGATATCCGTTGAGCTATCTCCAGCATATCCTCTTTTTTCATACCACGGTGGGTGACCTCTGCGGTACCTATCCTTCCGGTTCTGTCGATGAAGATACCTTCCTCGTCCAGCGCTCTGCAGAGTTTACCGGTGAGATCCCAATCCTCGTCGATGAATATCTGGTGGGATTCGCTGTATCCCCTGTCGGCGAATTTCATGGAAACTCCTAGCTCATCAAGTGCCCCCGCTAGAGCCTTTGAATTCTTCACAACCCTGGCGCCGTAATCTTTGTCCTCCATCATCTCCTCCAAAGCGAGGCCAAGTGCTGCGATCCTATTGACGTGTGGATTATCGACCAGGCCGATGCCCGTTTCCAGATCGATCTCCAGATATTGACTCATCCTGTCGGCGAGATCATCCGAGTTAGTGAGTATGACACCGCCCTGGGGGCCGTAGAAGGTCTTGTGCGTGCTGCCTATGAGAACGTTCGCCCCCTCGGCCAGCGGGTCCTGGAACACACCGGTCGCTATGAGGCCCAGAACGTGTGAACCGTCGAAGACCAGTTTATTACCCCCTTGATATTCATCGATATAACTACTTATCTCTTCCACTGGATGGGGGAACGGGATGTAAGACGATCCTAGGATGGTCAGTGGGATGTCATCTTCCATAAAGATCTTCACCGACCTTTTCACATCGATCTGATAAGTGTTATCGTGGTAAGGCAGTGGGACTTTTATCCTGTTGAATTTACCCAACCCCAGAGGGTAACCTCCACCGGAGAAGGGCAGCATGGCTACCTTGTTACCGGGATTCGTGAAGGAGAACATGACGTTCAGGTCGCACACGTTTCCAGACAGCGGTTTAACCAGGGCGTGTTTTACACCGAACAGCTCACATGCTAACTCCTTAGTCCTCTTTATGATCTCTTCAGCATGCTCGGAACCCCCGTAGTAATCGGACTCGTACCTACCGGCTAGATCACTAGCAAGTGCTTCCCTCACCCGTCCAGAGAGATGATTCTCCGAAGCGATCAGGTTGATACCGCTCTCTCTTTTCTCTTGGTGTTTACCGATTAATTCCGATATTCCTTTTTTCATATTTGTCATCTATAAAACCTCGTCATTGTTTTTTGGTGGCCTCGGTAAGCTTTGTAACGTTGCTCCTCGTGAAGAAACCGTCGAAATCACCATAGCGATGGATGTACTCGTTGACTAATAATGTATTCGGTGACTGCGTAGTGAATGTTTGTTTGAGCCCTTCGCCCGGAGAGCCCACCAGCTCGATCAGGAAGTCCATCCCGTCTTCCTTTATCGCTTGGAACGTGTCGTCGATATGATCGGTCTTAAAAGCCATGTGATGGACTCTAGTGTTGTAATTGTGGATGTACCTCTCGGTCGGTCCGGACGATGCCTCGTCTTCGTAGGGGGCTATACCGGAAGTGAACACCATGGCGAATTTTTCATCGGTCAATCTGGCAACGTTGGTTATCGAGTTGAAAACCTTGACATAGATGGCGAAATCGAAATCGTAGTTCGTAAGTTCCATGTACTCGATGATGGCGGAGTCCCGGTCCTTCGCTCTCACCCTGGTGGCCACGTGGTCGAGGTATCCGACGTTGTTTAGATACTCCTTCTCCGGTTTGTTCATTTCCACATCTACGCTCTCATCTTTGGAATCCATGTAACTACCTCTTTCCCCCTTCCATTCGATGAATCCCATAGAGTTCCCGGTGAATGTAGAAGGTATGGTCTGGATAAAGTAGTAGTTGTCAGTTTCGATGATGTCGTCAGTCATGAAATTAACTCCCCGTCCAGCTTGGATATCGTAGTACTCTTCTAGATATTCTGTTTTGAAAATGAAGGTCTCCAATCTCGTGTTGGGTAGGTGATCGGATTTGGGTCCTTTGTTGTATGCCTTGAAGGGGTTACTTCCGGTCTTCCTAGTTCTCACCAAAAAATCCGCGGAACCTTCTCGTTTTAGTACCGCTGTGTCTAGTCCTGGATTTCTGAAAGAATTATGAAGTTTCAGACCGGTAAAACTCAATAGTTCCTCCACGGCGGCAACGTGTCTCGAATTTTCCGTGTTTATTATCACCGCTTCCAGTCCGCCGACCAAACCGTCCAGTCCGAGCTCTTTTCTTTCCTTCTTCACCCTTTCAGTCTCTTTTTCGAGTCTATCCTCGCTGTTCGAGAAATCGTAGGTACTATGCTCTCCACTGCCGCATGAAGGGCAGTCACCGTCATCATCAACCACGTGGACCTCCATACACTTTTTACATATGAGTGTCTTCATACTTACACCTTATATCTCGTTGATGTTCTATAGAGTCGTGTCTAATTAATTCTTTTGAATGGAAAATCCCCTTAGATAGAAGTACAAGAAATTTAATTAATAGGTCTATCTTGTTTGAATTGTGGAAGAAAAAAGATTGAAACCCGATGGTTTTGAAAAGCCCCCCATCATTGGGATCAAAATTATCTTCTTTATTCTACTTTTATCATTCGTAATTATATCGATAATAGTTTCATCGGGGGTATCGGATGATGTAGATACAAGAGTGACCAGGACGCTGTACGAGGATCATGGGAAAGACAATCATACCTTGATGCGCTTCATCTCCTTTTTCGGCGGTTACTACGGCTTGATACCCGGCTCTCTTATCGTCATCGGTTATCTATTTTACAAACGGCTTCCACGACGGGGAATGCTCTTCACCGCCATGACGCTGTTCTCTGTAGCTATCTTCATGATCATTAAGATAGCCATCGGCAGACCTAGACCTGATTTTGGACTGCTCCATCCCTTGGATTACAGCTATCCCAGCGGTCATGCAACGGCTTCTTTCGTCTTCTACGTAGGATTGTATTTTTACCTATTTTACGAGGCTAGAGAAGGCTTAGAATTATGGAAACTACTTCCACTGTTACTCCTACCTATCATCATAGGGGTCTCCCGCCTGTTCTTAGCCCTGCATTATCCCACGGATATCATCGGAGGCTTCCTGCTGGGAGGGTGTGTACTCGCCTCTTTCTATCTCTTCGGTAGGCGGTATGACGTTCTGTAAAAAATATCAAAATTTCTTCAATCAGTAAGCCTTAAATAGATGGTCGTCTCATGTTATAAATCCGAACCAAAAATGTCCCCATAGGATACGATATTTAATCGATATCCATGATACATTCAGGTCCCCCAAATAGTTAAATAGGGGAGCCTTTGTGTGGGGAGAATACAATGTGGGGATCCAAGATACCCGGTTTAGTCCGTGACCTCTTGGGTCCGACAGACGAAGTAGCGAAGAGGTGTAATTTGTTTACCTGCCGATTCCAGGATATAATGGAAGGCAAAACTTCTGTTTTGTCGTCCGTTATCAGTTAAAGACGTGGATGGATTCAACTATATTTACGTCTTTGACGAAATTTTTGCGAGGATTCAAGAACAGAAGGTGATTCTTGATCCGCCAAAAAGAGTTTGAAATAACTCCCGAATTCCGGTTGATCCTGCCGGCGGTCACTGCTATTGGAATCCGATTAAGACATGCGAGTCGAGAGATTTAGGATCTCGGCAAACTGCTCAGTAACACGTGGACAATCTACCCTTGGTCAAGGGATAATCTCGGGAAACTGAGGACAATACCTTATAAGTCTCGGATGCTGGAATGCCCCGAGACTGAAAGTGTTAGCGACCAAGGATGAGTCTGCGGCCTATCAGGTAGTAGTGGGTGTAACGGACCCACTAGCCGATGACGGGTACGGGCCTTGGGAGAGGGCGCCCGGAGATGGGTTATGAGACACGAACCCAGACCCTACGGGGTGCAGCAGTTGCGAAACCTTCACACTGTGGGAAACCACGACGAGGGGATTCCAAGTGCCAACACCCAGTGTTGGCTTTTCATCTGTCTAAAACGCAGGCGGAATAAGGGCCGGGTAAGACTGGTGCCAGCCGCCGCGGTAACACCAGCGGCTCGAGTGGTGGCCATTATTATTGAGCTTAAAGCGTCCGTAGCCGGTCTGGTAAATCTCTGGGTAAATTGAACGGCTTAACCGTTCGAATTCCAGAGAGACTGCCAGACTTGGAGCCGGGAAAGGCTAGAGGTACTTTTGGGGTAGAAGTAAAATTCTGTAATCCTAAAAGGACCACCAGTGGCGAAGGCGTCTAGCTAGAACGGACTCGACGGTGAGGGACGAAGCCCTGGGTCGCGAACCGGATTAGATACCCGGGTAGTCCAGGGTGTAAACGATGCAGGCTTGGTGTCGGAAGTCTTACGCGGGCATCCGGTGCCGTAGAGAAATTGTTAAGCCTGCCGCTTGGGGAGTACGGCCGCAAGGCTGAAACTTAAAGGAATTGGCGGGAGAGCACCGCAACCGGAGGAGCGTGCGGTTCAATTGGATTCAACGCCGGAAAACTCACCGGGGGCGACGGACACATGTGGGCCAAGTTGACGACTTTGCCTAAATGTCCGAGAGGTGGTGCATGGCCGTCATCAGTTCGTACCGTAAGGCGTTCTGTTAAGTCAGATAACGAACGAGACCCTCGCTCCTAGTTGCTATTAGTTCCGCCAGGAACTGAGCACACTAGGGGGACCGCTGGCGCTAAGTCAGAGGAAGGTGAGGTCTACGGTAGGTCAGTATGCCCCGAATCCCCCGGGCTACACGCGCGCTACAAAGGTCGGGACAATGGGTCTTCGACCTCGAGAGAGGGAGGCAATCCCTAAACCCGATCATAGTTCGGATTGAGGGCTGTAATTCGCCCTCATGAACGCTGGATTCGGTAGTAATCGCGGGTCAACATCCCGCGGTGAATATGCCCCTGCTCTTTGCACACACCGCCCGTCAAACCATCCGAGTTGAGTTTGGATAAGGACATGCCAGCCGGTATGTTCGAATTTAGGTTCGGCAAGGAGGGTTAAGTCGTAACAAGGTATCTGTAGGGGAACCTGCAGATGGATCACCTCCTACGCAATTACCTGATTTGGCAGGTAAACAAACACCAATTCTTCGCGCTTCGTCGAAATCACTTTTTTTAATTTATTATTGGATTAGTACATGTTAACGAAATTTTTACGGCACTATTAGACAAAATGTTAAAAGAATCAAAATTTTATTTTATCTTAGTGTCCACGCCCCCTTCCCCGATCAGAACCACACGGCTGTCCGCCTTCTCCGCTACTATATCCAGACCTAAAATTTCAGCTTCCTTTTTAGCGAAACCTTTAACGGTCTCGTTCGACGGCATATTGCTCAGATTCATCCTTCTTCTGGAGTCTCCGACAAAGACGTATCCCTTCGCTTCGACGAAATCCGGGTCAGCTGTTTTTATCAGGTCCGTGTAATCCTTCTCCCACCCGATGTTCCAATCCTGGACAAGCGTGTGTCGTACCACGGTTCTGGTGTCCAAGGTGGAGAGTATATCCAGCGATCTATTTACCTTCTTCCAGAGTTCTTTTGAGTTAGGGATACACAATTTCGTGTAGACCTTCTCGTTGGGCGCCGCCAGGGTGATGTACAGCTGTGTGGGCAGTGGGTCCAGATTCTCGAGAACATCCGGCCTCGTCCCATTTGTCACCAAGAACGTTGTCATACCCCTCTTAGTGTACTCCTCTATCAGTCCTCCTAGGTTAGGATACATGGTCGGCTCACCGGCAAGGCTGATAGCCACTTGGTTCGGCTCTCTCGCCTCCTCCCACATCTCCTTATCGCATCTGTCGTCGCCCTTGAAACCGCTGACGAGTTTTCTCTGTGCCTGGATGCTCTTCTCAACTATCTCCTCGGGATCGTCGAATTTTACATCTTTCCTATTATCGTAGTCCTGGTATCTCCAGCAGAAAAGGCAGCTTTGGTTGCAAACATCTACGGAGGGAGACATCTGGAGACATCTGTGTGATTCTATCCCGTAGAATTTCTCTTTGTAGCACGGACGTCCCCTGATCAATTTCTCCCCCACCCAATGGCATAACTTAGCTCCGGACTCCTCCCCTGTGAGGATATAACCGTGTTTTTTCAAGATCTTTTTCTTATCCTCGTTCATATCCTCATCTCAGAAATCAAAGAGCGCTTTCTGTCCGCTGTTCTCGTCCTTTTCTTCCCCCCTCTCCGACTCTTCTTTTTTCTCTACACTTTCCTTTCTCTTTTTCTCCTCTTTCCCTTTCTTTACCGGGGCTTTCTCCCGTCTTGTGGTTTCGTCTTTCTCTTTATTTTTGTACAGTTCTTTTACCTTGGGAGAGTACACTTCTTCATCGAGAAGGAGAGCGGTCTCTTCTTCTCGTAGTTCTAGGTCCTTCACCATCTTGATCCTGAATTCTTCATCACCCTTGAAGAGCTTGATGAAGTATGGAAGTACGTCGGAGTTGACCCTGTTCGTGGTAGTGTGTAATTTCTCTGCCAGTTTCATACAAATCCGTTTTCTGATAGACCTGCTGCCCTTTGAAGCCGTCATCTTTCTTATCCAGGATGGAAAATCGTACCTGGTGAATCCACGTTTAGCCTTGGGTTTAGAAACACATACACCGGCGGTCATAAGATCGTTGGCATAGGACCAAAAACCGTAGTACTGGCTGCTGACCACCCTACCGAGATACACATCTGCTTTCGATAGATAATCGTATGCGGTCGCCAAAGACTCTGGATCCTTGTATTCCCGCGGAAGGTTCTCGTCTATCCAAGAGATTACATTTCTAGGTTCGTCGTTAAGATTGACAGTGGCAGCTTTCGCATCCAATATATCCCTACCCTGCAGTATCGTCCCCAGGGTCGGAAATATATCCGCTTCCCTGTTCCTATACCCTAAAACATCGAGATGAGATACCTTCAGCATCTTCCTTCCGGCGGCTATACTCTGCAGGTCCTTCACCGCTGACCTTAGATCGCCGTCTGACCTTTTTGACAAATCTCCCAGAACCTGCGGCTCGTATTTTATATCCTCGGAATGGCATATCCTCCTCAGTGAGATCAAAATGTCCTTTTGGGTGAGTGGTTTGAAATCGATCTTCTTGATCATCTTACTGAGAGCTCTGGAGCGCCTCCTGAGATTGTAGTAATCATTAGCGATCAATATTATCGGCTGCTCCGTTTTTTCGATGGTATTTTTTATCTCGTTGATTCCGCCTCTGTCTTCCTTTCCGAAGACGTTGTCAGCCTCGTCCAGTATCAACAGCGTTCTCTTTCCTTCTTTGTAAGATATGAACTCTCCAGACTCTGAAAAAGTATCGTCGACCGCACTCCTCCCCACGATATCTCTTATGGCATCCTTATTCCGATCATCAGACGCGTTCATCTCGAGTACTTCCCATCCCATGTCGTTTGCGAGTGCAAGTGCTGCAGAGGTCTTTCCAACACCGGGTTTACCCGCGAGTATCACGGCCTTCTTCTTCGGTTTCCCCCTTTCCCATTTGAAAGCCCATTCTCGTAGAGCCTTCTTTGCATCGGCATTACCCACGACGTCCTCTAAAGTTTTAGGTCTGTACCTCTCGGTCCAGTCATCGTGCGGATGCTCTTCTAAAGTCTCATCTTCAGATACCATGATATATTATATCCCATCCCCATGAGTGATATTTTAAGTTAATCCTTGACTAGAACTTGACGATGCCAGTAGCCGTGACCGCGACACCCAACCCTGTGATGCCATAAAAAGCAAGGTCCATCATCTGCTTGGATTTTAGATCGCCCTTGAGTTCCCAGTATTCCCAGGCGTTCTCTCCACTTCCCAAGGTCTCCAGCATCAGTTCACCGTAAACGGTATCACCCTCTTCAAAATCGATACTGTCCTCTCCAGGGACCACGAAGGTAAAATCACCGTCGATCTCTACCGTCACCCAATTTTCTATGATTATATTCGTCTCTCTTACATCGGTGATGGTGCCGTAAATCTTCACCTTATCGCCTTCGGTATAGGACTGGTAGTCCCCGTCCTTTTTATCTTCCATCAACTCATCACCGGTCACGCCTGTCAACGGCCAGAATATTACTACAAGGAACAGGCCGATCGCTAGGATGACGACGCCTACGGACAAGATCCTCCTATCCATGGATTGGTATCCTCCATCCCGTATTTATTAGTTATGGGTTTATATGTGGACTGAATTATATTGTTAAGGGGGTATACCCAGGCTCAGTATCACCAGGTACACTACCGAGGGAGGTACGACCACCAATAGAAAATCGTCGTCTACATGGTAGGACCTCTGCCTTTCTGAAACCAAGACCATAAGCCCTGCCATAAGTGAGAAAATGAATGCAAAGAAAAGGTTCCAGGGGCTGAACATAAGCAAAGAAATAATGAAGATGAAAAAAGCGGTTGTGAAAGAGATCGATAGGAAGGTAAAGTCTCTCTCTTTCTCCCTTCTAATGGATAATATCGGATCAACAAAGGCCATACATAAGATGGAGGGGATCACCAAGTAAGCAGGAAACAATGTGATCACCATGGATGCACCGATGAAAACCCACGCGAGGGCGGAGAGCCTCCCCTTTTCGTACCACCTCTGCCCCGGAACATCTACGTTGAAGGCTATCCTAATAAGATCAGCTACCACGACCAATACGGTCAGAGATAGCAGTGCATATAGGTTTGAAAACCCAAGCATCTCTTCAGGGAGCCAGTAATAGAAAACGAGCATGAAAGTGGATATATGCGATACCCTTCTAAGGCTCCTCTCATCTACCGTCGATTTCATCTATGATCATCCATCCTTCTCATCCCATCGACCATAATAAATTTATCCAAACTTTTTTAACTACCTAAAATAATCGAATCCCATGGAAGAAGTAGAGTTTATTTGGATGGACGGAAATTTTATTCCATGGAAAGAAGCCAAGGTACATGTCTTGACCCACGCACTGCACTACGGTACGGGTGTTTTCGAGGGGATAAGAGCCTACGACACGGATAACAGCCCTGCAATTTTCCGATTGGAAGAACACATAGAACGCTTTCTGAATTCATGCAAGATAATACATCTTCCCTTAGAATACACTAAAAACGAATTGATGGACGCCATAGACCAGTTGATCCTAAGGAACGGTCTGGACTCATGCTATATCCGACCCATAGCGTTCCGTGGTTACCATCAGTTAGGGGTCAATCCACTCAACTGCCCCGTACAAGTCGCCATAGCGGTTTGGCCTTGGGGCGAGTATCTCGGCGAGGGGGCGCTGAAGAACGGCGTAGAAGTACAGACATCTTCTTGGGCAAGGCACCATCCAAACATATCACCCACCAAGTCAAAAGCCACTGGCAATTACCTCAACTCGTCCCTTGCTAAGATCGAAGCTATCGAGAACGGATGCGTGGAATCCATCATGCTGAACCCCAACGGATACGTAGCGGAGGGGACCGGCGAGAATTTTTTCCTTGTTAGAAGGGGAGAACTTTACACGCCTCAGATCGCCGACGTACTCGAAGGTATCACATCCCACTCCATCATGGAGATCGCTGCCGACCTCGACCTAAAGATCAACATCGAGAACATCACCAGGGATCAGATCTACATAGCGGACGAAGCCTTCTTTACGGGCACTGCAGCCGAGGTCACTCCGATAAGGAAGATAGACAGACGAAAGATCTCAGACGGTATCGGACCCATCACAAAGAAGATACAATCGGTCTATTTGGACGCCGTGAAAGGAAAAGTTGAACGGTACAGGAAGTGGCTGCACTTCGTCGAAGGGTGATCATTCCCATCAGTCAGCGAAACTTATGACGTCTTCCATATCTCCGAAGCCCAGTTCCTTCATCTTTTCCTTCGTAGGCACTCCTCTGTCGCTCCAGCCCCTTCTCTTATACACTGAGTCGATCAATTTCTCGTACTGATCCTCTCTGTAATCCCTGAGTTTGATTGTCTTCTCCATGATGGAAAGTCCAGTCGGATCGATACCTGCATCTTCTTTCAACTGTTTATCGTACCTTTCTTCCCTGGATTCGTACTCCTCGACGGTCACCGGCCCCACGGACCGGTACGGTATCTGGTCGTATTCCCTGGTACCGTAGCCCAATCTTTTCGCGAAGATCCTCTGGAAGTTGTAGACTCTTTCCGACATGGTTATCAGATCGTCCGGTCCAGCTTCTTTACCGGTCACGGAAGAGAAGAAATCTGCGTACCACTTGACGTGTTTCATGACTTTAGCGGGCTCTTCAGTTTCTTTGTTATCTTCTGGCTGGATATCGTTCCAAGGCAGTTTACACAGCCCGTTGAGCCCGAACCACGTCCTCCACATGGGGAACCAGTGGAGCGCTTCCGCCTTCTGCTCGAAGGTGGGCATAAAGTTCTCGACCATATCTAAAAAGATCAACCATGCTTCGTCGTGCTGGGCCCCCTTGAGAGCCAACCCGTATCCCCCCTGCTGTGCCAGTGATTCCTTTGTCACGTACTCAGAGTACTCAAGTCCTTTGCACTCCATACCTATGTCGTCCATGAGATCTCTGTCCGCACCGTATTCCTTTTCAAAGTGATCCTTGAGCCTCTTGATCCCCTTCCCTACTTCAGCACCGAAGCCCTTTCCTTCAGCCATCTGATGGACTATCTTGAGTGCCGCTTCTTTGCTGCCGAACTCGAGAGTAACATCATCCATGATATTCTTTGGTATCAGCCCTTTCTCCGCACATTCCATCACGAACGCGGTGGTAGTCCCGACGCTGATAGTATCAAGGCCGTATGCATCACAGTAGAAGTTCATCTCGATTATGTGATCAGGGTCGAAGATACCGCAGTTGCTGCCGCAGCCCGCTATCGTTTCGTATTCCGGTCCGTCCACTAGGACTTTTTCACCCTTATAGGGCCCAGTTTTCAATTCGAAATTCGTCACGCAGTGCGCACACTGTACGGTGCATCCACGTACGCACCCGTCGTATCCCTTATCGAATTTCTCTCTGTAAACGTCCTCTCCGATCTTATCGGCTTCTTCATGACTGCCGTACTGGAAATTTTTAGTGGGGAGCAGATCGAAATCGTCCATGATAGGGACCAAGTGTGCCGTTCCCACCCTAGCCATGTTGTGCTGGGTTTTATCCAAAGTTGCGATCTCGCTCGCATGTTTTCTTTCCACTTCTTTCAGCCTATCAGGATCAGCGGGATTTATACCCTTCTTCTCCCCTTCAGAGCGGACGACCAGTGCGGTCACTTTCTTGTCTCTAAGGACCGTGCCTGTGCCCCCTCTTCCAGCCTGTTTGTACCTAACTTCACCTCTTCCGATGTCGTACCAGCTGAAGTTCAAACAGCCGAAGTAGGTGTTCTTCCCCCCGGGTCCCGAGGAAACAACCGATATCTCCCTGGGATCTGCCTGATCGTAGAGCTCGGTCAGCTTGTGTGAGATACCGTAGGAATCGTCCGGTAGTCCTTCAGGGACTTCATCGAACCTGATCTTTCCTTCTATGCCGTCTATGAAAACGATGACCTCCTCGTTCGATTTACCTTGTATCTCGATAGCGTCGAAACCGGCAAAGAGCAGATGCGGGCCGAAATAACCGCCTACGTTGGAATCGATTATCGAGTTGGTGGCCGGTGAGATACTGGTAACTATGCTGTTACCACTGCCTGGATATACCATGGAACCTCCCAGCGGACCGCACGAGATACATAACTCGTTCTCAGGATCGTTCCATTTCGTATCATCTCGAACCGCATTCCAAAGCATCCAAAGGTCGAATCCTTTACCCCCAGTAAAAAGATCCTTCATCCTGTCATCCACGGGCCTTTTTTCGATCTCTTTGTTCGTTAGATCAACGTACAGTCTTTCACCCGAATACCCCTTTTCTACCTTCTTTCTTTTATAATCGAATTCCTTTATCGTCCTGATTTCTGAGTCCGCCATCATAACACTTCCTTAATCTACTCATTTTGGCCGAATATATATTTATTTTCCCTCGGCTTCAATCCGAAAAATCGATCTTTCCTTTCAATACATATCGACGTACTCGAAGGCAGGTGCCAGCGAGAAACAGTAAAGCGTTTCGAATCTATAATCCTTGGTTTTTTGTTCGATTATCTCGTAGAGATCATCGATCGTCTTGTATATCTCCGTCAAGGGACTCATATCCGAACAGCAGAAGTATATCCTGCCATCTGGGTGTATGTGATCCGCAGCGTCGTTAAGAAACCTCAGTATGGTCTCGTCGCCCCCTTTACCTCCATCCCACCTCCTGTCCGCCTTGATCCTATCATCGATAGGAAGGTACGGTGGGTTGAAGACTATAACCTCCCATGTCCCCACTACATTTTCAAAAAGGTCGCTTAGAAGGATACCCTCCAGTTCGATTCCGTTGAGTTCTGCATTTTCCATCGTCAACTCCAACGCCGATGGATCGATGTCGGATGCGGTTACCGACGCACCTTTTTCTGCACAGTGCAGCGATATTATACCGCTTCCGCAGCCTATCTCCAGCACGTCTTCATCTGGTTCTACCTGAACCAGATCTAAAAGCATATACGTATCGTCATCGGGTGAATAAACACCTTCCCTATCCCTTATCGTTATATCCTCTGAGATCTCCAAAGCTCACACCTATTCCAAGTCCTTCATCTCTTCTTCGTAATCGTTAAGATGTGTAACACATCCATCCAGATCACCCTCTTTCCTGGCTTCCTTTGCCTTCTTAATCAGGTAAACGGCCTTCGAAACATTTTTTCCTTTGATCTTGGCTTTCTTGAGCTCGTTTTGAGCTTCCTTGAATATCGAATCCAGGTCCTCGGATATGATCTCTTCTGCCAAGACTTTTGACTCTTTTAGATACTCCCAGCTCTCTTCTATCTCTCCTTCCTGCCCTTTGTTCAACGCTTTCTGGATCATATTTTCACTGTCTTCCAGTTCTATCCCGAGCTTCCTTGTTTGTTCTACCATGTCCTGCATACTTTTGATCTCATCCATAAGTTTTTCTTCCTCACTCTTTGCTTCCTCCGCCTTGACATCTGCTTTGGCAAGGAGATTGAACACCTTGATCAGATCCCCTTCTTCATCTGCCTTTTTAGCTTCTTCCAGGAAGGATTTCGCCATAGCCCTGCTTTCACCTTCCTCTCCACGCTCGATCTTTTCTTCGATGGTACGTATCTTATCCCTTATATCCGCCTCCATCTCACCTCTGATCCATTCTCGAGCTTCGTCCAGGATGCGGGTCGATCGTGAGAAATCACCGTTCTTCGCTTCCAGCATGGCTCGGTTTATCATGTTACCCCCCTTCTCCACCACTATATCGTGATTCCTGGCGGTGACGATCAGGTTCTTGATCTTTTTGATTTTTCTAGTCACGTCCTTCATGGTGTACTCTTCTTCGTCGACTGCTGACACTGATGACACCGGTTCTTCCTTCTGCTCTTCTTTCTCTTCCACCACCCCTTCTTCGATTTCTTCTATCTCTAATTTCACCTCTTCTTCATACTCTAAATCTTCTTCCTCTGTTACCTCGTCTAGTTCTTCTTCCGATTCTATTTCTTCATCGACTTCCCCCATAATGTCTTCGACCTCTTCCCGCAAAGATTCTAGTCTGTCTTTGATCTCTTCATAATCACCTTCAGAGCCCTGCTTCATGATCTCCTTCAATTCACCGACGTACTCCCTGTATTCATTCCCTTCCTCCTTGATATCGTTGACGGTTTTTGCACAGCTCAGTAACAATCGATTCACTTCTTTGACGGTATCTATCTCCTTTTCTATGGTTCCTATCTTTTCCAAACCGATCCGGTAATTCTTATCCTTCTTTTCTTGGATGACCTCTTTGATATCCTTTTTAAGGGGTCTGATGTCGATCTTTGAATCCTTTATCTCGTTGTACGACTCTTTCATATTCTCGTATCTGGACATGAACTCATCTTCAAACCCGTCCTCGGGCTCTTCCTCGGAATCATCCCCTGACACATCTAATGGCTCTTCCTCCGATTCCACCTCAAAATCGTCAACGATGACCTGGGTTTTCCCGGTGATTATTTCTTCCGTGGACTCTTCTACCTCCATTGGAGCTAACTCTAGTTCTTTTTCCAACATATACACGGCTTCACCGATCACCCCCTCGGCCTCTTCGTATTTTCCGTCCTCCGCCATACCCTTCACAGAAAGGATATCGTCTTTGTATCCCGAGTAGTCCATCCCCCGGTCTTTCATCTCAACAAAGAGTTCTTTGATATCAAACAGTTTATTACCTATGTTGAGGACGGCGGATAATTTCTCTTCAGCCCTTTCTGTCAGGGCTATGCCTTCCTCGTATTTTCCATCTTTAGCCAAATCGCTGGCATCTTTTATCAGATCCTTTATGTTCTCGATATCTATCTTCGTTTCTCTCGCTTCGCCGAGCTTTTCCTTGGCGACTTCGAATTTTTTATCGAACCTCTGTTTCATCTCCAGTTTTTTATCGGAAGGTATCTTCTCCAATTTTTCTATCAGTATCTCTGCGTAGCTCAGTGATTTCTTGAGTTTACCGTCCTCAGCGAAGGAACGTATCTTATGGTACTGGTCTTCATATACTTCGATATCCTGACCTTCCCCCATGACAGACAATTTTGTATCGATGTCCTCCAGTATCTTTTTGAGTTCCTTCAAGATGATGCCCTTGTTAACAACGGATTGTGCTTTATCGATGGCATTCTTTCTATCATCCTTGTTCCTGGATTTTACCGCCTCGTCCAGCTCATCTTGTAAAGACTCCAGGCCCACGGTGTCCTTATCGAACTCGGTAACTATTTTCCTTGCATCGCTTATCTCTTCCTCTACCTTTTTAACATCTATATCGTGCTCTTTTTTGGGTTGTACTTTTTCTTCTACCCGCTCATCTCCCTCGGTTTCAAGACCCGCCTCCACGGCTTGATGGGATAATCCTTCGGAGCGGAAATCGACAGCTATCTTGTAAGCCCTTGCGGCTTCATCGAAAAGTCCCAGTTTAGTCGCTAATCTCGCCTTGGCGTTCCAGATCTGGTCGTAAAGAGGATCGAATTCTATCACCTTGTCGTATGCCTCGTAAGCCGCATCGAAAGAGTCCATGCTCTCGTAGATCGCAGCCTTGGCATACCACACTTTTTCGTCATCCTCGCCGTTCATTACCTTCTTGTCCAACTCGCACAATTTTTCCATGGGCTTGTTTATTATCTCACCTTCGGGCAGTATGATGCCAGTATCGTCGAATGTGAAGGCTTTTCCACACTCGTAACAAGCCTCTCTGGATGAATCTATTATGTTCTTGCACTCGGGGCACTTTATCTCCTTGATAAATCCCTCCGATCCAAAGTTACCACTATCAAGATCCTGATAAATCCTCTGTGCCAACGCACTTCCGATGGCCGGTATGGACTCGAGTTCTTCAGCGGATATATCTTCCAGTTGAGAGATATCCTCATATCCGTTATCGAAAAGGGTGCACGCCGTCAAGTAACCCACGGAGGGCACGGACATAAGTTCTTTGATCCCATCGTTGTTCCGTTCGATAATTTTACCTTCAATATAACCTTCCATATAACAAACCTCATAGTATTAATAATGGTATAGAAGACATGTTATCATTACCACATATTTTAGATATATATACTTTGGTACAATTTTCGAATGGTTATCGGGACTCGATATGAAAAAATACATAAGGCACCCCTCGTGATTTTATGCCGGTGGCATGATGTCTTCCGATAATAAGTTGAGGGGGCGGAGAGCGACAACATCTCATGTCTGCTTTATGTGAACGAAAGGGGAGTCAATATAAAAGAAAATTCCAGGGTCGTCAGCGTATACCTTTTGGATTGAAGACTGCACAAAATAAAAATTGCACAAAATAAAAATAACACCCTCTTTCATTGAACTAGTAACACAAGAAAACAAGGAGAATAACGATGAAAAAAAGATGGGTTATGATTTTCAGTTTGACGTGCGTTATAATAATATTACTATCGAGTTCCCCCCTCGCAGCGCTCCCCTGGAGTAGTTACAGTCACGATAACAAGAACACCGGCAGAAGTCCTGAGGACACTTCTCACGTAGATGGCCAGCTTAAGTGGGTCTACGATGCAGGTGAAAATGTCACATCTCCAATAATCGGTCCAAATGAAAACATCTACTTCATCAATTCAGTAAAAAAACAAGGTTATCCATCAGAAAAGAGAGGTGAACTGTACAACGTAAATAAAAACGGTCAATTTAAGTGGAAATTTACAACTGAGAGAGGTGTTTACTGCACCCCATGTGTTGATGAAAACGGTAATATATACGTTGGAACGGACGACAACGAGTTCTATTCTCTTACACCTAGTAAAACCGTTCGATGGAAGTATTCCGCTGGTGGGGCCATTAGATCTCCCCCTTCCCTCGATGGGGATAACAATGTTTACTTCGGCAGCAACAGCGATAGATTGTACGCTCTCCACCCCGACGGCAGTGAAAAATGGAATTTCAAGACTATAGGTTATTCCGAAACGGAGACAGGAAGCGGGGATGTCAGAACAGCTCCAGCTATAGATGATGAAGGAAATATTTACTTTGGCTCCTTTGATAATTATGTGTATTCTTTGGACCATGTGGGTAATCAAAGGTGGTTTTACAGGACTGCTGACCAAGTACTTTCCGCCCCGTCCATTGCTGAAGACGGAACGATATATGTTGGGACCATAGACCGCTTGTTAGCTCTTGACCAAGATGGAGAGGAAAAGTGGGTAAAATCCACATCTTCTGGAATCATCGCGTCTCCAGCTATAGGCCGGGATGAAACAATATATGTTACTGAACTCGGTGGAGAAATCTATGCATTGAATCCGAACGGAGAGACTAAATGGAATTTTACCGTTGATAGTTACATCTCCTCATCCCCAGCGCTTGATAAAAATGGGAACCTCTATTTTGGTGATGCAAATGGAGTAGTTTATAGCTTGGACAAAGAAGGCAACGAGAGATGGACCTATAAAACCGGAGACATGATCAATTCCTCACCCGCCATCGGCTCAGACGGGACGGTCTACATCGGCTCAAACGACGGCAAGCTGTACGCATTCGGTGAGGAACGTGAGGAAAACAACGGCAGCTCCAGCGACAACACGATGTATATCATAGGTATCATAGCCGTTATCGCCATCTCCGCAGCGGTGATAATCTACTTCATCACAGAAGGTGCAGGTAAAAAGAAATGAATCACACTCAATCCCAGAATCGTTTCGTCCTAGCGTACAGTATCTCCGCCCTAAGCAGTGCTCTGAGGAAGTCATCTTCTTCCCGGTAATAATCCCCGAGTATCCTGCCGGCTTTCTGATGTCCAACCCCCCGAGCGGCCAATGCCAAAACCGCCCTGTGCTTGTAGACCCTAGCCAGATCCGCTAGTTTATAGTATTCCTTCAATTTCTTCTTCTCTTCACAGCTTAATTTCTCACCCTTTTTATCCACTATCTTCTCGTCCTGATAAGGTCTCAGCGGAGCCACCATGGCCGACCCGCACATGGGGCAGGAAGGCTTATCTACGTCTCTCACCCGCTTCCTTCTCCGGGTCCCGCACTTCAAACACTTCATGATCAATTTCTCGGACTCCAGCCTATCTTTGAACGACATCAGCACCGCGTGGCTCACCCTGTCCGGGCTCAAGAACTCCTTGTGTTTTTCCAAACCCGCTTCACCTATGGGGGATATACCATGCTGAACCTCGATATCGATCTCACCCGTGTGGACCCCTTCCAACACCCTCTTTGCCCCTCCTAGATCCATGTTATCTCTCAGCGTCTTATCCACCGCCTCTCGATAAAGCGAACTCCCCTCGAAGGTCTCTATCAGTCTATCCAGATTTATATGTCTGTAGTCAACGTCCTTCTTAACCGCTCCGAATTTTTTAGCTACATGCAGGAAACGCCATCTAAAAAAAGACGAGTTCCCCATGGCCTTCTTCAACAAGTCTTTCACATGCTCTGGGTCCGTATCGAACAGGACCTCTCTGACCATCTCGGGCCTCACCCTCCGAGAGATCTTCATCATTATGCGGTATGGGTCGGTCTGCAGACCCACGGATTCCCCGATCCTTGTAGATAGAAGCGCCGCTACCAGTCGACCCAGGGTCTCGTTCACCTTGCTGCCGAAGCACGAGTTGATCACACAGGTATCATCGTGGAACTCGATAACGATCCTTTCCGCCGTGGGCATCAGAAATTCATCTTGTTTATCCATATACTCTTTGAACCTTTTCTTCGTATGGTCATCTATGATCTCTTCATCCCATCCCTCCAGACTCCCCTTCTCCCTAAGTCGCCCCACCTCCTGAGCCACCTCCAAGGGCACGGGGATGTCCTCTCCGCTCCAGTCCGGTATCTTACCGATATCTCCCACGGGATTGGAAACCACGACGTTGTCCTCGATATCGATTATCCTCCAGGCCTTCCCCTGAAGGGTAACCACCCCGCCGATCTCGACTTGATTGGCAACGAAACTCTCGTCCAGCGTCCCGATTATCCCTCCGCTGGCCATGTTCTTCATCAGGAACGTCTTCTCGTCGGGTATCATGGAGATATTATCGTAAAAGTACTTCAGCGAGGACCTGCGCTTACCGATCTCGTCCGTGTCATCGTCCTTCCAGATCACCCTTATCTCCGCCAGCTGCTCTATCAACTCGTCGAACTCCCACCGCTCCATCTCCCTGAAAGGGTAAGCCCTCTTCGCAGTATCATAGAACTTACCGATATCCACCCTTTTCTCCGAGTGAACCGTAGAGATTATCTGGTTCGCCAACACACTTATGGGTTTCTCGGGGATATCGGTCTCCTCCAGCTCACCCTCGAGCGCCCTCTTGGCGATCACCGCACCCTCGGCGATATCGTCCATGTTCGTTGATATCACGGTCCCCTCGGACCGGCCTCCCACTTCGTGACCCGACCTGCCCAGCCTCTGCACCCACCGGGTCACCTGCCTCGGCGATTGATACTGGAGAACAAAATCAGTGTTCCCCAGATCGATACCCAATTCCATGGAAGACGTGCATATCAGCGCCTTCAATCTCCCCTCCCGGAATCTGTTCTCCACTTCGATCCTGGATTCCTTGGAGAGGGAACCGTGATGCACCCCGATATTATACCCCTCGTCCCACAGGTTAAAGCACGAAGCGAGTATCTCGGCTGAATCCCTGGTATTCACGAAAAACAACGTGGAATCGTGTTCATCTATCAACTCCCGACAGCGCCTAACATCGGTGGCCTTCCGCACATCGCACCGCATCTTATCCGCCAGCCCTTTGTCTTTTTTCTTCTTCTCCTTGGGATATTCCACGTGCATCCAGCTGGTCTTCTCCACTTCGGTCTTCACTATCTCCCCGTCCCTCCCCTGCCCCGTAAGAAAATCCAGCACCTTCTCTGGACTGCCCACGGTAGCGGACAGACCCACCCTCTGGAACTCCCTTCCCGTGAGAATACACAATCTCTCTAGAGCTAGAGAAAGCTGAGACCCTCTCTCGTCCACCGCTAACTCATTGAGCTCGTCAACGACGACGTATTCAACCCTCTCCAGCCCCTTGCGAAGTCTGCTGCCGGTGAACATGATCTGCAGAGTCTCCGGAGTCGTGATCAAAAACTCAGGCGGATCGAGCGACTGCTTTCTTCTCTCACGCCTGCTGGTATCACCGTGCCTGACCCCCACCCTGAAATCCAGCCTCTCTGCGAACTCGCTCATCCTCTGGACCATGTCCCTGTTCAGGGCTTTCAGGGGGGTGATATACAGTACCTTGAAACCCTTCCCCCTTTCCTCCTTACCCTCATCTACCCCTTTACCCTCTCCTCCATCACCTTTATCATTCAAAACGTTGTCAAGTATAGGGAGCACGGCCGCCTCGGTTTTACCGATACCGGTAGGTGCGATGACCAATGTATTCTTCTTTTCTAAAATAGGTGGTATAGCGTTCTCCTGGGGTCTGGTCTCCTCCTCTATACCCAGATCTGCCAATACGTTCCTGATATCATCCGATAAAAGGTCAAAAGCTCCCACGTTGATCCCCTTCTACTGGGGGCTCGGTTTTTCACCCGTCGGTATGGGTATGCTCTTTATCTTCAACAAGGAAGTGAGCTTGTCCAACAGTCTTTCTTTCTGCTCGCCCACCAGCGCGTTATCCAGCACCTCACCGAGGTTGTCCACCGGTATGACCTCTACGACATCTTCGTACCTGCTCTCCAGCACGACATCCCTCATGTTGGTCCTGGGTATTATGACCCTCTTCATACCGCTCTCGGCAGCCGCCTCTATCTTGGCGGTCACAGCCCCCACCGGTAGAACCTGTCCTCTAACACTCAATGAACCGGTCATGGCCGTCTTCTGGTCTATGGGTATGCCTTCCAGCGCCGATATCACAGCCGTAGCCACGGATATGGAAGCGGAGTCGCCTTCCACGCCTTCCTGGGTACCTATGAATTGTATGTGAACGTCGTACTTGGATATGTCCTCGCCGGTGTATTTCTTAACGAGTGCGGAAACGTTCTGGACCGCCTCTTTGGCTATAGAGCCGAGTTTCCCCGTGGCCACCACCTTACCCTCTTCTCTAGAGAGTGCGGGCGTCACTTCCGCCGCTATGGGCAGCACGATACCGGAGTACTCGGATATGCCGGCCTGGTCTCCTCCTAGGGCGGCCAGCCCGTTGACCACTCCTACCGTTTCTCCCTCGGTCTGGTAGGTGCTGTACTCCTTCCTCTTCTTGATGTACCTGTCGGCAACCTGCTGCTCCAGTGATTTCGCTATCTTCTTGGCTTCAAGGACATCATCTGCAAGTGCGAGTTTATGCCTCTTCTCCACTGCCAGGTCTCCAGCGACCCTGACCAGTCCTCCCAACTCCCTGAGTCTGAGCGTCAGTTCTCCTCTCTTATTAGCCCTCCTCTGTGCCTCCCTGATGACCTCCTCGATTGCACCTTTGCTGAAATGCGGGATCTTCATCTTGTCCTTGTCTATCTCCTGGGCGATGAACCTGATCAACTTGAGCCTGTTCTCGTGGTTGTCGTCCATAGTATCGTTAACGTAGACTTCGTATCCATAACCCCTTATCCTGGAACGTAGGGCTGGATGCATGCCGCCGATGGATCTCCCCTGTTCGTCCCTGGCCCCGTAGATCGAGTCGAGATTTCCGGCTGCCACAAGTACGAAGTCCGTGGGTACCGGTTCCGATTTCACCATGGCTCCGCTGCTCCTCTCGCTCTGTCCCGTTATGGAGAATTTCTTCTCCTGCATGGCGGTCAGCAAGCTCTGCTGGGACGACATCTTGAGCATGTTGATCTCGTCGATGAAAAGAACGCCTTTGTGTGCGTTGTGTATCGCTCCGGTCTCAACCCGGTGGTGCGCCGGCGTCTCCAGCCCGCCGCTCTGGAACGGGTCGTGCTTAACGTCGCCGAGTAGAGCACCCGACTGAGCTCCGGTAGCATCCACGAAGGGCGGTTTATCTCCCGGTTCCTTGCCAAGTAGCAGCTTGGGT
Source organism: Thermoplasmata archaeon (assembly GCA_046484045.1). Taxonomy (GTDB): domain Archaea; phylum Thermoplasmatota; class Thermoplasmata; order Halarchaeoplasmatales; family Halarchaeoplasmataceae; genus CAZHUM01. The sequence continues at coordinate 7,099 of JAWOBZ010000080.1, read as the reverse complement.
ATCTCTCTGTCTTTATCTCCACCCATACCGCTCATGCTGCCCGCTCTGAGCGCGATCAGCAGCATGGCTGCGGCGATCACGCCGAAGAAAACGATAAGGTAATTGCCGGTGAATATGGATAACATGATGGCGGATGCGATGATCAAACCCAGTATCATCAGCATGCCCTGATTCTTCTGCTGTGCCTTCTTTACAGCTCTCCTCCTGTGGGATTGGATGATGTCCTTTCCCTTGCCTGCAGGCACCGTCCTAACCTTGGGTTTGTTCTCGTCTTCATCGTTCGGATAACATAAGATGTCCTCCATCTCACTGGATGGCAGGTAATCTATCATTGCCTGGGCCAACATGGACTTTCCCGTTCCGGGTGGTCCTATGAGCATGACGTGCCTGTGCTGCTTGGACGCCTTCTTGACAACGGATACCGCTTCGTCCTGACCTATGACTTGATCTGCTATCAGGTCGGGAACCGGGATATCATTGGTGCTGTTGATATCGATCTGGTCCATCCACTCTCCCACTGGTTTCACATCCGAATGATGTGTTCTTTTGTTCTTTTTGTTTTTTATTCTTTTTTCCATCTGCTGCACCGGTTGGCTCTTTTTCATTGAACTCTCAGCTAAATAAACTTTTGGTTTATTACCAACAGTGAACTTATGACCCCAGCCATATTATCACCTATCCAAAGAATTTTTTCAGCTCGTCCAATATCTCATCCACGTCGACGCATGACTCGACGCTGTCCACGTCCCAGGTCCCCAGACCCAGTATCTTTTTGTGATATTTCGTAGCCATAGCGATCTCCGAAAGTGTACCGTAGCCTCCGTCCACCGCCACCACGATATCTCCGTTGAGAACCACCAGGCTGTTCCTGACCATACCCAAGTTGGTGACTATAGAGTGATCCAGGTACTCGTTGCCCTCCTCTCTGCTGGAAGACGGCAGTATACCTATGGTGGTACCCCCACGTTCCTGGGCCCCTTTGCATGCCGCCTCCATGACACCGCCTCTGCCTCCGCAAACGAGCACGGCACCCAACTCTGCGATACCCCGCCCCAGTTCATGAGCGAACTCGCAGTCCATATCACTGCAGCTGCCTGCGTCTCCCCCTATCACGCTGACGTACATATCTTAACAATATAACCCGGGGTTAATTATCCTTTTCTTATGCCCCTAAATATATAGCAAACAGCCAATTTTAAATAATCCGCTCACGTACCATGCACGGTAAATGCATGGATCGGAAGATAAGTGATAAGTTAAAACAAGCAATCAAGGTCGTATTGAGCCTCTCTCTGATAATCTACGTCATCTACTCCGCAGGACCCTACAAGATACTGGCACAGCTGAAAGGCGTAATTCTATACCTGTTCATGATCACCGTTCTTCTAGGGGTCTTCCGGATCGCCATCAGTGCAAAGAAGTGGCAGATACTCCTCCAAGCCAAAAAAATCCACGTAGATTACCTGGATGTCCTGAAACTGTACTACATAGGCAACTTCTTCAACATGTTCCTGCCCACCAACGTAGGCGGGGACGTCATCAAAGCCCACAAGATGTCCAAGAGGGCGGAAAAAAAGGTGGAAGCCTACTCGTCGGTCTTCATGGAGAGGTTCGTCGGTGTGATAGCACTGCTTTCCCTGACCATCGTATCTTCGATCATCTACTTCCAGAATCTACCCAAGGTTATCCTGATACTGATCTTCGCAGTGATACTCCCAACGGTGCTCATCGGGACCATTTTGATGTTCAACACCACCGCTGCGAATAAATTCGAGAGATTCCTACACCGCATACTGGGCACCCACAACCCATTCTCTATTAAAGAAAAACTCACCAAGCTCTACAGGTCGATCCTCGAGTACAGATATAAAAAGAAAGCCCTGCTCCTCTCCCTGATCATCTCATTCATATTCCACACGATCTTGGTCGTCACCAACTACATCCTGGCACTCTCTCTGAACTTCTACGTTCCGATCCAGTACTTCTTCATCTTCGTACCCCTGACTTCCATGATACTTTTCTTACCCATATCCATAAGGGGCTTCGGTGCAAGGGAAGCGCTCTACATGTTCTTCTTCGCCACGGTCGGCGTCTCGGCCTCCCAGGCGGTATCCCTTTCCTTCCTTGTCCAGCTCCTGAGTATAATAGGTTCACTCCTCGGCGGGTTCATTTACCTTTTCTCAAAAGAAAAAATATGACCGTATCGAAGCGAAGCTCGTTCTATTCTACGATGAACCACGGCACCGAGTTCAATACATCGTGATATGGCAGGAAGGAGTGTCCGTAGAACCCGTTCTCACCCAAGTACTCTCCGTGGTCTGCGGTGATCACCGTCTTCCCCCTGTTTTTCACCCCGGTACCCATATTAGAATTCAACCTTTTGATGGATCCCAGTACTTCCTCCACATTCTTTTCATAGGCCTTACAAAGCGCATCATGACCGTCCCTCCTGAGCACCTCGTGCATGGGCGTCATAGGCGGAAGTCCGAGAACCCTGAGCAGTTTCCTGGTCCTCTTCCCTCCCAATGTCCTCCTGACCCTGGATCCGATGAAGTTCCTCAGATTTCTCTTGAAGTTATCGTGTGCCTTCGGGTTTTTCTGCTTGGGCAGTGACGGGTTCTTTATAGAAAGATAGGGAAAGTGGGGCTGCATATAGTGAGCGATAACCCTCTTGTCCGGGTACCTCTCTACGGCATCAAAAATATATTCGCTAACCACATCCGGCAGGACGGTTCCCTTATCGTCGTCCCACCCCTTGAGCCAGACGTCCTCGATCTTATAAAAATGATCCGACGCCTTGAACCCGTTGACATCCGTTATGGAATTGATATGCGGCGTCGTCGAGATGTATATGATATCCTTGTAAGTCCCTTTGAAAGTAGATCTCGCCCACTCCGACGTTGCCACTCCCCTTTTACAATCCGCAGAAGAGACCACCTTGTTCAGATCCCCCTTTAGATAAAGTGGGCTCACCTTTTCGAAGTAATCGAACCGGCAGGCATCTAACACGAGCAGGAAGGTCCAGTCTCTTTTTTCTATCAATTCCCGCTGTTCCATCATCTTTCTTCACCAGCTCCATCTAATTCGAACCACGGGACTTCCACCAGCTCCTTCCGACCCTCGAACTCGTGACCGTACCTACCGTCCTCGCCCAGCAGTTCACCGTGGTCCGCCGTGATGATAACTTTACCGTCGTCAGCCATATCCGTTTCTCGCAGCAGACCCTTAATACCGTACAGAGCCCTTTTTAGATTGTCACCGTAGGCCCGTTTTACACCGTCCTCGCCCACCTTCCTAAGTGCATCGTCCATGGGACTGAGTGGAGGCAGCCCCAGTAAGGCCATCATCTTCACCGCGGTCATATCACCTATCAGATTTCTGGCCAATGCGACCACTTTGTTCCTCAGTTTCCTGGACAGAGATTCTCTGGATTCAGGCTCTCTCTTCTTCTTCGTCGAAGGCGGACCCAGCGACAGATATGGAGTGTGCGGCTGCATGAAGTGGAGTATGAATCTTTTCTCCGGATTATCCGATATTATCTCTTTGGCCCTGCAGCACACATCCTCCGGAAGCACCGTGCCCATCTCGTCGTTCCATTCACTGTCCCATAGGTCGTATATCTTGCCAAAATGCTCTCCTCCATTGAAACCTTCGACCGTCATGTTGGAATTCACCCTGGGATGTGATGAGATATGGACGATGTCCTCATATCTATCAGTAAAAACGTTCCTGTACCAAACCGACGTGGGTGCCCCCTCGCCCTTAAATGCAGGTGATCCCGCCTTCCTCAACTCACCCTTTAACCCGCAGAATTTCTTGAAGTAATCGTATCTGCATGCATCCAGGACTATCAGATATTTCCAGTCTACGTTATCTATTAGCTTCTTATGAGATGTCAATCCGTCCATGGGTTTCTCTCCTTTACCTCGCTCTATATGGGAGTCATATAAAAACCTGAACTTCGGAACGTCCTTATCTCTAAGGATCAGATAAACACCCCAAAGCAGTAGTGCGGAAGCCGCCGCCGTTGCCAAGAAAGATATCACCAGTAAACCCGTATCGGGATAACTCGAAAGATTTCTCACACCCCTGGATACAGAAAGAAAGATCATATCCAGAACGAAGATGTGTGCGAAGCGCTTGTCGCGGACAACATAGAACAGAAGCGCAGGGAGCAGCATCACATAGTACTCCCAGTGTATCTTGGGATAGAAGATTAAAAACACGGAAAGTGTGCAGGTGAAAACTGCAAGCGCATCCAATCTTTTACGATAGGACACGTATAGTATAAAAAGCTCCAGCACACCTAGGAATATGATCACCACAGTCGAGTTGACCATCCACCCGGACACGGAAGAGAACTCAGCAAGCCTGGCCCATATGGACACCCCACCGAGCGTGCTCTTCGACGCCCCGCCACCGTAGAACTTGACGAACCAGAGGACCTTGTGACCCCACAATAGATAGAACAATGATAAAACCCCGCCGGCGGTGATAACTGAAATAAGTACGTAGCTCACCTTACTCTTTATCTCATCGCGGTAAAACAGCTGGACGGGCACCAAAAAGCCGCTCCATATCTTGGTGATCACACCCAGACCGATGAACACGGAAGCCAGTTTTTTCCTATTTCTCGATATCAAATAGATAGACAGGATTATGCTGAATGCTATTATCCCCTCGTCCTGAAATACGGAATAAAGCGATATGGGATTGAGTAAAAATAAGAGCGATGCCAGCAGTGCCCTCCCCCTGCCCAACTCGCCGAATGCATAAAAGAGAAGAACGGCATCAAGCAGAAAAAACAGGGAGAAGTAAAGGTAGAACGACAAAAAGTACCCCCCCATCTCTACCGAGGGTGCCAGCACGTGCGGTATCACGAAGAAGAAATTGATCAGCGGCGGCGGCCCCGTCCTGACGTCCTCGTAAAGATTACCGCCCTCCGCGATCACGGAAGCCCGCCTGTCGAACCTGGGGATATCTCCCTTGTCCATCCTGTAGAAATACGATATCTGCCCATCCTGACTGAACTCCTTTTCGCCCTCCCATAAGCTGTCATCCCCTTCCTCAGCTGGTCTCAATCTAACTCTACCGCTCTGACCCCATGAACTCTCATAATACACGTTCACCCTGCCGATGTGGACCATCGCCGTGTAATCATCCACCGCCCACCTGAAGGTCACTCTTTCACCACTGGAAACGTTCAAATAGAGTCTGCCGTCGGAACCGTTGTCATAAGGCACGGGTTCGGTGGTCACGCCCCAATCTCCCTGGGTCGTATCCACCTGTGCGGCTTCGATGGGATAGTATGCCAGCTGCGTCGATGAATGAAGATCTGCGTAGTACACCGACATGGGTAAAAAGACGACCGCCCAGACCACCACGATAAGAACAAATTTCTTCGAGGTGGGTAACCCGCTCAAACGCCTCCAGATGGAACCACATCGTTCACCAAAAGAACATCTATTCATCCATCGCCTCCCGTGTATCCCCGTGTATCGTTTAAATATCCATCTGGATTATCTATCATCATCTTCGGTTAGAAGTATCGAGTCGATATAAAGATTTTTTCGGAAAATCGAACAGAATCAATTTCACCCACCCCCCGATTTTCATTTTATATATCATCGACCCTATGGACAATGAGCGATCAAGCATGTTAGTCGAAGCAGCCCCTATAGAAAAAGGCGATAGTATCAAGCTCACTTTCGAGAACGACGACACCTACAACTCCATGATCAAATCCATCGACGGAAGTAGGTGGGATCCAGAGGAAAGATACTGGGAACTACCCATGAACCAGGAAGTCGTCGAAACGATAGTTGAAACGTTCAAAGATGAAGACCTGAAAATAGAACGCTCTCTTTACTTCACCGAATTTTTAAACAAAGCTAGAAACATCATGGCATCCAGGAAGTACAGCGACGACACCATCGAGACCTATATGCACTACATGGAGGATTTCTTCACCTTCATCAACAAGAACCCGGATTTCGCGAACAGCGATGACATCTCACTCTATTTCTCATACCTGTCCGCTGAAAAGGACGTTTCCACGTCCACCCTCAACGTGGCTCTCAGCGCGGTAAAATTCTACTACGACGAAGCCTCACCGATCAATTTTCCCAGCAACATCAAAAGGCCGAAGAAATCACAGAAACTACCGGAGATCCTCACAAAGGAGGAGATCTCACGGATCCTCTCAGTTCTGGATAACATCAAACACCGGGCGATCATCACCCTGGTCTATTCGGCGGGCCTGAGGGTCAGTGAAGTGGTAAATCTAAGGGTGAACGACCTGGACTTCGAGAGAGACTCGATCCATATCCGCGGAGCCAAAGGAAGAAAGGACCGCTACACCGTCCTGTCGAAGAAGGCCGCCCAGACCCTAGATATCTACATCAAGGCCATGAGACCAAAGACGTGGCTCTTCCCCGGACAGAAAGACGGCACCCACATCACTAGAAGGACGGCTCAAGTCGTCTTCAAAAAAGCCGCCAAACAAGCCGACATCAAAAAGGACGTCAGCATCCACTCCTTAAGACACTCATTCGCCACCCACCTTTTAGAGAGCGGAGTGAACATCAGATACATCCAAAAACTCCTAGGCCATAAATCAACAAAGACCACGGAGCGCTACACCCACGTCTCCAACAAAGTCCTCAGGAACATCCAAAGCCCCCTGGACACCATAGAACGATGATCTGCCCGTCGCCCCCTCCTTCTACTTCCAATTATATTTTCACTCCACTTTCACTCCGACCTACCCCCACACCACGTTCACCTACACTATTTTCACCTACACCACTTTCCCCCTCTACCAAAATAAAAAATATAATAACGAACCCCCTTTCGCATTATCACTCTGTGATGGAATAATATGAAAATCGTTATTCACATACAAGGGAGTTAAACGAAATGATGATTGAAAGGGTTGGTGAAAAAAGAGTAGAAAATTTTGGATTTACCATGTTCGACATTGTAAATCAGCATTCCAGCATGATGATGTAGGCAATCATCACAAAATTTTCCTCACCAACCACATGGTTCTGCGGAACCAACTTTCAATCATCACTCTCCGATTTTTAACTTCTTAAAA